>PBRZ01000044.1 GCA_002726085.1 Acidobacteriota bacterium
CCGTGCGGCGCCTGCGACGGGAGTGGCGCCGGGCGGCTGCCGCACCACCTTCAGCTGGTCGTGCCGCCCGGTGTGCGCGACGGCGCCCGTCTGCGCTTCGACGTCACCCCGTCATACGCCCCGGCCACCTGCGTGGAAATCCGGATTTCCGTACAGTAGCTGTTACTCGCCTTCTGTGTCGCGGTGCGGTGGCGGGTCCATCGTGCCGTCCGGCCTCCAGGGGCCGCAGCGGGCCAACCGGCCGAGTGTAAGTCCGGTGCCTCGCCACAATCCGTGTTCGCCGATCACAGCGTGCGCGTATCGGCTGCAAGTCGGGACGAACCGGCAAGACACCCCGAACACCGGCAATCGGGACGACAGGGTCCGCTGATACCAAGTGATGCCCGCCAGTGCCCAGCGCGCGCCGACCTGCTGGTCAGGCGGCTGACGCCCGTCTGCCACTCCGAACGTCACCAACAAGACAACCAGCAAGACCAAGGTCCGCTTCACGGTGATCCACCGTGTCGGAGTGCGCCGTGCTCTGGCGGTAGGAACGCTCGAATCGTTCGTGGTAGCCACGGCGTGGTTGAGGAGGCTGGCGAAGCCCTCCCGCGTCGACTGACTTGCGACTTCTGTCAAGCTCAGAGCTTGTTCGCGTACTCGCTGATACCCGGTATCAGAAAGCGCTCGCCCTGGAGTCCCTTGGCGATGCACACGACGTGGAGCGCCAGCACGGCGAGTTGGACTAGGGGCAACAGCAGACAGCCGAGACCGCCCGAGCCGATACCGAGAATGGTGAGGGCGGCAAATGCGAAGAACTCCACTCCGAAAAGCACCAGCCCGTGCTTGGCATGCCACTGGACTTCGCTGTCCTGCTTCTCGAGGAACAGTGGCACGAGGGCCAGAATCCAGAGATAGGAGATGACCACCATCACCCCGCGATTGGGCGCCGCTGCGCCTGATGACGGCGGCGGCGGTGGTGGCGGCGTGGTCGGTGGTGTCGTTGGCGGCGGTGCCTCGGGGGTCTCGTCGTCGGTCATGATGATCTCCGGACCGCGGTCTGACACACCGCCACGACGCCTGTCACCCGCGTCTCAGCCACGCGGACTTGTCAGGGTTTTGCCAAACTGACTAAGCTGGATCGTTCGTCGCCAGGCGTGACGCAGTGGGGCGTCTCCGGCGACGGTGCGAGGACGTAGTGATGATCACAGGGAACGTCGAACCGACTGCGGTGCTCGAGGCGCTTCGGGTCGTGCAGGACCCCGACCTGGGCCGCGACATCGTCAGTCTCGACTTCGTCAAGGATGTCAGGGTCGAAGGTGGGGAAGTTTCGTTCGTGATCGAGTTGACGACACCGGCCTGTCCGGTAAAGGATCAGATGCACGATCAGGCGGTTGCGGCCGTCTCGGCGCTCGATGGGGTGACAGGCGTCAAGGTCAGCATGACCTCGAACGTGCGCGCCGTGGCGTCGCCCGAGGCCGGTCGAGCCCCAATCCCGGGAGTAAAGAACATCATCGCGGTCGGCGCCGGCAAGGGTGGGGTCGGCAAGAGCACGGTAGCCGTCAATCTAGCCCTGGCGCTCTCACACTGTGGGGGACGGGTCGGCATGATCGACGCCGACGTCTATGGCCCCAACATCCCGCTCATGCTTGGTGTGCATACACAGCTGGAGACGGATGGAAAGAAGATCGTGCCGGCGGAGAAATATGGTATTCCGGTCGTCTCGATGGGTTTCCTGACCCAGGATGAGACGCCGATCATCTGGCGTGGTCCGATGCTGCACGGCATTGTCCAGCAGTTCTTTCGGGAAGTGCGGTGGGACGAGCTGGACTACCTAGTCGTCGACATGCCGCCCGGGACCGGCGACGTCGCGCTGAGTCTAAGCCAAACCGTACCGGTATCAGGCGCTGTTGTCGTCACCACCCCCCAGACGGTCTCGGTGGCCGATTCGCGTCGTGCGGTGGCGATGTACAAGAAGCTCAACGTACCGGTCCTCGGTCTGGTCGAGAACATGAGCCATTTCGTGTGCCCGAGCTGCGACCACGAAAGCGATATCTTCGGCAAGGGCGGCGGCGAGTCGGCGGCCGAGGAGCTGGGTGTACCGTTTCTCGGGCGGATTCCGATCTATCAGCCGATTCGGGAGGGCGGCGACAGCGGGAACCCGCTTGTGGTCGCCGAGCCGGACTCGGCCGCCGCACGCGCGTTTCTCGACATCGCCGAGCGTACCGCCGCGCAGGTCTCGATCGCCGCGCTCAGTTCGGCCACAGCGACGGTGTCGTAAGGTCTGGCTACGGGCTACGGGCTACGGGCTACGGGCTACGGGCTACGGGCTACGGGTACCGAACCGGTGCTGCGGGCCCCAGGTCTTGCATTGGACGCCATCTGTTGACCAGGCCGCGAGGTGCTGCGCGGCCGGAGAGCGCCTGTAGCCCGCAGCCTGAAGCCCGGGCGGCGTAGAAGCCATTCAGCCGCCCACTAGCGTCGTTGCGCTTCTCCGGTCATCGGCACGAACAGTACCGGGAGGGTCGTCTCCTCTTCGATGCCGTCCTCGGTGCGCGTGAAGATCGTAAGCGTTTGCCGGTCCTGCCCGACCGGGATGATCAACCGCCCCCCGACCGCCAGCTGATCGATGAGCGGCTGCGGGACGTGGTCGGGGGCCGCGGTCACCATGATCGCGTCAAACGGCGCCTGTTCCGGCCAGCCAGCATAGCCGTCTCCCTGTTTCACCTCCACGTTCCGGTACTCCAGTTCGGCGAGCGTGTCACGGGCGCGCTCAGCCAGCTCCGGAACGATCTCNATCGAGTAGACGGTGGCAGCGAGCTCGGCCAGCACCGCCGCCTGATACCCGGATCCGGTGCCCACCTCGAGCACTNTCGCGTCCGGTGCTAGCTGCAGTGCCTGGGTCATGTAGGCCACGATGTAGGGCTGTGAAATCGTCTGGCGGTAGCCGATGGGGAGCGGCCGATCCTCGTAGGCCCACTGACGCTGATCGGGTGGCACAAATCGGTCCCTGGGCACGCGCTGCATCGCGCTCACCACTTTAGAGTCGGTGATGTCCCGGGTCAGCAGTTGCTGTTCGATCATGCGATTGCGGTCGCTTGCTCGATCCGTCGGGAGCTGCGTCGTGCCGCCGGCCGCCGGTCGCGATGCGTCGACCGGCATCTCGATTGGCCCACAGGCCGCGATGGTTGCGCCGAGGATCAGGGCGAAGACAGCACCAAGGCTCCTTCTCCTGATATTCTGACCCGGGAGACCGGGACGACGCCGATGTTTATGCTCTTCGTGGCTGCCGGGGCGGGATTGATGTTGCTGGCCCATGTGGCCCCCTTTCCCTTCCTGCTCGACGCCTTGGCGCCCGCGCCCTCTCGCTGGGAAATGCCACCGGTCGAGGGGGCTCCGCGAGTGTATCTCACCTACGATGATGGACCGAACCCGACGGCGACGCCGGCGCTACTCGACGTGCTGGCGCGCGAAGGTGCCGTTGGCACGTTCTTCGTGCTCGACCGCCATCTCGATGCGGATACGGCGCCTATCGTCGCGAGGATGTTCGAGGAAGGACACGCCGTCGCGCTCCACTCGCATACGCGCCGTCTGATGATTCTGACGCCGGAAGAGCTCGCCGAGACACTGCGCACGGCGGCCGACCGAATCGAGCGATTGGCCGGTCATCGTCCTTGCCGCGCGTTCCGGCCGCATGGAGGCTGGCGCAGCGGCCAGATGTATGCCGGGCTCGATTTGATCGACCACACGCTCGTTGGCTGGGGGTGGTGGCTCTGGGACTGGGACTGGTTCCGGGCGCGCGACGCCGACAGATTGGTGCGACGGTTCGCCGGGCGCGTCTCCGGTGGCGACATCATCGTCATGCACGATGGTCACCACGAGGACCCCCGTGCCGACCGGCGCTATGCTGTCGACGCCACCGCTCGCCTGGTCCCTGAGCTGCGGACCCAGGGATTCGCCTTCGACACCATCTGCTGAACAGGCCGCGATGAGTTGTACGGCCTGCGAGGGCCCGGAGCCGGAGGCCCCAGCCTGACGCCCGGAGGTATGTCTCACCGCCCTGTCAGCCACGCCTCCAGGTTGCGCTCTTGCTCGGGAGCAATCTCCTCGACGGCCTGCAGGTCCCACTGACTCGCCGGCTGGGTTCCCACCACGATCGGCAGACGCTTGATGGCGCCACGACGCGACACCATCACCGAGATCTCCGAGCCCGGCGCAGTCAGGGAGATCCGTTCGCCCCACTGGCTCGGCAGCACACGGTAGTCTCCGATTGCCAGGATCTCGTCGTCGACGTTGAAGCCGGCCTCGTGGGCCGGGGTCCCGCGGCGCACCTGGTTGACCAGCAGACGACCATTGCCGACGCGGGTGACCAACCCAATCCAGCCAGGCTCCTCGGGTCGATCGTCCGGGTCTTCCGTGTCCTCCGACCGACCGGCAAACTCCAGGCCCAGCCAGTCGAGCGCCTCGGTGTAGTCCAGCTCCTCGGTCGTGTCGAGCGCCCGCCTGAACCAGGCGGACAGATCCGCACCGGCTACCTCCTGTGTGGTGGCGCGAAATTCCTCCGGTGTAAAGCCACGTTCCCCGGAGAACCGCGCGTAGGCCAGGCGCATCACGTCGTCGAGCGTCTTTGTGCCCCGGGTGGCCGCACGAATCCGCATGTCGAGCAGAAACCCGATCACCGCGCCCTTCGTGTAGTAGCTGACGGAGCTGTTCGGCGAGTTTTCGTCGGCGCGGTAGTACTTGATCCATGCGTCGTAGGAGGCGAGCGCGACCGGTTGCACCTCACGACCAGGTGTCGTCTGCAGCCCCCGGATCTGACGAGACAGCGCCTCGAGATATTCCTCGACGGTGGAGAGACCGGCGCGGTGCACGCCGAGATCGCCGTAATAGGAGGTGAGGCCCTCGACCACCCAGAGACTTTTGGTGTGCACCTCGTTCTCGTAGGCGAACGGACCAAGCTCGATCGGTCGCAGCCGCTTGACGTTCCAGGCGTGAAACAGCTCGTGGCTGACGGTCCCCAGCCAGCGCAGATAGCTTCGCCGGGAGGAGGTGTCCCAGCGGCTGCTCATCAGCAGCGTCGAGTTGCGATGCTCGAGACCGCCACCAGCCTCCGTGATCATGTTGAGGAAGAGATACCGGTCATACGGCATGTCTCCCCACATGCGGTACGTTTCCCGGGTAATCTTCTCGACGTCCTGTGCCGACTGTGGACCGTGCCACACACCCGACTCACCGAGGTTCACCAACTGATGTGGCCTGCCGTCGACCTCGAACTCGTAGACCGCCGGCGTACCGACGACGATCGGCGAGTCGACCAGCGTGTCGAAGTCTGCCGCGCGATAGGCGTGAGGACCGAGGTCGGTGCGTGGCGCGAGACCGGTCAGACTCCGGCCCCAGCCAATCGGTAGCTCCAGCGAGACGTCGTGCGGGCGGGGGGTGTCGTCATCGGCGAGGGTGAGAAACGTCGGCGCGCCATTGATTATGGCGAAATCTGCTTCGATCCAGTTCGTGCGCACCGACATCTCCCGGCCATACACGAGGTAGGACACCACGACGCGGTCGCCGCCACCGGATGACACGCGCCACCGGTTCTTCCGTGATTTCTCGATGGCCAGCGGCACACCGGCAGGTGTTCGGGCGTTGACCGCCTCGACGTGGCGAGCGAACTCCCGCACGAGATAGGAGCCGGGGGTCCACACCGCCATCATCAGCTCGATCTGTGGACGACCGCCCGTTGGAATGCTGGCCTCGATGCTGACGTAGTGCGTGTGCGGGGCGGGGAACCGCACCGTGTAGGCGATGGGTTCCGCAGACTGCGCCAGGGCCAGTCCGGCTTGCGCCGTCAGGATGAAACAGGCGATTGCCGCACACCGCTTCATCCGACTCAGCTCGGCGTTGTCCACACCGGTACCTGTCCTCTCCTTTGCCGGGGCGGCTACGGCCGGGGCGCGTCCGCGAGCGGAATGCGCCGGTCGAGATAGACCGCTGTCACCTGGCTACTTTCGATCTCGAGCGCCGAGGCGCGGCCGGAGTAGACGCCGGCGAGCATCCCCGTGTCGATGAGGAATATTCGGTTGTCGAATCGCGCCGTAATCAGCTTGGTTTCCGGGATGCTATGACCAACGACGATTCGCGCCACGTCGTGTCTCTCGGTCAACGACCGCGCCAGTGACAATCCCTCTTCCTCGTCCCAACGTGCGAAGCCGCGGAACCAGACCGGCCCATTCTCGTCGATGATGGACCAGGAGCCCATGCTCCGGGCTTCGTCCAGCATCGGGACGTACTCGCGGTCTTCACGACTCAGCCTCACGCCGCCGTCGGGCGCGGGCGGTCCGGTGGGGGCCAGCAGGGTCAGCCAGTAGTTCAGCTCCTGCGCTATTGCCGCGTTGGTCTCCTGGAAGGTAAAAAACGGCAGGATGACGCCTCGCTCAACCAGCTGCTCCCGGTAGCGGTCGAAGGTCTCGAGCTCGCGTCGGGCCCGCTCGTTGATGTCTGAGAGATCGGTGGGCGCCTCGGTCGGATGCAACCCGCCGTGCAGCAGGATCGAGTCTGCCACGCGCACGACGACCGGTTTCGATCGCAGCCAGCGTCCGTAGGTGCCGTCAGGACTGAACGCGTCGACATACTCGAAGAATCCCGGGGGGTGCGCCTGCATCCATTCGGCGCGAGGCAGCGGGCTTTGTGCGAGCGGCCCGAGGACGGTCGCGCGCTCCGCCAGCAAGGCGACATAGGCCTCGTAGGCCTCCTCGCGCAGGGTTGGGGTCCGGGGGGTTGCGAACCGGGCCAGCAGCTCCGGAGTCGTGTCACGCAAGTTGGCCATCAGGGCCATCGTCTCGTGGTTGCCCAGCAGGATGATGAGTTGCCCGCCTGCCGCATCGGCCTCGGTCTCGAGACGCATCAGCAGGTCGAGCACGGCCTTCACGTCGGTGCCGCGGTCGGTGAAGTCACCGGTCTGCACCAGTGTGGTCCGGCCACCGACCCATCGTTGGCTCGAGTCGGTGAGCCCGACGGTTTCCAGCAGGGCGCGAAATTGCCCGGCGGCGCCATGGATGTCCCCGATGGCGACGACGCGATCCGGTTGCGCGGTGGCGGTGGCCGGCTGCCAGGCGAGTGAGACCCAGACAAGCAGGAACCACGTTGCAACACAGGTTCGCCGGCGAGCGAAACGCGTGGGGTGCGTGACCGTCACGGTCTCACCAGTGTACTCGTCAGAACGTTCCGGGCGACAGGCCGCGGGGCCGCGTGAAACGAGGTAAGGCGGCGAGTCCAGTCGAGAGCTGCTGGAGTCAGCGGACGGCGTGCTGCAGTACGGCCGGGTTCTTGACGCGGATGCTGCGTCCTTGGGTCTCGATTAGATTGCGTTCACGCAGGTCTTTGAGGATGAAGTTGACCGTTTCGCGGGTCAGTCCGACGAGGTTGGCGATGTCGCGCTGGCTCAGACGCAGTGGGATGACCACCCCGTCGGCGTCCTCGACGCCGTGTCGACCGGCAAGGTGCACCAGCGTGCTGGCGACGCGCGAGTGGGCGCTCTGGTGGAGGATCTCCCGCACCCGGGTCCGGTACATTCGCAGCCGCAGCCCGAGTAGCTTGATGACCTCCTGGCCGAGCGCAGGCAACTCACGCATCTGATCGAGGAACACGTCCCGTGAGATCGCCCAGACGATTGAGTTCTCATATGCCTCGGCCAGGTGATCATGTGGTCCGTCATCGATGACGGCCATCTCTCCGAACAGGTCCCCCGGGTGCTGGAAACCCAGTATCGCTTCGCGCCCCTCAGTGTTCTCCACGGCGAGCTTCACGATTCCAGACTCCACCATGTACACGTCGCTGGCGGGTTCGCCCGGGCGATAGATCCGCTGGCGGCGTCTGAACTCCGTGACACGCGCCCGTCGAAGAACCGCCAGACGGTCGGCATCACTCAGCCCGGACAGCAAGCTGTTTGGCTTCAGGTAGGAGAACCGTGTGAGCGTATTCATGCGCATCGTCTCGGCGCTAGGCATGTCCGTTCGGTGAGTTCGCAACGATCGAAACACGTTGTTCGTCGCCCACCGCTCATGCCTAGTCCCCGCGTCGCTAGCTGACCCGCCAGGGCGACTGTGCTGCCTGGCGGATCGGCCCCTGACCGTTTTCTGGAAAGCGTTACATCATCGAGCCGAGCTTGATCTCGCTGTAGCGTCCGTTGGCGTTCATCTCAGCCTTGGTCACGATGAGTGCGCCATTCTTCACCATGCCGGTGACGCGCACGGTGTGCCCGACGTGACCGGCGAGCGCCGTCGAGGAGGCCACCAGCACGTGGAACGTGTCATCGGCGGTCACGAGTCCGGCCGGCTGACCCTGCTTGAGGCACATCGCGCCGCACGAAGCCATGGCGCCGTGGTCGTCGTCAGCCTCGCCCATCCCGAGATAGCATTTGCTGTCTACCAGCGTGCCCTCGACCGTGATCTCGCCCTGGGCGCCCAGCAGCACGGGCGCTGCCAGCAACCCGACGAGGAACAGCCCGGTGAATCTGAGTTTCCACATGTGACCTGCCTCCTGTGTTCCGAGAAGAAAAGTACGGACCGCAACAGTGCGGTCATCGGGTAGAACGCCGGGTCGGACGCATCTATTCCCGTAACTTGGAAGAGCGTGTGAACTACCTCACAGAACGAACGGTCGAGGCGGGCCGCTAAGTGAGGTCTCGGGCTCCGATTGCGGCGCCGATCAGCGCCGTCTGCTGCTCGAGGACGACCGACACGGGAATCTGTTCCAGCAGGGTTCGCATGGGTCCCTTGTCCACAAACGCTTCGAGGAGTCGACCCCCTCGGAGTGCCGGCAGTATCCGGGGTGCGATGCCTCCGCCGAGATACAGACCGGAGGTCGCAACAGTGCGCAGGGCCAGATTGCCGGCCGCGGCGCCGAGCGCCGACACGAACAGGTCGAGGGCTTCGACGCAGGCCGCACAGCCTCCCTCGAGCGCCGAAGCGGTGATGGCGGCCGGACGGCGATCGAGCTCTTCGGGCAACGTCCCGTCAGTGCACTGGACTAACCGGTGGGTAAAGGTGTGGAGGTTGACGAGACCGGGGCCAGAGACGACGTCCTCGAGAGCGACGCGGCCTTGGCGGGCTGCCAGCAACGAAACCAGCTCGAGCTCGCGCGGAGTGCGCGCGGCGAAGTCGGCGTTCCCTCCTTCCGAGGCTAGGGGGATCAGTCGGTCGCCGACGGCGTGCAAACCGGCCTCGCCAAGACCAGTTCCAGGTGCGATCAAGGCGGCGTTGCCTCCCTCGGTCGGTGTGCCTGCCTGGATGACCGCGAGTTCGTGGGAGGCGAGCAGCGGGACCGCCCGGGCCATCGCCTCGAGGTCGTTGAGCAGCTGAACAGGTGCGATGCCGAGGCGGTCGCCGATCTCGATGCCGTTGACCACCCATGGAACGTTGGTCAACCGCGAGACATTGGCCCGCACCGGTCCAGCGACGCCGAAACAGGCTGCCGCAATCCGGTCGGCAGAACCGGTCTCGTCGAGAAAGCGGGCGACGATCGGCGTCAGGGCGTCGAAATCCCGTGTCGCATAGCGCCGGGTTTCAAGCGGAGTGGGGCGGGCGCCGTCGAGCGCGAACAGACCTAGCCACGTTTTCGTGCCGCCGACGTCACCCGCGAGTACTAGCCGCGCCATCCTGTCCCATCCATCACTGTTTCTTGCCGAGCGACCATCGCGCGTCGACTTGACATGAAGCACATTCTCGTTCATCTTTCACGACGACAGTCATACGCATAGTGATGACCGCGAGCGAGCGAACCAGTACACGTGTGGCGGCACGCATTCAGAAGGTCGGGCGATGAGTCTGCTACCTGCTGAAGCAGCTCGCGCCCAGGATTTCGCCCAGTATCATAGCCTGCGTCAGGTCCGCGACCGGTATCCGACCGTTCGGGAAGATCATCTCCGATATCTCGAGAAGTGGTCCTTCGTGCGCCCCGTCGCACGCACCAACACCGACCGCTACTACGGATTCCAGGATCTCGCCATTATCCGCCGGGTGAGCGATGAGCTCGAGAGTGGCGCCTCATTCCGTGGCGTGTTGCGGGCGCTCGTGGCGGCGCGGGACGGGCAACTGACACTCGACTTCAGTCAACGCGTTGGGGAGCCCCGCCCGGTGACGGTCGTGGCACTGGGGACGCGTCGCGAGGCTGGCACCGTCCTGGCGACAGTGCCGACGCTGATGCGGGATGTGACGTCGAGGCCATCATCAGCGTCATCGTTATCTCGGGACCAGATGACGCTGGCAGCGAGATACTTTCGCGAGGGCTCGACGCTCGACGAGGGGGGTGAGAGCGACCGAGAGAGCGCGCGCCTCGCCTATCGCAAGGCGCTGTTGCTTGACCCGAATATGGTTCCGGCGCTGGTCAACCTTGCCAACATTCACTACGGGCTCGATGAGCTCGTTGAGGCCCAGGCCCTCTACGAGCGCGCCATGCATCTCGATACCGAGTGCTTCGAGGCCTACTTCAACCTGGGTAACATCCACCACGATCTCGGCCGGTATCTCGACGCGCTCGAGCACTATCGGGTCTCGATCGGCATCAACCCAGCCTATGCCGATGCCTACTTCTATCTTGCGGTGACGCTCNAGAAGATCGGTCACTCGGCGGAGGCGAAGGCTCACTGGCGCTCCTACCGTGATCTGGCGCCTGAGGGTGAGTGGATCGAGCTGGCGAAGGAATTCAGCGAGTAATCGCGAGCGGCTGAATTTTGAAGCCAAGGGCGTCAGGCTGACGTGCCCGGCAGCCGGGTCAGTAGAGATAATCGTCGTTGTCGTCGGGGCGAGGTCGTTTCTTCGGCGTCCGGCGCAGCTTGTACAGCGAACAGTCGGGGCACCACGCCTCTGGGGCGAAGCCGCCCTTGCCGGCGTATGGCAAAACGTCTCTGTTCGAACAGTNCTCCTGTCCATCCTTGTCGGCATGCCACCTGCACGCCTTGAATCGCGCCTGGGCCGGGCTCGGCTCGAGCGTCTCCTCTGTCGGGGTAGGGCTCTCCGAGGCTGAGGGCGCGGGAATCTCGGATCCGGCGGGCGCGGGTCTCCCCGGTTCGCTCGGACTGTCTGAGTCGTCGAACATCGATTCACTCAAACCGTGCTAATGCAACTGCAGGTCGATCGACGCCTGTAGCGCCCTGACCGCCGGAAGCTCGTCGGGCGCGGCCAGCGTGAGTGCGGCNCCTTTTGCGTCGAGCCGCGCCGTTCGCCCGACCCGGTGCACATAGGTGTCCCGGTTGGGAGGCACCTCGAAGTTCACCACGTACTTGATGCCATCGATGTCGAGGCCGCGCGCCGCGACGTCGGTGGCCACCAGCACACGGTAGCGTCCGCTGCGGAATCCTCCGATTGCCGCGAGTCGCAGCGTCTGCGAGCGGTCAGCATGCAGCGCGGTTGCATTGATACCCGCGTTTGACAGCGCGCGCGCGAGCCGCTCGGTGCCACGTTTGGTGTTCACAAAGACGAGCACCGAACCGGAAGCCTTGCCTAGAAACGACGTCAGCCAGCTGGTCTTTCGCGATGACGGCACGCGCTCTACTGCATGGGAGATGCCGTCTGCCGGCGCGCCGCGCTGACCGATCTGCACGTAGGCCGGGTCGTGGGCCAGCTCCTTGAGCGGCGTCAGTACCCAATCGGGGATTGTGGCGGACAGCAGCAGCGTCTGACGCCTGCATCCCTCCGACTCCGGTCTCTCGGGTAGCGCCGAAACGATGCGACGGACATCCGGCCAGAACCCCATGTCGAGCATGCGGTCCGCCTCGTCGAGTATGAGTGTGTTGACTCCCTCGAACGCAGGGATCCCGCTGCGCAGATGGTCCAGCAGCCGGCCTGGCGTGGCGACGACGATGTCAACGCCGGCACCGAGCGCTTGTGCCTGCGGCNCGATCGGCGTACCGCCGAAGACCGCCGCGCTCGTCAGCCCGGTGTGGTAGATAAAGCCTTGGAGGTCGTCCTCGATCTGCACGACGAGCTCGCGAGTCGGTGCGAGGATGAGCACCTTCGTCGGACGCATTGTCTCCGCGTCGCGGGCTGGCAGGGGTTGTTGCAGCAGGCGATTGAGCACCGGCAGCAGATAGGCGGCCGTCTTGCCGCTGCCCGTTTCCGCGCTGGCTATCATGTCGCGGCCAGCCGAGACGATCGGAAAGACCGCGGCCTGGATCGGGGTGGCGGCGTCGAAGCCGCGGTCCTGGACACCAAGCGCGAGCGCCGGATCGAGCCCCAGCTTTTCGAACGCAATCGGATCCGCCTGCACGACGGCCGCAGGCATCACCAGCTCCGTCGATGGAGCCGCGAAATCTTGGGCTGGTCTCGCTGGTCGCCGGTTCCGCCGGCCGACTGGACGCCGTCGCCGCTGTCGTGCTCGGGAGGTATCAGAATCCAAAATATTGGTTAACGAGCTCGGAAGGTGATGATGCCGCGGACCGGATCATAGGGTGAGACGCCCACGGTGACGCGGTCACCTGGAACGACCTTGATGCGAAAACGTCGCATCCGACCGCTCAACTGGGCGAGGACCTCGTGGCCCGCATCACACTGCACGCGATATAGGCCGCCGCTATGCACTGCCATCACGATACCCTGTACGTCTATGAGATCGTCCTTGGCCAACCGCTCTCCTCTATGACTGAGTCTCGCATATTGGCCCGACGTTTGCAAAGACGCGCAGGCTAAAGCGCCTTCACTGCGGCTTCCAGTCGGGCCGTCAAACCGGTGTAATCGCTGCCGCTCAGCCGTAACTGCGCGCCGAACGTGACCTCGACTCGGCCCGGGTGCGCCATGCGGTGTCCCAGCCCGAGGACCGCATCCAAGCCGCGCAGCCTCACTGGAACGACCGGCACACCGAGCCGCGCCGCGATCAAGGCAGCGCCGGGCTGGAACCGGTCAATGGCATCCCCGGCGGTACGGCGTCCTTCCGGGTAGATGATCACCGAGTTGCCGGCGCCGATCAGTTCGCCGGCATAGCGCAGCGCCTGGCGCGTGCCGGCTTCTCGCTGCGGGAGCGGGAAGGCGTTGAACAGTGCCGTGGACAGGTAGTAGTTGAGGCCGTTGCTGAACCGCGCTCGACGGGTGTGGTCTTTGGGGTGGAAGTGTGGCGCGAAGAACTCCTTGGCCATCGCCGTTGTCGCCCGATACCGCATGCTGGGGGGCAGCGCGGCCAGAATTACCGGGGTGTCCATGTAGCTTTGGTGGTTGGCCGCGAATATCACGGGACTATTGATGCCCGCCAGTTGCTCGAGACCATATACCTGTATCCACGCGAACAGTCGCGTCAGCGGCAACAGCCAGAGCCCCAGACACAGGCGGCGGATCGCTCGTATCGGGAGCGACTGGTTCCAGTGAGGCACGGGGAACTCCGGTTCCGACGTCAGGGATGCGGCAGCGGGTGAGGCGACAAGCGCTTCGAGGTCGGCGACGGTCACCGTACCGGTCACGGTGCGCTCGTCGACGCTGGCGTCGAGCTCGTTCTCGAGCACCATCAGCAGCTCGACCCGCTCGAGCGAGGTCAGGCCGAGGTCGTCGAGCCGCGTGTCGCCGCTGACCGTGCCCCCCGCCACCCGCTCCAGGATCGACGCGACGGTACGGTCACCCCTGTCCGTCTTTCCCGCGATCGGGACGGCTCCCTGCTCGGCCCACTTCCTGACTGCGCTGCGCTTGAGCTTCTGTGTACCCTCTGTCCGCGGCAGGCTGTTCCCCGGCCATACCAGCACGTCCCGGATGCGCTGATGGTCCCCCAGCTCGCGGTTGGCTGCGCGGGCTATGGCGCCGGGGTCCGCCGCCGACCCGAGGACGACCACCGCATGCACGCGTTCTTCGCCGTCGCGGGTAATCCCCACGACCACCGACTCCGTGACGCCGGGCACCGCGTTCACCACACGCTCGACGTCCTCGGGAAAGACGTTGAGCCCCTCCGGTGTCACGATGACTTCCTTCTTGCGACCGAGCACCCGCAGTCGGCCGGCATCGTCGAGCGCGCCGAGGTCGCCCGTGTGGAACCAACCGTCCTCGAACGCCGCCGCTTCGTCCGCGGTGGCTCCGAAGTAGCCGGTGGTGACGTTTTCGCCCTTCACGAGGATCTCGCCGTCGTCGGCTATCCGGACCTCGACACCGGCGATTGGCGTGCCCACCGTGCCCCGTCGCGTCTTGAACGGATGGTTGAGCGTTACGATTGGTGCCGTCTCTGTGAGGCCGTAGCCCTGCACCACCAGGAAACCGAGTCGCGACCAGAACGCTTCCAGCTCGGGGTCGAGCGGCGCGGCGCCGACGATGAAGCACCAGAACTTCATACCGAACAGGCGGTGAATGTGCCTGTAGCGCCACCAACGTCTGGCCACGTGCGGGTTGTCACCAGCCGATGCGGCCACCTCCGGGGCAATCTGCAGTACATGCTCGCGCAAGACGTCCAGGATCTTCGGGACGCACACGAGCACCGAGATCCGGCGGCTGTGAATCTGGTGCACGATGGCCGAAGGGCTGTAGCTCCGCATGAAGACACAGACACCGGGGAGCATAGGCGGGATGAAGGTCGCCAACGCCTGACCGAACATGTGGCTCAACGGCAGCAGATTGAGAAAGCGTAGCGGGTAGAAGGGCCGCCCGAACCTTCGATACTTCAACACTTCCCGTTCCACCGGGACGATGTTCGCCAGCACGTTGCGGTGTGTGATGATGACCCCTTTGGGCTCCGAGGTGGCGCCGGAGGTGAAGATGATCTCAGCGACGTCGTCCCGCGCGGGCACATGCCCCGCCGTCGTCTCTGTAGGGGGCTCGCCGCCACTGGCGGTGGTCTCACTCAGCTCGGCGAAGCGCCAGACCTCGACACCCGATTGGGACGCCGGTTCCACCTCGTCGCCTACGAGCAGGACGCGCGCGTCGACCAGTTGCCCGACCTTGAGGAGGAAACTAGCCGATGCGCGGTAGTCGATCGGCACGACCACCACGCCTCGCAGTAGGCAGCCCCAGAACGCCATGACCCACTCTGGGCGGTTTTCGCCCCAGAAGAGAACCTTGTCTCCAGGGCCGATCCCGGCGGCCGCAAGTCGGGCTGCAAAGTCAACGGCCGCCAAGCGGACGGTGCCGTAGGAGTAGCGGCGAACCCGGTAGCCATCGTCGTGCACGCAGAACTCGGCGTCGGACCGCAGCCGCTCGTCGAAGAAGTCGAGCAGCGTTTCCCGCTTCATGAACGAATCATTATGAAGGAAGATGGTGTCGACCCTGTCTTTGACTCACCATTCGACTCCGTATCTGACCCGGTAACCGACCCCGCAACCGACCCGTATTCGACAATGAAGAGCGTAGAACTCCTCAACCATGGTATTTCTGCCCGCGTGTTCCCCGGGCGTCGCGGCGCGGTGTGCCTCAGCGTGGCGATCGTCCTGCTGGTGGCATGCGGCTGTATGGACCCGGCGGTGGAGACGCCGGTTGAGACGTCGTCCCGGTCCGCGACGCCGATCATCGGACCGCCCCCGTCGGAAGCAGGCGCGGCCCAAGCGCTCTCCGCCTCGCCCCGTCAGGGCGAATGGGTCGACGTCGAGCTGGAGGGAAGCGATCGGCCCGTTGGCACCTGGATTGTACGACCGGAGGGAGGCGGCGACGTCCCGGTGGTACTGGTCATCCACGAAATCTTCGGGTTGACCGACTGGGTGCGCGCCGTGGCGGACCGCCTGGCGGAGAACGGGTTCGTCGCCGTGGTGCCGGATTTGCTGTCGGGATTGGGGCCGGATGGCGGGGGCACGGCATCGGTGGCCAGCCGCGACGAGGTTGTCCGGCTTATTCGTTCGCTCGATCCGGTTGACGCGATTGCGCGTCTCGACGCGGTCCGCGACCATGCGGCCACGCTGCCTGCGACAACCGGCCCAGTGGCGGTGCTTGGTTTCTCCTGGGGTGGATCGACCGGCTTTGCCTACGCCGTGACCCAGCCGCGATTGCAGGCGGCGGTCGTCTACTACGGCAGCTCGCCGGTCGACACGGCCGACTTCCATCTCGTCCAGGCTCCGGTGCTCGGCTTGTATGGTGGTGACGACGAGCGGGTGAACGCGACCATACCGATCGCGGAGCGGGAGATGGCGCGGTATGGCAAGCACTTCGAGACGGAGATCTTCGCCGGCGCCGGACACGGTTTCCTGCGGGCTCAGGAGGGGCGGGACGGTGCCAACGAGGCGGCCAGCCTGCTGGCCTGGCGGCGAACGATCGAATTTCTGCGACGGCACCTCGCTGGGTGAGGTCACACGAGGTCAGAAGTCAGAAGAAGCCGGACGGCTTCACCGTCCTCGTCCTCCACGGCCGCGGCCCTACCTGAACGAGACACCGGCGCTGAACGCCATCCTGGTCAACCGTGGCGACCCCGGTTCGGTCTCTGTCTGCTCGAGCGGACTGATCGCAAAGATCCGCACATCGAACGAGAACGCCAGCCTCGGTCTGACGAACCATCGCGCACCGCCCCCATAATTGAGAGTCCCGGCACGGCGCTGTTCAGGTTCGGTTCCGTCATCCACGAACACCGACAGCCGCGATGTTCCCAGGCCGCCGCTCAGATAGCTCCACCCGTCGCCATGTCCGAAGTTGAACGACAGCTGCGGCGAGATCGCCATGAATTTGGTCTTGACCGTCGGACCGTTCGGGTCCGGGTCGTCCTCGCCCGGGGTCCGGCTCGGGGAGGTGAACTGCGCCGAGGCCCCCACTCCGAAGGTGATCGACCGCCATCGGAACAGGTAGACATGTCCGCCGATGTCGATGCCGAGACCCGAGGCCGCGAGCTGGGCCGGACCGAGCCCACGGTTGGCGGCGAGCAAGGTGTCTTGGCCCACGCTGATGAACGAGCCCCGCAGGTCGAGGACGTAGGGACCGATTGGCCCAGGGTCCTGGGCCGCCGTCCGTGCTGTGCTGGTCAGCAGGAAGAGGACGACCCAGCACGGCGTCAGAGCCGTCCGAAACCGAGCGCGTTGCGTCTGCAGGACCATAGTGGCCACTCAGTATACCGGGGCGCTTCCGCTCGACCGGGCCGGTATACTGCCAGGCGTCCATGAGCACCATGGTGCCGGTGTCAGCCATCGAGGCGGCCGCGAGCCGTATCAAGGGGGTCGTCCGTCAGACGCCACTTGTCGAGCTGCCGCTCGACGCGCGTGTGCCGGTCCGTGCCAAGTGCGAGAACCTGCAGGCGACCGGCGCCTTCAAGATACGCGGCGCCTACAACTTCATCGCACAGCTGAGCCAGGAGGAACGCCGCTGCGGCGTCATCACCTATTCGTCTGGGAACCATGCCCAGGCGGTCGCTCTGGCGGCCGGCCTCGTCGGTGTGCCCGCGGTTGTGGTAATGCCGACGACCGCGCCATCTATCAAGGTGGAGGGCGCGCAATCGCTGGGCGCCGAGGTCGTCTTCGAAGGCACGACGTCGGCCGACCGGAAGACGCGCGCCGAGGCTGTGGCCCGAGACAGAGGCTTGCAGATGGTGCCGCCGTTCGACCACCCCAGCATCATCGCCGGTCAAGGCACGGTTGGTCTGGAAATCTTGCGCGACTGTCCGGAGGTGGCGCGGGTCCTGGTTCCGGTTGGTGGCGGTGGGTTGATTTCTGGGGTGGCTGCGGCGGTCAAGCAGCAGCGGCCCGAGGTGCGAGTCATCGGTGTCGAGCCGGAAGGCGCCGCCAAGATGCGGGCATCCCTCGCGGCCGGTCGCCCCGTGACGCTGGACCGGGTGGCGAGCATCGCGGACGGATTGGTGCCGGTCAGGCCCGGCGACCTCACCTTCGACCACGCGCGACGGTTCGTCGACGAGATCGTGACGGTGAGCGACGACGCCATCGCCGGCGCGGTGCTGTGGCTGTTCCGGCGTGCGAAGCTCGTCGTGGAAACCAGTGGCGCGGCCACGCTCGCGGCCATCCTGGACAACGAGGGGATGTGGTCCGGCTCCGGCGCTGGACCGACGGTCGCCGTGCTGAGCGGAGGGAACATAGGGCTCGACTCGCTCGCGGAGCTCGCAGCGCGCTCTGAGGAGGCAGGAGGCAGGAGGCAGGAGGCAGGAGATAGAAGGTAGAAGTCAGAAGAAAGCTGCTTGTCCGCCGAAGCCGACGAGGCAATCGAGGATTCAGGTCGCCTGGGCGTCGATGATCTCGCGTGCCGCGGCGATCGCCTCGTCCAGCGTGGTCACCTGTCCGTCGAGCTGACTTTCGTAGACCGCCTTCAGGATCGTGCCGACCTTGGGGCTCGGCGCGAGACCCAGCTTCAGCAGATGGCGGCCGAGCAGAATCGGTGCCGGGGGGGCGTGCTCGACACCCAGGGCGCGGGCCCGGTCTAGAAACCAGTCCATCGCCGAACAATCGAACGGTCCGGGTCGACCCAGGCAGTCCGACTTCGCCAGTCGGGCCAGCAGCTCCAGGTCTACCTTCCTCGCCAGACGTCGAAAGGCGCCGTCACCGACCTCGTCGGTGCTCTTGTGCCACATGCCAGGCTTCAGGTGCTGCGCCACCAATCCGACCACCTGATGACGCACGTCGTAGCCATTCATGGTGTGAACGTTCACCCGATCCAGGAAGGCATGCGTCGGCTCGACGCCGGCCTCTTCGTGATTCCTGGAGCGGATCCGCCCATCGATGACCGCCGTCGTAGCCGGCTTGCCGAGATCATGGCAGACGGCGCCGAGCATCACCGCCACCTGTTGCGGCCGATCGAGATCGTCGATTCGTGTCCGGGCCTCGTCGATGACCAGTAGCGTGTGCACCCAGACATCGCCCTCCGGATGCCACTCCGGTTCCTGTTCGCATCCGACCAGCGCCTCGATCTCTGGAAACAGCCGGGCGACCACTTCCAGCTCGAGCGCGAGCTCGAAGCCGCGTGCCGGCCGCTCGGCCTCGAGCAGCAGCTTTTCCATCTCGCCCCAGATCCGTTCCGCGGGAAGGTCGTCGAGCGCGGTGTTTCGGCAGATCTGCTTCGTGGTCTCGTCGATGGTCAGCCCGAAGCGGGCCGCGAACTGCAGCGCTCGGAGCACACGTAGGCTGTCGTCGCCAAAGGTGGCCGGGTCGACGACCCGCAGCAGCCGGCGCTCGAGGTCGCTTCGTCCTCCGTGTGGATCGAGATACGCCCGTGTCACCGGGTCCCAGGCAATCGCGTTGATGGTGAAGTCGCGCCTTCTGGCAGCCTCTTCCACCGGCATGTGGGGGTCGCCGGTGACGAGGAAACCGCGATGACCGCGACCGCGCTTCGATTCGGTGCGTGGCAGAGCGACATCGACCGGGCCGACCTTGTAGACCGTGAAGCTCTCGCCCACGGTGTTCACCGGTCCGAACTCTTCGAGCAGGGCCAGAAGGCGCTCCGCCTCGATGCCGTAGATCTCGAGATCGATGTCCTTCGACTCGCGTCCCAGCAGCCGGTCGCGTACCCAGCCGCCCACAAACAGCGCGCGGCCTCCTGCCACGCGCGCCCGTTCGGCGATGCTTGTCGCCAGTTGTAATCCGTTCATCGCGGGCGCGGTCTCCCATGGCCGGAGATCGACCTGGCGAGACGGAAACCGTAGTCGGTGTAGCGAAACGACGGGTCGAGACTGCTTCGCGCCGCCGTTCGGTTGATGGTGAAGGTGTGCCGCCAGGCGCCGCCACGAGAGGCCCGACGCCGACCCTCGTCGGGTCCGACCGGGTTGAGCGCGGGCGACTCGGCGTAGAAGTCAGGGTCGTGCCAGTTCGAGCACCATTCGTGGATGTTCGCGGCGATCCCGTAGAGACCGAACCTGTTCGGTCTCCCCAGCATTACCGGCCAGGGGCCGTCGACCGGACCGGTACCGCCATTGGGTATCCAGGCCGGGATCTCGTCGCCCCACGGATAGCGCTCACCGTCAGGCCCGCCGCGCGCCGCCCGCTCCCATTCCGCCTCGGTCGGGAGCCGCACGGGGCCTTCGCGTCGAGAACGCCAGGCGCAGTAGGTCTGCGCGTCGTGCCAGCTGACCCCTACGACTGGCAGATCCGGACCGTCGAACGCCGAATTGTTCCACTCGCGTGGCTCCTCGTGACCGGTGTCGTCAACAAAGACCGCGTACTCGTCGCGCGTGACCGAACACACGGCCATCTGGAACGCGTCCACCCAAACCGGATGCACCGGGCGCTCGCCCTTCTGGCCCTCATCGCTTCCCATGAGGAACCAGCCCCGCCGGATCGTGGCGAACGTGGACATCACCAGATCATGGCATGGATGCCGGCGACAGCGGAGCCGGGGCGGGACTATGGAATACTGGACCCATCTTCCAGAGCCGGTGTCCGGGTGTGCCCGTCAAACGCTGATATCATGAACAGATCTGGCTTGGTCGGGATACGGGTGGCCGGGTGTTCCGGCTCGTCAGGCTTATTCGCGCATGCGTGATTCACAGTGGCTTCGACTCGGCACGACGGTTCTCGTCGCCATCGCCGTGCTGGCGTCGGGCGGCTGCTCGCTCCGGTCGATGGCGGTCAATGCCATCGTGCCGACGTTGGCCAATCCCGATGTGTATCGCTCGGAAGAGGACCCGGAGCTTGCGCGTGACGCGCTACCATTCCTGCTCAAGACGATCGAGTCGATCCTGGATGCCGATCCCGAGCAGGACGAAGCGCTGGTGTTCGCCTGTACCGGGTTCACGCTCTTTGGCAACGCCTTCCTCCAGGTGGACGCCGATCTGGCCGAGTGGGACGACTACGCGCTTGCGCTCGAGCTGCGGGACAGGGCGTCGGCGTACTACGTGCGGGCTCGCGACTATTGCCTGCGCAGTCTCGAGCTCAGATACGACGGCATCGGTGAGGGCCTTCGCCAAGATCCAGACGCCGCCCTGACGATTACCGAGGCCGAGGACGTCGAGGTGCTTTTCTTGCTGGGAGCGGCGTGGGGGTTGGCGATCTCGAATACCATGGCGCCGGATCTGGTCGCAGATCTGCCGGCGGTCCGGGCGCTCATGACGCGGGCGCTCGAGCTGGACGAAGATTACGAGCGTGGCGCCATCCATGGAGCCTTGATCATCTTGGAGTCGCTGCCCCCGGAGGTCGGTGGGTCGCCCGAGCGGGCACGCGAGCACTTCGATCGCGCCGTGGAGCTGTCTGAGGGGCTCGATGCGGCACCTTATGTCAGCTACGCGACCGGCGTGTTGCAGCCGTCCGAGCAGCGAACCGAGTGGGAGCAGATGCTCGGCCAGGCGCTCGCGATCGACCCGGACGAGGATACGAGCCTGCGCCTGTTGAATCTGGTCAATCAGAAGCGGGCACAATCGCTGCTCGACCACGCTGACGAGCTGTTTTTTTGACGCGGTGGACACCGAGGAGAACCGTCGATGAAATCTCGATCGCTGATCATCCTGGTGGCCCTGATACTGGCCCCGGTCATGCTGTTCGCCCAACGCACGGACCGAATTCAGCTTGGCTCGATTCTGCCGGCCAACTCGATTTATGACAGAGGCTTGAAGCAGATGGCCGCCGATTGGCAGCGCGAGACGGAGGGCCGCGTGCAACTCCGCGTGCAGTCCGGGACAGTAAAAGACGAGGCGACACTGGCCCGTCGGCTCAGCGTTGGCCGGCCGCAGGCGGCGGTCTTCGTCCAGCCTGGCGAGATCAGTGAGGCGTTCAACGTGCTCAGCATTCCGTTCTTCTTCGAGTCGGACGACGAAGCGTTCCATGTGGTCGAAAAGCTGACTCCGACGTTTGAGCGTGCGCTGGCCGACGAGGGGCTCGTCCTGCTCAACTGGGGCCACGGAGGCTGGCTGCGTTTCTTCACGGCGGACCGTGTCGATGACCTGGACGGTCTGAAGCGTACCAAGATCTTCACGACGGCGGGCGACGAGAAGATGGAGCAGTGGTACAAACAGAACGGGTTCGACCCGACGCCGCTGGCCATCACCGACGTGTTGCTGGGGCTCAATACTGGCTTGATCAACGCCTACCCGAGTCCGCCCTACGGTGCCCTCCTGATGGGGTGGTACGACAAGGCACCTTATATGCTCGACGTGCCGTTGACCCCGCTTCTTGGCATTACGGTCATCACTGAGCGAGCCTGGAGCGGGATCAGTGCCGAGGATCAGCAGACGCTCCGCGCGTCGGCGAAGCGATTCGAGCAGACCCTGCGCCGTGACGTACCCAAAGAGGAGCAGGAGTCAGTCGACCAGATGGTGGCGCGCGGACTGACCGTCGTGGATCTCGACGATGCGGCCATCGCCTCCTTCCGGGACGTCGCGGATGAGCTGACCGCATCCTGGCGCGGCACGATCATTCCAGCCGACATCTACGACCTTGCGCTCCGGGAGCGAGACGCCTTCCGCGCCGCCCGGTGAATCGGTGTCTCGCCTGACCTCCGGGAGCGGCCATGAGTGACAGCGCACCCGTCGAGACAGCCGGCTCCCATACGCGGCTGGTCCGGGTACTGCGTGGGGGCGAAGAGCTCGTCGCGAATCTGGCCCTGGCGGCGATGGTGCTGCTGCCGCTGGCTGAAATCGTCGTTCGGCCGGTCTTCTCGGGCGGCATCCCCGGCTCCATTTCCTTCGTCCAGCACCTGACCCTCTGCGTCGGTTTTCTCGGCGCGGCGCTCGCCGCCCGTGAAGGCAAGCTGATTGCGCTGGCCACTGCCACGTTCCTGCCTGCTGGGGGGACTCGTCAGGCCACGGAGGTCTTCGCGGCGTTTGTCGGCACCGCCGTGTCGACGATTCTGGCCACCGCGGCCTACGCGTTCATGCGGCTCGAACTGGAGGACGGCACCACGATCGCCGCCGGTGTGCCCGTCTGGGTCGCGCTGGCCGTGCTGCCGGCGTCTTTCGCCGCCATCGCACTGCGGCTTACCTGGCGTGCATCGGAGGGCTGGGGCGGTCGAGCGGTCGCGGCGGTCGGCATCCTCGTCGGCCTGTGGCTCGGGCTGACTGACGGGATACTCGAGGCGGCGCCGATCTGGCCGCTGATCTTGCTGGTTCTGGCAGCGGCGGTGCTTGGCGCGCCGATCTTCACAATTCTTGGTGGCGCCGCGGTGTTGCTCTACATGGGTGACGGCGACCTGCCGGTCATCGTGGCGATCGAGACCTACAGTCTGAATACGTCGCCGTATCTGCCCGCGATTCCACTGTTCACGTTGGCCGGCTTCGTGCTCGCGGAGGGAAACGCTTCGGAGCGGTTACTGCGTGTCTTTCGGGCGGGCGTCGGCTGGATACCGGGCGGCACCGCGATCGTGTGTGTGGGGTTGTGTGCTTTCTTCACGGTGTTCACGGGCGGTTCGGGCGTGACGATCCTCGCCCTCGGTGGGCTCCTGTTTCCGGCGCTGCTGAAGGATGGTTATCGTGAGCGCTTTTCGCTCGGGCTATTGACCGCATCCGGGTCGCTTGGGCTGCTATTCCCGCCGGCGATGCCGCTGATCTTGTATGCGATCGTGGCGCGGGTCGCGCCCGACGATCTGTTTGTGGCCGGCATCGGGCCCGGCATCCTGCTCGTGGGGCTGACGGCCGCCTGGGGCGTTCGCGAGGGCTTGTCGACCGGCGCGGGGCGTCACCGCTTCAGAGGCGCTGAGCTCCGCTCGGCGCTGTGGGAGGCGAAGTGGGAGCTGAGCATTCCGTTCGTCGTTCTTGGCGTGTTGTACAGCGGATTCGCCACGTTGGTCGAGACAGCGGCCTTCACCGCCCTCTACGCGGCCATCATTCAAGGCGGGATTCACCGGGACTTCTCACTTGGTCGAGGACTGCACAGCGCCTTCAGCGAGTGTGTGGTCCTGGTCGGCGGTGTGCTGATCATTCTGGGCGTGGCTGTCGGGTTTACCGCCTATCTCAACGACGCCGACGTACCGTATCTGATCGTCGAGTGGGCACAGGAGAATGTCGGCTCGCGGCTTGCGTTCCTGCTCGGGCTCAATCTGTTCCTGCTGTTGGTTGGCTGCGTGATGGACATCTTCTCGGCGACCTTCGTGGTCGTGCCGCTCATCGTGCCGGTGGCAGAGCAGTTCGGGATAAACCCCTTACACCTCGGGATCATCTTTATCGCGAATCTGGAGCTGGGTTTCCTGACACCACCGGTCGGGCTCAATCTGTTTTTGGCGTCGTATCGGTTCGACCGGCCGTTGCTGGAGGTCTACCGCGCGTCACTGCCGCTCCTCGCGATCTTGGGCTTTGGCGTGCTGGTGATTACTTATGTACCATGGCTGACTCTGGGACTCCTCGAATGGCTTGGGCGGGTCTGACCGTCGCGCAGGTATGCGCCGGGGAGTGTGACAGGTTGCGCGCACGGCGGCGACCGCCGTCTGCGGTGGGGGGGATGTGATGCGGAAGCGGGACTCGTCGTGGGTCGGTGCCGTTGGGGTGCTGGCGATGCTTGTGGTCGGATGCCGTGTTGAGGAGCCTGTAGCGGAGGTGGCCGACCCGCCGGCACCGGCAGCTGACATCGGGAGCGGGGAAGCGCATCTGACAAACCTCCGTCAACTCACCTTCGGTGGCCAGAACGCGGAAGCCTACTACGCGTTTGACGGCAGCCGGCTGATTTTTCAGTCGACCCGCGAGGGCGTGCCCTGCGACCAGATCTATACGATGGAGCTCGATGGGTCGGACGCCACGATGGTCAGCACCGGTGACGGCCGCACCACCTGTGGGTACTTCTTCCCGGGTGGCGAGTCGATCCTCTATGCCTCAACGCATCTGGGTGGCAGCGAGTGTCCGCCGGAGCCGGGGTCCGAGATGGGCTACGTCTGGCCGGTCTACGACAGCTACGACATCTTCACCGCCAACCCGGACGGATCCGGGTTGACCCGGATCACCGAGACGGACGGGTACGACGCCGAGGCGACCATCGGTCCGGACGGGCGGGTCGTGTTCACGAGCGTGCGTGACGGCGACATGGAGATCTATTCCATGAACGGCGACGGCTCAGACCTCACCCGGCTAACTGACCGACCCGGACCGGATGGCGGTCCGTTCTTTTCCCCCGACGGCAGCAAGATCGTCTTCCGTGCGCGGGAAATTGCACCGGGGCCGGAGCTCGACGACTTCAACACGCTGCTCGGGCAGGGCCTGTGGCGCCCGACCGCGCTCGAGATCTTCGTCATGGATGCCGACGGCGGCAACCTGCATCAGGTAACCGACATGGGTGATGCCAACTTCGCGCCGTTCTGGCATCCCGATGGCGAACGGATCATCTTCAGCTCCAACTCACGCGACCCGGAAGGCCGGGACTTCGACCTGTTCATGATCCACGAAGACGGCACTGGGCTCGAGCAGATCACCTTCAACAACACGTTCGACGGATTCCCCATGTTCTCCCCTGACGGCCGCCATCTCGTCTTTGCTTCGAATCGTGACGCCGAGGTCGAAGGCGACACGAACGTCTTCATCGCCGATTGGGTGGAATGAGGTATGAAGGAGGCAGGAGGCAGGAGGCAGGAGACGGGAGACGGGAGTAGACGGGTGGGCTTCGCCGGCATTTCTGGATGCCGCGCAGCGTCCTGTTTCCTCCTGCCTCCTGCCTTCTGAATTGTAGAGAGCGCCCCACCCGTGGATCCCGTCCTCGCCCTGCTGCGCGATCTGGTCGCGATCGACTCTGTCAATCCATCACTCGTTCCCGGCGGCGCCGGTGAAGCGGCGATCGCCGATCGCGTTGCGGCGGCGCTCGGGGCGGCCGAGCTCGACGTCGAGGTGAGCGAGGTGGCCCCGGGTCGACCCAATGTGGTTGGGGTGCTCGAGGGGCGCGCGCCGGGG
>PBRZ01000045.1 GCA_002726085.1 Acidobacteriota bacterium
AAGCTCTCGGGTGCTGTCGGTCGAGGGCACGACGTGCGGACGGCGGCGCGTCGGTCAGGGAGACCGTGTTCGGGTGACTGCGGTTCAGGCCTCGGTCGTGAGAGACCGCCTCGCAGATAGCAGCGCCCGGCCACGATCGGCCCTCAACGTGCACCGGGCTCGACAGGGGCCCTCAAGAGTGCGGATGGAAGCCAGGGTCCCTGACCGGCTTGACACCGGCTGGTCCTCTCATGGAAGGCCTGACGGCCTGCGCCACAGAGACCACCCACGCGCACTCCGCGTCTGAAGAATGTCGGCGACGCCATCAGGTTTCTCCTGTCTCCTGACTCCTGCTTCCGGTCTTCTCAGCGAGCACTCGCCCGAGCCACCGTCCGATCTCCTGCACTTCTTCGAGGCAGACCTCGTGCGCCATCGCGTATTTGTGCCACTCAACCCGACAGCCGGCGGCGCGCAACAGCTCGGCGCTGCCTTGCCCGAGTGTGTATGGCACCACCTCGTCATGCTCTCCGTGTGCCTGCAGAATCTCGACCTGATGGTTGGCCTCGCTCGCCTCAGCCGGCAAGGACTCGTGCAACGGGAGATACCCCGACAACGCGACGATGCCGCCCAGCGGGGCGGCATGACGCAGCGCGGTGAACAGCGCCATCGCTGCGCCTTGCGAGAAGCCGGCCAGCACGATCCGCGACGACGGCACGCCGCGGCTGACCTCACTCGCGATCAGTTGCTCGATCGACGCAGCCGACCGCCGGATGCCGGTCTCGTCGTGTCCACGGGCTTTGAGACTGGTGATGTCATACCAGGCGCGCATCCGCATGCCCATATTCAGCGTCACCGGGATGACAGGTGCATGGGGAAACACGAAGCGGATGGCCATATTCGGCGACAGACCAAGCTGCGGAGGTAGCGAGGCGAAATCGTGCCCATCGGCGCCGAGCCCATGCATCCAGATGACGGATGCCTGCGCCGGCCGGTCAGGATTCTGTTCAACGGTCTCGAGCATCGGGNTCGTGGAGGTCACTTTGGGCTTTGGCGGGTGTCGACCTTGCTGTGATGGAAGTCGGCGGCGGGCAGTGTCGGAACCGATGCTGGTGAGCCGCCGCCTTCCAACCTCTTCTGCCTTCTGACTTCTGGCTTCTGACGTCTCTGTCAGTGCGTCATAGCGTGCAGAATGAAGTTGATCCCGACGGCGTAGGAGGTCACCGAGAAACGGTAGAAAAATTCGTAGTCTTCACCCTCACGTTCCCAGCCGTCGGCGATATCGGTGTTGTGGGTCATCAGCACCATGAGCCGACCGTGGTCGTCATAGATGCCCCGCACGTGTACCTCTTCGCTCTGAGGGCCACGCTCGGACGTGCTTGTCCCACCCACCCGCCTGAAGTGCTGAATCGACGGAACTTGAGGCACCTTCGCGACATCGAACATACCGTGATGAATCGGGTCCGACAACGGGATGTCGACAATGGGGAATTGTCCGGGGGGCAGCACCTTGCCAATCTCGCTTGCCCATTGCTCCCAGGCGAACGGGCCCCAGAAATCGTCGACCCACAGGAACCCGCCCTTGCGCAAGTAAGTACCCAGGTTGTCGACCTCCTCCGAACTGAACCAGACGGTGCCGACGTCCGACATGAACAAGAACGGATAGTCATAGAGCAGCGGGTCGGTCAGCTCGACGACGATATGGTCCGGGTTGTCACGGTGATCCATTCCGACCGGCGTGTGCGTGAGCTCAGACAACCTGATCGTGAAGTTGATGTCGGCGTCCGGGTAGTCGGTGTACCACCCCTGGCCACCTTGCTCGCGATGTGTGCTCTGATAGAGCCCGCGCGTGAAGGTGAAGAGGCGATGGGTCGGTTCCCCGTCCGGAAACCTGGGTGGCATGCGTGACCAGCCCCACCGCTGCGCGGAGACCGCCGTCGCGCCAAGCAGAACCGCCACAACGGCGCAGGCGAGCATCCGCCTGACGATCTGTCGCCGACTGAACCGTGCCGCGCAAGTACTCATGGAACCAGTTCGGGTACGTCTCGCGAGAAAAAAAACGCGGCGGGAAACCCGCCGCGTTTCACTATCCATCTACCGGGCCGATCACCCCGAGCTAAAGACGGCGAAGCCCCCGATGATCTTTTGACTCCTGCCTTCTGACTCCTGCCTCCCGTAGAACACTCCGCCTCACTGCCCCTCGGCCAGCGACTTGAAGTACTCGTCGATCAGATCGCGGAACCCGGAGGGCACCTCGTCGCTTCCAGCCAAGTACAGCTCCTCGCTGTCTCCGTCCACCTCGCGACGCAGCCGATACTCGAACCGCTTCAGCTCTTCGAGCACGAAGGATTGCATCCTTGCGATCTCGTCCACGTCCTGATAGGCCCGCGGATCGTCGAGCGCGCGCAACGCCTGGATGATGTCGCTCAGGTCACCCACATCGCCGAGGTTCTCGGCGCGTAGTATCCGCTGTAGCTCCTGCGCCTCCGCCCCGCGCTCCCGGAAGTCCCGCTGCCACTGCCGGATGTCTCGCGGGTCGAACCGACCACCAAAGCGATCGCCCGGCCCACCGGCAAACGGTCCACCAAAGGCGTTGCCGCCGCGTCCGTCAGCGCGCTGGCCGCCCTGCTGGCCACCGCCCTGCTGACCCTGTTGGCCTTGCTGGCCTTGCTGGCCCTGCTGGCCCTGTTGGCCCTGTTGGCCCTGNTGGCCCTGCTGGCCCTGCTGGCCCTGCTGGCCCTGCTGGCCCTNCTNGCCCCTGCTGGTTGGCCGCTTGCTCGCCACCCTGCTGGATCCGCTGCTCGAGGGATTCGAGCGACCGCATCAAATCCCGAGTCCGGTCGAGCGCCTGCTCGAGTCCGGTACCCTGGGAATTGCCTACCGCATCGGCGGCTTCGGCCAGTTGCCGCTGGAGGTCACCGATGTCACCACCGATCTCCTCCTCGAACTGGCGGGCATACTCCGGCGAGCGGGCACGGACGAGGCCACGGGAGTATCGGATCTTCTCCTTGAGCTTGCTCTCACGAATGCCGTTCGCCGCATCCTGCAACGCGCGCGACGCGTCGCGCTCGTCGCGACGGAATTCGGCCGAGGTCGAATCGAGCTCCCGCTCGAGGTCGGCCACCTTCGCCTCCATCTCGTCCTTGCGCTCTGTCAGCCGGCGGACGCGGTCTACCCGCTCCTGGTCCGACAGGCCTTCCAATCCGGCAACCTGGTTGGCAATGTCCGATTCTTCCTGGGCAAGCTCGTCCGCCCGCCGCTCCGCATCTTCGATGTCACGGGCCAGACGTCCGCTCTGCTCGCCCTGTAGCTGGCGTTGCACTTCGCGCAACCGGTCGAGCGCCGCCCCCGCTTCGGCAAAGCCCTGATTGTCGGCGTTCGCAGCCGCTTGGCGCATCGCGTCAGCCGCTTCCTGGAGACGCCGCGCCGCCTGCATCATCTGGGGCGAGTTCTGCTCCCGCGCCAGCCGCTCGAGCCGTCGGGCCGCCTCTTCGGCCTCCTCGGCCAGAGCGCGCTGGGCCGCGCCGCCACCGGCTTGCGCCGTCTGCCCGCCGCGGGCCCGGCGACGCTGCCGTTCCGCCTCTTGCTCCTGTCGACGCGCCAGCTCCTTGAGACGCTCCATCAGCTCGTCAACCTGGTTGTCGGTGGTCTGCTGCTGTCCGCGCTGCACCGTCTCGTACTGGTTCTGCAGCTTGTCGAGCTCGAGCTCGAACAGGTCCGCCAGGTCCTCGGCGGCGTTCTGGCCGCCACCACCACCACCACCGCCGCCGCCGCCCTGCTGCACCCGCACCTCGTCGTAAGCCTCTTCGGCCCGCTGCAGGTGCTGCAAGGCACGCTGCTCGGCCGGCAGCGCCGCATCCTCGTCCTGCCCCTGCAGCGCGTTTTCCGCCGCTTCCATCTCGGTGGCTGCACGCGGGAGAATTGCGAGAATCGACCGGAACGCCGGGTCGGCCGGCATCACCCGACTGTTCATCCGGCGCAACAGTGTCTCGACTTGTTCGCGCAGCCGGCCCTGGGCCAGCGTCAGAAACACGAGATTCTCGCGATACTCCTCCTCGCTGAAGGTGTCGCGGTCGCGAATCACATTGAAGGTTGCCGAGATGACCTGGCGTTGCGCCTCGGAGAGGGCGCGGGCGTCGCCGCCACCGCCGCCACCACCACCGCCGCCGCCGCCCTGAGAGTCGGCGGCTCGGAAATCGCGGCGAAACGCCCGAATCTGGACGAAGTAGAGGTCGCTCTTGACCACCCGCTCGGCGCCGTCCTGGTTGTCCCCGGCGCTGCCGTAATAGGAGATGAAGTCGCCCGGCTCGAGCTCGAATTCCTCGAGAAAGAAGGTGTAGCTGCCCGAGAACTCCTTCAGCCCACCCTCCTCCGAGTCGAACAGGCTCACGGTCTCCTCCGGCCCGCCGTTGACCGAGTAGGTCAGACTGAGCGACCGGACGCCGAAGTCGTCGTCGGCCCGCGCCTCGAGAAATACCTCTTCAATCGCGCTCGCCGTAGAGTCGCGACCCGGCTTGACGAACATGACGGATGGCGGCTGGTCGGTCAACACGTCGATCGTGTACTGGGGCGACGCGCTCACCAGCTCGCCGCTCGGCCCCTCCATCTCGATCTGATAGAAGCCATCCTCCTCAACCGTGAAGCTGGCTGTCAGGACCCCGTCCTCGCGGCGGGTCATCGGCGCCGCGTTCGTCTCGTCGAACACCAACCGGCCGGCCGGCGTATTCATCGTCGGGAACGCGCGCAACCGCACCTCGGTGCCACGCAGCACGGCGATGTCGCCGCCGTCCTGAATCAACCGAGGCTCGAGCCCCGTATAGGCGGGGAAGTGATACTCGAGCTCGAGGTGCTCGACATAGGGCAGGTCGATGACGTCGAGGGTGAACGTCTCAGAATTGACGCTGTCGGCCTCGACAAAGTAGCTGGTCTCGTCACGGACATCGAACAGCACCGTCTCGAACCCACCAGCGAGCCCCGCCTCCCCTTCCTGCGGGATGAGCGGAATCTGCTCGAACGGTGCGCTCGGACTGGTGCGCATGAACAAGTTGACGTCGCCGGTCTGGAAACCAAGCAACTGGGCGGTGACATTCAGGTCGGATCCGCGCGCGATGGTCGCGTCGCCCGGCAACACTGCGATGCTATATGGGCTCGCGGCCTGGACACTCCCGGTCGGGGTCATCAGCGCGGACGCGCCGAAACGCAAATAGGACGGTCCCAGGATGAAGGCGAGCAGCGCCGCCGCCGCCACCACGGCGAGGTAGCTGGACGAGCGCCGGATCTTCTCGCGTTCCACCGCCGATCCCCAGTCGAGCACGCGGCAGTGCTCCACGGCAGACTGAATGAGTCGCTCGACGAGCGCCGGCGAGTAGTTCGGATTCCCGGTCTGCTCCCCGCGCTTGGTTTCCTCGAGCGCGCTCAGCACCGCCGCCTGAAGCGATGGGTCGTGCTCTTCCAGATAGAGCGCCACGCGCTCGTCGGGAATCGCGTGCATCAGCGGACGGACCAGGAACCAATACACCAGCCCACCCAGCGTCAAATAGGTCAGGGTCCGAAAGGCGATGACCGACGCGGCAGAAAACTTGAAGAACTCGAGTCCGTATGACGAGATGAGAAACGCGGCCAGACCGGCCGCCAGCACCACGGCGATGCCGCGCAGCGCCACACGCAGCCGCCACCGATTGCGCACGCGCCGTATGACATCGAATAGGTCGTTTCGGCCGCCTGATGACGATGACCAGGAGTTGCTCAGCATGGTTGGCCTCACTCTAGGTGGGATGGCCTCATCTTAACGTAAATCGTGTACTCTCGGGCTACAGGCTACAGAATTTGGCACGGGTGAATGGATGCCGGCAACGCCTTCCGGCTCATTCTGACTTCTGACTCCTGACTTCTTCGTCTCACTCGTCCGCATCCAGCTCCGTCCGCGACAACCGGTTCGACACGACGGTCTCACTGGCCAGGAACCCGAGCGCGCCGATCAGCAGATACCACCACAGGGTTTGACGTCGTTCCAGGTCGTCCGGTTCGAGCTCTCGCTCCGCGGTGACCGACCGATCGCCAGCGGCGCGTCCGGTGGCGGCCGCGACCAGCTCCTGTGGGTCGACACGTTCCAGATTCGACTCGGCCAGATCGACGTTCACCGCCACCGTCACGGGCGTGCTGTCGGCGGCATCGGTGTCGCGAATCTCGTAGAAGCCCTGCTCGACCAGCTCGATGAACCCGGCCCGCCCGTCGCTTCCCACCGTCGCGCGGTCCTCCGACGGGTCGCGCACCACCAGGTTCCCGCCGATCAGGTCGAGGTCCGCCGCACCGGGATACTGCGCCAGGTCGAGCACTTGACCCGCCGTCAAGTACGGGGTCGGCGAGCTGTACTCAGCCAGATACTCCACCACTTTGTGCACAAACGGCAGAAAGGTTCCCTGGCGCACGAAGTCGTTCCAGAAGTCGTCGAGGGTCGAAGTCCAGACCAGCACGCGCCCTGCACCGAATGCTTGTTCGGCCATCGCCGTTTCGCCATTGTCGAACCGTGCGAGCACCGCGGTCTCTGGACCCACGTCGAACGGCCGGTACCGGAAGAAGCGGGGCGCCGTCAGATCGCCGCTCCGGGGCGCATCGAACACGTCGAACACAGGATGACTGTATTCGATAAAGCCGAGCGCGCCGCCACGGCCATCTCTGTCCGCCGGCGGGTCCATCGTGCCAGGCAGCAGCTCGAGATTGTCGCCCGGCCAGCGCACCCGCTCACCCAGGGCGACCCAGAGTCCGCCGCCGTCCTCGACGAACCTCGTGATCGCGGCGCCGATCTGACCGCCCGGCAGCCCAACATCGTTCAGCACCACCACCGACGCCGCCGCCACGTCGTCGGTGGTCACCTGGTCAACCGACCGGGTCGTGACAGTGAATGACGGGCTCGTGCTGGTCGCCAACGCGGCACGCAGATACAGGTTCGCGTCGGCGGCGCCAGGGCTGCCAACAATGAGCACCGGCACGACGTCGCCCGGTGCCACCGTGAAGTGGAAGACATCGTCGTGCGGCAACGCGTCCGCCTCGGCGCGCACGGAAATTGGCATCGCGGTATCTTCGAGCGTGAACGGCGCGAACGTCAGTGTGGCCGAGCTGTTGGCCTCGACCTCCACCGGCAACGACTCGAACTCCTGACCGTTCAGCTCGAGCGACACTTGCAGATTCTCAACCGTCGCGTTGCCGCGGTTGGCGAGCCGGGCGGTGACGGCCGCGCGCTCCCGTCCCGAGAAGAAATCGCGTTGCACCGAGGCGCCGGCAACGCTGATGTTCGGCGTCTGGTCTTCATCCGCTACCGACACCGGTGTCAGCACGGTGCCGGGCGGCAACAGCGTGTTCGCGGCGCTGTCGACCCCGACACGCTGGAAGTCGGTGATGAGAATTGCCTCGAGCAGCGGCTCGTCCGAGTCCTCGAGAATTCCCTGCGCGAGCTGCAACGCCGGGCCATAGCGCGTCGTGCCCGCGCTGAGCTCCGCATCGTTGATGGCTGCAAGCAGACTGGCCCGGTCTGTCGTGGACCGCGCTCCCGACTGGGCACCACTGTCGAAGAAGATGACCGTGGCCTGGTCATCCGGCGCCAGATCGCGCACCACGCCGCGGGCGGCGTCACGCGCGCGATCCCATCGGTTGCCGTACCCCATGCTGTAGGACCGGTCGACAAGGACAACCACCTCGCGCGACCCGCCCGTTGCCGCCACCAGCGCGGCCGACTGGAAGAACGGTCGCGCAAAGGCCGCGATGAGCAACGCCAGGGCAGCGCACCGCAGCAGCAGCAGGAGCCAGTGCCTGATCCGCTGACGGCGAAGCGAATGGAACGGGATCTTGCGCACGAACATCAAAGAGGGGAACTCGATGACCTCGGTGCGCTGGCGCTGGATCATGTGAATCAGCACCGGCACGCCGAGTGCCGCGAGCGCCGCAAAGAAGAGCGGGGTCAGAAAAGACATCAGCGCGCCTTCGTCAATTTGTGACGCATCGCCAGGTACTTGAACAACGCGTGGTCGAGCGGAACCTTGGTATTCAGAAACGCATAGTCGATCCGGTTCTGGCTACAGAGCTGGCCGAGCGCCTCGATGTGGTCTTGAATCAGCTGCCGATACTGGTCCCTGAGCTTGTCGGGCACAACCGGAATGGTCCGGCCGGTCTCCAGATCTTGAAAACTGGTCGAATCGTCGTAGGGAAAATCGACCTCGGCGGGGTCGAGGACATGAAACATGATCACGTCGTTGCCGGCGAACCGCAGCGGCTTGACGGCATCGAGGATCTTCTCCGGCTCGTCGTAGAAGTCGGAGATGATGACCAGGATGCTGCGCCGCTTGAAGAACTCTGTCGCCTTGAAGAGCGGCGGACCCAGCGCGCCCGGGCGTCCGGCGACCATGCGGTCGAGCGTGTGCAGCGTCACGTCGAAGTGCTTCGCCGAGGGCGGCACACGCTCCACGATGTCGTCGTCGAACGTCACGATCCCTACCCGGTCCCGCTGCTTGCTGCTGAGATAGCTCAGGCACGCCGCAAGAAACCGACCGTAGTCGAGTTTCGTGAGACCCCGGCTCCCAAAGCTCATCGACTTCGACACGTCGAAGAGCACCGAGAAGTTCGTGTTGGTGTCCGCCTCGAACTGCTTGACGTAGAAACGGTCCGTCCGCGCGAACAGCCGCCAGTCGATCCGCCGGATGTCGTCGCCAGGCATATAGCCGCGGTGCTCGGCGAAGTCTATCGAGACCCCGAGATACGGCGCCTTGTGGAGTCCGTTGATGAACCCCTCGACGACGAAACGCGCCGCCAGCTCGAGGCTGCCGACACGGGCCAGCACCTTCGGGTCGATGAACCGTGCGCCGGGCGAAGTGGTCGCAACCGTGGTCATGAGTTCAGGCGGCTACATCTGCGACACCGGCACCGGGACGACGTCGAGCAGCTGGTCGATGATCTGGTCCGTCGTGATGCCTTCCGACTCGGCGTGGAAGTTGAGCAGCACGCGGTGACGGAGCACCGGGTGGGACAGGGCGCGGATGTCGTCGAAGCTGACGTGGTAGCGGCCCTCGGTGAGCGCCCGAGCCTTGCCACCGAGAATCAGATACTGCGCGGCGCGGACACTGGCGCCGTAGGCTACCCACTTGGCAAACTCGGGGGCCCCGTCCCCCTTCACCCGGCTGGTCCGGGCCAGGCTCAAGGCGTAGCGCATGACCGCCTCCGACACCGGCACCTTGCGCACGAGCCTCTGGAACTCGACCAGATCGGCGCCGGTCACCGGACGTTTGTAATCCGGATCCGACAACCCGGTCGTCGTACGCACAACCTCCAGCTCTTCGTCCTCGGGTGGATGCTCGATGACGATGTGGAACATGAAACGGTCGAGCTGCGCCTCCGGGAGCGGATAGGTGCCCTCGAGCTCGATCGGGTTCTGGGTGGCGAAGACGAAGAACGGCTCTTCCAGCGTGTAGGTCCGGCCCATCACCGTCACCCGGTGCTCCTGCATCGCCTCGAGCAGCGCCGACTGGGTCTTGGGCGGTGTCCGGTTGATCTCGTCGGCCAGCAGGATGTTCGTGAACACGGGTCCTGGCGCAAAGACCATTTTGCGCCCACCGGTCTCGGCGTCTTCCTGGATGATGTCGGTGCCGGTGATGTCGGACGGCATCAGGTCGGGGGTGAACTGGATGCGGGCGAACTTCAGGTCGAGCACCTGTGCCATCGTCTGGATGAGCAGGGTCTTGGCCAACCCGGGCACACCGATGATGAGGCTGTTGCCACCGACGAACAGCGTCAGCAACGTCTCGTCGATGACCTGCTGCTGGCCGATGATCGTCTTGCGTAGCTCGATGAGGATCTGCTGACGGCCGGCTTTCATCCGGTCGGCCAAGGCGATATCGTNCTCGTTGTTCAGGTCGGTCGGTTGGGTCTCGAATGGGTCCACTGTGCGGCTCTCCTTACCGGTAGCAAGGCCCTTCAGGGCCGCCGTTGTTGCTGCTCCAGGCCGCCCACCCCGCGGGTCAGCCCGTCCGCGGGTCTGAAGACCCGCGGCTACTCTGAGCGCACTTCAGTGCGTTAGCGCATACATGATGTAGTTCACGCCCAGCTTGAACGCTGCTTCAATCTCGTGGGGCTCTGCCCCACACCCCGGCTCAGTCGCTCGCGGGGCCCCGACGCCCCGCTCCGCTCCGTCGCCGGCGCGCACGTGCGCGCCAGGCGTTCAAGCAACCTAGTCATCGTTAATGTGTCAACGCATACATAATGTAGTTCACGCCCAGCTTGAACGCCTCGTTCGAGAGATCGATCGATATCCAGCCCGTGTCGGCCCACTCCCAGGAGTCGCCGATGTCGTTGTTGTGGTTTGCCACCGACAGCAAGCGCCCGTTCGGGTCGTTGTCTTCGAACAGCCCGAAAAAAATCGGAATGTCGCCCCGGTACACTTCGTCGTAGACCAGCGAGTCGATATCGAAGAACGAATGATAGACGGGGTGAGTCGCGTCGAGCTCGATCCAGCGGAGGTCCGGGAACACCTTCCGCATCTGCTCTTCCATGTTGAACCACATGAGGTCGCCGTGAAAATCGTCGAAGATCAGAAACCCGCCCTTGAGCAGGTAGTTCCGCAGCCCGACCGTTTCCGCCTCTGTCAGGCTCCAGTACCCCGGCTCGGACATATAGGCAAATGGGTATCTGAACAGGTTCGGATCATCGAACATCAGGATGACGCCGCCGTCCTGCCCCATGTAGGGGTCGACGAGGGTGATCGACTCGAGAATGCGCATCAGGTTCCGCTCGGCCGTCGGGTAGTCGTGGGCCCAGGGCAGATCCTGTCGATACGCGAAGCCGCCCCCCGCGTATCCGTCGGTGTACCGGATCCGGGCAAAGACGAATCGGCCATCGTGGCGATTCGGCCCCCCCACGGGGTCGGCGACTGCGCTGCCGCCGATCAACGCCATCGCGCCACCGACCAGCAGCACGACGACCGCCAGGGCAGGTCCGCGCCGTTTCATGGGCGCCGTCATCGGGTTCCTGTAAGCAGCCATCTACTCTCTACGGCTCGCGCGGAGGCTCGGCCACGCTGTCTTCCATCTCCCGAATCTCGCGGCCCTTGAGCGCCATGGCGACGAGCAGCTTCTCCATCTCGGCCTGGTAGATGGCCTCATCCGTCCCGCCCCTGGTCGCCTGCAGCCCCTCAATCTGCTCCTGAATCTCGAGCCGCTCCTGATAGAGCGCGCGGAGCGCCGGGTCGTCCGGCAGCCCGGCGATGCCGGTGCCTGCGCCCGCGCTGATGAACACCGTGCGTGCCATCGCGCCGTCGGTCGCCGACTCCAATGGGTCCGGTTCCCGTGAACCCTCTCCGTCGCCGTTATCGTCGAGCAGCGCGTGCTCGGTCTGCAACCGCCCATCCGACTCGTAGACACGCGCCACCTCCGCGGCGGCGTAATCGAACGCTTCGAGCACCGACACCCGGCCATCCTTGTTCTGGTCGGACTCCTCCTCACCGCCGGCGAACGCCTCGACGAAGTAGCCGCCAAACACCGTGGCGTTCCACTGCCCGCCGCTGCGGGTCGCCGTCACCACCGTGCGGCCCTCGCCAGAGAGCGCCTCGATGAACCCGCCGCTCGCGGTCGCCGCATTCACGAACGCCACTTGCTGCGAACCCAACGGCTCGAGGAGCCGCGCGTAATCCTTGGCGGTCAGGTCGCGCCCCGGCAGGTTGAAGCGGGACTCGCCACGGTCGTAGCTACCATGGCCGATCAACAGCACCAGGACGTAATCGTCGGGCTGTGCCCGCTCGGCCAGGTCGGCAAACGCTTGCTCGACGTTTTCCTGGGTCGATCGATTGTCGATCCGCGCCGGGTCGGCATCGGTCTTCTCGGCCAGGTAGGTCACGTTCTCGGCCGGCAGCTCGTAGCGGTCGGTCGCCGCATCAAGAAGCGTCGTCGCCCATGTGTGAAACTCCTCGGCGAAAGCGGGATCGCCGCTGAGGCCCGTGATGACGAGGATGTGGGTCTGTTGCGCCGCCACCGGCGCAGCGAGCAGCGACAGCATCAGCAGAAGCACGAACGGCGGGACCCCACGGCTCATGCCAGTCCCCGCGAACGCCGATAGCCCCACTCGCCAAGGACCAGAACGAAGAAGAGCAGCAGCAGCACCGGCATGTCCCACAGGTCCCGCTCCTCGACCACCGTCACGCCGCCACCCACCGTCTGGATGTCGTCGACGAGCGAGTCGACGGTATCGCTGGTGTAGAACCGGCCGCCCGTCTCGTCGGCGATCCGCTCGAGCAGGGGCGCCCGCATCGTCGAGTCGTAGTACTCCGAGTCGCTCGGCGCGACCCGGAAGTAGGCGGTATCGCTGCCCAACAGCTCGTCGTCGTTGGTCGCCTCCACCCGCACTTCGTAGAGCCCTTCCTTGCTCGGCGTGAAGTTCGAGGCGTACTCGCCGTCCCTGTCGGCGGTCCAGTCCATCGGCACCTCGATGAGCTCCTCGTCCGGGTCGNTAATCCAGGCCGACACCTGGCTCGTGTTGATCTCCTCGTAATTGGCGTCGTCGACCTCCGCATCGAGTGACACCGTCTCGTCGAGCTCCACGCGGTCTTTGGGCACCTCGGCCACCACCTGGTCGGGTACGCCGTCGACCATCCAGCGCAAGAGACGCCGCCACAAGATTTCGTGCGTCTGATCGTCGACCGGGATGTCGGCGTGCATCTGCCACATCCAGGAGTCCTGCACCGGGAAGGCGAGCGACTTGCCGGCACCGTAGCGCTGGAACGCCAGGACCACCAGCGATTCGTCTGCGCTCGTCAGCAGCTCAGTTGCTCCCGGCTTCACTTCGCCGATCGCGTTCACCAGGGTGATCGGCGGCAGCTCGGCCCACCGCGCCCCGGAGGCCTCCTCGGTGTCGGCGATCTGGGTGGCCGGATGGGTGGCGCCGGCCCGCGTCGGCCGTACTTCGGTCTCGACGAAGAAGCTCGACTCGCCGTCGACGGCGCTCTCGTCGAGCACCACCGGCAACACGTCGGCCACCGGGGTCCCCGCGTAGCCACCCTCGGCATACGACCGCTGGCTCCCGAGCATTAACAGACCGCCGCCACGCTCGCTGACGAAGTCGGCGATCATGCGAAGTTGATCGGGCGTGAAATGATTCGCCTCGATGCCGCCCAGAATGAGGGCGCGATAGCTGAATAGCTCTTCTCGTGTTCGGGGGAACTCGAGCAGGTCCTCGGCGTCCTCGACGCCCATACGCATGTACTTGTTCTCGGCGGTCCGCTGCAGCACGGCGAGCTGCAGGTTCTCGTCGTCGGCCACGGCCCGACGCAGGAACTTCACCTCCCAGCGAGGCTCGCCTTCGAAGTACAGAATCTTCTCGCGCTTGTCCTCGACGACGATCAGGGCATTGCGCACGTTGTTCTGCGTCACCATCTCGTCGGGCTGCGGCGCGATCCGGAAGCTGAACAGCCGCGGGCCGGCGTCGGAGGCGGTAAATCTGACCCGCACCGTCGTCGGTTCGCCGTCGGCGGGCAGGGTCACTTCCTCGTCGGCGACAATCCGCCCCTCGTCCTCCACCTGCAGGGTGACGTTCTCGCCGCGATACCCGGTCTGCGCCACCACCACGTCGACCACCAGCGAGGCCCCCTTCAGTACCGACCGTGGCGTGTCGACCCGACTCAACTGGATATCACGCGAGTACTCCTCGCGCCCGAGCCCGACGGTGAACACCGGCACGGCAGCCGCCTGCAGCGGCAGCAACGCGTCGGCCAGCGGGTCGTCGGCATTGTCGGCTCCATCGCTGACCACCACGAGCCCCGACAGCGGGACACCGGCCAGCTCCTCGTGGGCGCGCGTGAGCGCTTGGCCGAGATGCGTCTGCGTGCCGTCGTAGGTCACGTCAGCGACAGCCTCGATCCGGTCGGTGGACGACGAAAAGCTGAAGAGCCGAAGCGCAAACCGGTCTGCGAGCGCGGCCAGCAGGGGACCTTCGGCGGCGTCGAACTGCTGGGTGACAAAATCGGCGCGCGTCTCGCCGTCACGGTCGGCGATCTGCATGCTGCGTGAGTCGTCGATCAGCACGCCGAGGAAGTTCTGCTGCGCCACGACCTGGGACAGCACCAACACCGGCCGGAACAGACACAGGAGCAACACGGCCAGGATTGTGAGGCGGATGCCGATCAGCACCGCGCGGTCGACCGGGCGGCTATTCGCGCGTACCTGCAGGTAGGTGCGGAAAGAAACGACCCCAACCGCCAGAACCGCCACGACCGCGAAATAGGTCGCGGTCGTGGGCCGAAAGGCGAGGTCCCCTTCACCAAAGACGATGGGCCGATACTTGAAAAGAAACTCGAACAGCGATTCGAACATTGAACGCCACAACCAGGCCGCCGGCATCGCGACGCGGGCCCCCAGACCCGCTCGCGGTAGCCCCGACCGGGCTCCCAGACTCTAGTGACTCATCGCGTACACGATGATATTGACGGTGATCTCGATCGCATAGGTCGAGTAGCGCAACGGGTAATAGGGGTGCTCGGCCCACTCCCAAGCGTCACCGATGTCCGTATTCCAGTTGATGATAACCATCAACCGGCCATCCTCGTCGAAGATGCCGCGCACATGCGGCACGACGCCGTCCCGTTCCCAGGTTCGTGCCCCTCGTTGCGCGTTGCCGAGGTTCGGGACCTGGACGATCTCCTCGATGTTATAGACGGTGTTGAAGATCGGATGGTCGAGCGGAATCTCGACAATCTGATACTCGGGCAGCACCCGTCTGATCTCGGTCTCGAAGTTCTCCCACTCCCAGGTTCCCCAGAAATCGTCGATCATCAGGAACCCGCCGGCCAGCAGATAATCGCGCAGCCCCTTCACCTCCGACTCGGTCATGTACATGTTCCCGACCTCGAGGGCATAGAGGAACGGGAACTTCCGGACGTTCGGGTCGTCGAGCTGAATCGCGTTCTCGAGCTCGTAGGCGTCGAGATCGACGAGTCGGTCCAGGATGGTCAGAAACTGCCGGTCGGCCTTCGGGTAGTCGGTTGCCCAGGCGCCCCAACGGCGTCCACCGCCGTTGTAGATGGCGCGGGTAAAGAAGAACTCGCGGGCATCGGCGCTCGGCCGCGTGAGGGTCGGCCTGACGTCTTCGCGGCGAAATATGGCCTGGCTCTGCACGGACGTTTCCACCGTGACGCGCTGCGCCGGCCCAACCCGCTCGGCCGCCCACAACGCTCCCCACCCGGCGCTGAAAAGCACCGTCGCGATCACACCCGCCCACACGAAAAACCGTGGCCGCAAGCAACTGCTCCAAGGGAAATGGCCCATCAGGAGTCGGTCGTATCGGCGCCCCAGCAGGGGTCCAATGGCAGCATAGCACAAGCCGGAACGCCTGCAACGACCGGTCATCTGGGCTGGTCGGCATCCTCCCGACAACGGGAATCGGCTCGTATCGCCGCGATGATGCGCCAGAGGTCCTCGTCGGGGAACTGGCCACCGAAGCTCAGCATCCGGGTATCCGGCACTCCGCTCTGGATGACCCGAAACAGATCGGCGTCGGTGTCACCGTGCCACCACTCGCAGTCGAACAGATCGGGCGCATCGGTGTTTCCGCCCTCCGTCATGGCATGGCAATAACCGCCGCACACCGCATCGAGCAGCGCCCGCCCCTCGGCGACCGCTTCGGCATCGCCGGCAAACGGGTTTTCCTGAGGCTGCTCGGCGCGAGACAGACTCGCGCCCGCCGCCAGCACCATCAAGCCGAACAGCACGCTGCCGACCGTGCGGATCATTCTTCCCCCAGCGCGAACACCAGCAGGGAGCTGCCGAGCGGCGTCGACGGCGGTTCTCCGCTGACCTGCTGGACGACGCCGCTGCCGCCGGACCCGACAGCCAGATACACGGTGCCGTCCAGCTCGTAGGCGACTGGATGGCTCCGTATCCCCGACCCGGTGTGCATGCGCCACACCTCGTCGCCGGTCCGGGCGTCGAAGCCCAGAATCTCACCATCGGCGTTGCCGGTCACCACGAGCCCGCCGGCCGTGCTCAGCACGCCGGCCATCATCGGATAGGCGTCGCGATACGTCCATCGGGTCTCGCCGGTCGCCAGGTCAATTGCGCTCAGGTGCCCGTACGCCTCGCCGTTGTTGTTGTCGACCCCGATCGGCGCCCCACCGAAATACGGGATGCCGGGACGCAGCACCGCCCGCGCCTTGCGGAACAGCATGCAACTCTCGATGACCGGCACGAACGCCACCCCCAGATCCGGATTCACCGCGCTGGCGTAGGCGGCGTTGTTGCCCCCGGCCAGACCGGGACATACCCGCACCTCCGGGTTTTCCGACGGCATCATCGCCGGGTCGACCGTCGCCCGACCGTCGGCGCCCACCGTTCCCCAGTTCACCTGGTGGGCGTACTGCGTGGCCCGGAGGAACCGGCCGTCACGGCGGTCGAGCAGATAGAGATAGCCGTTCCGGTTGGCCTGCGCGAGCGCCGGCACCAACTGACCGTCGACGTTCACGTCGACCAACCAGGCTTCCGAGTTTCCGTCGTAGTCCCAGACGTCGTGCTGTGTGAACTGAAAGTGCCACTTGCGCTCGCCGGTCGCAGGGTCGAGGGCCAGGACCGAGTCGCTGTAGAGGTTGTCTCCCAGCCGGCCATCGCCGTTCCAGTCCGGGCTCGGGTTCCCCGTGGTCCAGAAGAGCGTGTCGGTCTCGGCATCGTAGGCGCCGGTCGACCAGGTGGCCCCGCCGCCGTTGAGAAACGACTCGCCGGACCAGGTCTCGACCCCCGGCTCGCCAGCGGCCGGAATCGTGTAATGTCGCCACCGCCGCTCACCGTTTCGCACGTCGTAGGCGTCGAAGTACCCCCGCACGCCGTACTCGCCGCCCCCGACCCCGATCACCGCCAGGTCGCCGACCACCAGCGGCGCCGATGTCGCGCTGAACCCGGCGGCATGGTCGTCGATCGTCGCCTCCCACGCGATCTCTCCCGTCTTGCGGCCAAGCGCCACGAGCCTTGCATCGAGCGTCGCCATCATGACGACGTCGCCCGCAATCGCGACCCCGCGGTTCGCCGGACCGCAGCAGAGTCGCAGGTCGTCCGGCAGCGGGTGGTCGTAGCGCCAGAAGAGCTCACCGGTCTTGGCGTCGAGCGCCATCAGGCGATTCCGCGCGGAGGTCAGATACAAGATGCCGTCGTAGACGACTGGCGAGGCCTCGAGCTGCCCCGGCACTCCGGTCTGCGCCATCCAGGCCAGCTTCAGACGACCGACCGACTCGGGCGTGAGCGCGGCGATCGGGCTGTGACGCCAACCTTCGTAGTTGCCGCCGTAGTGGAGCCACTCGGCGGGGTTGTCCGGCGCCTCGCGCAAGGCCTGATCGTCGACCGGACCGTCGCCGCGGCCGATGTCGGCATCGGTCGTCCAGTGGTTGCGGTTCGGCCGCTGCGCCGCGGCGGAGGTCACGCTGGCGACCAGCAGCCCCACGACCAGCGACGACACCGATGTCAGACATCGCCGATTGGTTCTCATGGTCATTGAGAGGATCTTACCGCACGGAGGGTCGCTAAAGGTCCGCGACCCTCCGGTCGGCTTTGGGCTTTGGGCGATAGGCTTTGGGCGCTCTGGGGACCTCTTCGTCCAGCTCGTCTCGGCGGCATCTCTTTTACGGAAGGGCATCCATCAGCACTCCCAGCGCGTTGTCGAGCCCGCGGATGCCGATGCGTTGCCCGACGCGGTGCCCCTGCCGAACTACCACGAGATCGTGGGTCGGCACGATGATGACGTTTTGACCGCCGGCTCCGGACATGTAGTAAGCGCTGGTCGGCAGCGCGGTCCAGCGTTTGTCGCCATTCACCCAGAACAGGCCGCCGTATTGCGCGTTCTTCCAGGCGGGCGCCGGGGCGCTCACGAACTCGGCCCAGCCCTCTGGTAACAACCGTTCGCCGTTCCAGAAGCCGTCCTGCAGATACAGCTGGCCGAGCCGCGCCCAGTTGCGGCCCGTGCCGTAATCGTGACCGGTCAGCAGGAAATTGCCGTAGGGATCGGTCTCCATCACCTGCTTGCGGATGCCGATCTGGTCGAAAAGTGCCGTCTGCGGCCACGACAGGTAGTTCTCGCCGAGCTCCTCCACCTTCTGCCGGATCAGGTACCCGATGGTGAGCGGGTCGACGTTGCGATATCGGCCGACGGTGTTGCGCGGGTGCTCGACCGGACGGGTGATCGAGAAGTGAAACACGTCGATGCCGCCGGAATACACATAGAGGTGGTCGGCGATCTCCCGGCCCCACTCAAACCGCGGCTGGCTGGCGTGCGTGAACTGGAGCCCGCTGCTCATCCGCATCAGGTCTTTGACAGGACGTTGCCCCGGGGGTCTTCCGGGTCTTCGTGCCAGAGCGGCACCGGCGCCGGCTCGTCGAGGTCGAAGTGACCGTCCTTGACCAGGAGTCCGAAGAGCGTCGCGGTCAGGCTCTTTCCCATCGACCAGCTCTCCAGCTGGGTATCCTTGTCAGCGCCCTCGCCATAGCGCTCGGCGATGATCTCGCCCCTGTAGAGGACGACGAACGAGGCAGTCAACCCGCCGTCGGGAAACGCCAGCTCGGTCGCCCGCTCGACCGCGGCCCGGTCGACACCGAGCGGCCAGGGCTTCCCGCTCGACGCGTCACCCATCGGCCACGGCTGGGAATTGGCGTCGGGCAGCGTCGTCCGCAACGTCAGCGGCTCGAAGAAAACCTCGTCTGCGCCCGGCGGGATGATGACGCAGCCCTGGTCGCCATGGTGGCGGGCGCGGCCTGTGAAGCCATCGACCGTGATCGCCACCTCCATGGCCCCGCGGTCGACTTCGATGCGGGGTCGACCCGGAACGGATGACCCGGAGCGCAGCGCCTCGAGATCCTCTCGCGGAGCATAGGTCGGCGCGCTGTTGCGCAACGCCTCGTCGAGATCACGGCCCGACACGAACAGCGCCGAGCAGATGACCTTGGCGGTCCCCTGCGCCCCGAAGTCGCTGGCGGTGCGGGCGGGCTGGGCGCCGGCGGGCGACCTCAGGGCCAGCACGGCGATGACGAGACCCGACGCCACGATCGTTCTGTGTCTCATGGACATCACTCCTCCGATGGGGCCTTCTGGCCGGCGGGCAATCGACGGGACCAGCTCACGGCCCCCGGGGGACCAGCCGGCCGTCGCGCACCCAGACCTCTTCGCCGACGGTCACCGTCGTATCGGTGAAGAAGTTCCAGCGGACATAACCTCCCGCAACCGTGCCGCCCAGCTCCGAATTGTCGCCGAGCGACAGCCGCACCACACCGGCGCCGTAGCCGTAGTAGGGAATCCAGGGGTTGCGGTCGGGGACCGCGAGCAGCGGGTTGAAGCCGAGCGCAAACTCGCGGAACGCGCGCGCCTCCTCCGGTACGCTTGCCAGCTCCGCCTCGGCCGCCGCCTGACCGGTCGCTGCCCTGACGCCGACCACGCGACCACGCTCGATGCGAATCGTCAGGTCGTCGACGGGACGACCGTCCCACTGGGAAAGCGGGAACACGATCGTCCCCTCGACGGTTTCCTCGATCGGTGCGACCCGGATAGCGCCGGCCGGCAGCTCGATCTCCCGGTCGATCAGGATTACTCCGTTGTCGGCACGGGCGGCCGAAGCATCGCCGTCCTGGCGATTCACCGGTCGGTCGCCGATCTGAAAGCGCAGGTCGGTGCCGAGCGGGGAGGTCACCCGGATTTCCTCGCCGCGCATCGCTTCCTCGAACCGCCGCTGCATCGCGGCCAGCGCCCTGTAGTCGGTGTCGAGCAGCGCACGCTGATAGGCGGCGTCGATCTCGTGGCGTGGTGGCAGCGGCTGGCCCGGTAGCGAAAACGCGCTTCCGTTCTCGACCCAGTGAAAGTGCACGGTCCGCCCCTGGTCGGCGCGAAGCAGGTCCTGCAGCGCTGCGTAGGCGGGATGCCCCGGTGTAGCGCCCGGTAGCATGATCGCCACGTCGAACTCGCGCAGCATAGACCGATACGCGTCGCGCGATGGACCGGCGCCGGCGGTCAGCACCGCGGTGTCCCAGTGTTCGGGAAACGGCTCCCTCAGGACATCGATGACGCCGATGTCGACACCGTCAGCCTGCATCACGGCGTAGCGCAGGTGGGGAATGAGGTCGTCGAACATGCCGGGCGCGGCAAGCAGCAGCACCCGCTCGCCCGGCTCGAGCGCCAGCTGGGTGACGAGCCGATCGGCCATCGCCGGCCAGTCGAGCGTCAGCTGGGGCTGGGCAGCGGCTGGCGACGGCATCGCCAGCGCCGCAACGAGTGCCGAGGCCGCGATCGTTCTGCGTGTCATTGCCGTTCCTCCACACTTCGCTGTTCGGAACCGCATCATAGTCCCGCCGGCGTGGGTGGCCAAGCGAGCGGTGGCGATCCACTATGATCGGTCGCGATGCCTCCTGGCGACCGCCCTCGCTTCCGCCCTGATCCCGGACCCCGGTCACGCCCGTCGCTACTGCTGATTGTGGTACTCGCCGCACTTTCGGAAACCGTAGCGACCGCGCAGGCGCAGGTCATCGGCCCCTTCACGATGCGGGCCGTCAAGACGGCCGCTCCGCCTGCCATCGACGGGGTGGTCGACACTGACGAGTGGCGGGATGCGGCGCGTGTGGCGGACTTCATCCAATTCGAGCCGAACCGGGGAGAACCGTCCGAGCTCGGGACCGAGGTCGCGGTGCTGTACGACGATACGCATCTCTATGTCGCGTTCGAGGCGCTCGACCCGGAGCCGCTGCTGGCACAGATGACACAGCGGGACGCCGAGCTCTGGAACGACGACTCGGTGCAGATCTACATCGACACGTTCCACGATGGCCGCTCCGGCTACTTCTTCATGGCCAACGTGCTGGGCACCCAGCTCGATGGGCGGCTGGCCGAGGATGGGACGACCAACGACGACACCTGGGACGCGCCGTGGGTGTCGGCGACGCGCCAGACCGAGTCGGGGTACACCGTCGAGGTGTCGATCCCGTTGAACGCGCTGCAATACGCCGCCGGCGACAACACGACCTGGGGCATCAACTTTGCGCGCAGCCGCCGTCGGACGCTGGAACGCAGCTACTGGTCAGGACCGCTCGACCACTGGGGTCGGATGTCGCAGGCCGGCGACCTCGTCGGTCTGGACCTGCCGCCGCCGGCACGTCGTCACCAGGTCATTCCGTATGCGCTGTCGCAGGCGCAGCAGGGCCGCTCGCCGGACGCGTCGCTCGGGTTGGATGCCCGCTACGCCCTCACCCCGCAGACCTCGGCGTACGCCACGCTCAACCCCGACTTCGCGACTATCGAGGCGGACCAGGAAGAGATCAACCTGACGCGTTTCGAGCTGAACCTGACCGAGAAGCGACAGTTCTTTATCGAAGGACAGGAACTATTCAGACAGCGGATCAGGACCTTCTACTCACGTCGGATCGGCGACATCTCGGGCGGCGCGAAAGTCCTCGGCACCCAGGGCGGGTGGAGCTTTGCGGCGCTGTCCACACAGGGCGACTTGCAGGGCTCGAGCGACGGGGCGAACTACACGGTGGCGCGGGTGCGGCGTGATGTGGCGTCACGTTCGAACATCGGGTTCCTGCTGGCAAACCGGTCTCATGAGGGTCGGAACCGGGGGGCGGTCGAGATCGACGCCAACCTGTTCTTCACCCAGCTGTTCGGGTTCACCGGGCAATTCGTCAAGAGCTATGGCGCGTTTGGCCGTGGCAGCGTGGCGTTCTTCGCGCGCCCGTCCTACGACTCGTCGACCGCGCATGCGCACATTCGCTACACGCACCTGGGCGATCGATTCGCCGACAACGTCAACGCGGTCGGCTTTATCCGCGATGATGACCGTCGCGAGCTCGACGGAGCGGTCGCGAAGACGGTCTTCGTGCGCGACGGCGCCGTCGAACGGGTCGCATACAACTCGAACTACAACGTGTACTGGGGGCAGACGCGGACCTTGCGCAGCTGGCAGGTCGACGAGTCGCTGGCGGTCGACTGGCGCAACCGCTGGAGCACCACCGTCAACCACACCGAGGAGTTCAAGCTGTTCGAGAAGGATTTCCGGAATCGGCAGACCGGAGTGGAGATCGGCTACAACACGCGGTCTTACGAATCGATCAGCGGGGGCTACACGTTCGGGCGGAACTTCGAGGCCGACTTCAAGCTCTGGGCGGGCGCCGTGATCTACACGCTAACCGAGGAGCTGTCGGCCGAGTACGAGCTCCAGCGACTCGAGCTCGACCCGGACCCGAACGACGAGAGCACCTGGATTCACGTCATCCGCGCGAACCAGTTCTTCACGCCGGACCTCTTTCTGCGTGTTTTCTTCCAGACCAACTCGGCGATCGACCGGCGGAACGTGCAGGCCGTCTTCGTCTACCGGTATCTGCCCCCGTTCGGCACCATCCAGGTCGCCTACCAGCGGGGAACGGCCGAGTTCGGCGAGCGCTCGAACCAGGGAAACACGTTATTTATCAAGCTGACGACCGTCTTGTGATGGAGAACCCTGACCGACCGAGGAAGCAACGCCGCCAGCCGCATTAGCGGTTGCCGGTGCGAGGCGGTCGTCTGGCAAGGCGCGACGAGGGAGCAGACAGGCGATCTGCGACCGAGGAAGCAATGCCGCCAGCCGGATTGGCGGTTGCCGGTGCGAGGCGGTCGTCTGGCAAGGCGCGACGAGGGAGCAGACAGGCGGTCTGTGACCGAGGAAGCAACGCCGCCAGCCGGATTGGCGGTTGCCGGTGCGAGGCGGTCGTCTGGCAAGGCGCGACGAGGG
>PBRZ01000046.1 GCA_002726085.1 Acidobacteriota bacterium
GCTTCGAGCCCGTTAATCCATTGGAGATCGCAAGATACTCCGTTGGAGGCTGGCCCTCTCATCCCATCTGCGAGGCAAGGCTGAAGCCTTGACCCAGGAATGTCGAGACAACCGAGCTACGGTTTAGCGTTCTGCTGACTGGAACTCCGCCTGCGGGCTGAAGGGCGGCGGAAAGAACACCGGATCGTCGCTTCTGAACGGCTCACGCGACGCGAGACCTTGCTCGTAGAGAGACAGCGTCGCGCGCAACTGGACCGACAGCGCGGACCGACCGGCGCCATCTGCGAAGTCGATTGCCCGCTGCTGAAACCGGAGGGCCTCCTCAAAGAGTCCGAGCTCGGCCACCGCCATCGCCATGGTCTCGGTCACCTGCGGGCCGGGCCGCGAGCTGGCCACCTGCTGCACCAATTCGATCGCACGTCGCCCGTCTCGGACGGCATCGTCGGACGACGCGGCCAGCAAACGCGCCAGCGTGTGGGGGAACGCGAGCTCATTGGGGCGCGCCCGCATATCTTCCTCCAAACGTGTCTTTGCCTCTGCATGGCGCCCTGCGCGAATCAGCGAAAACGCACGTCCCAACCGAGCGGGTGCATTGCTCGGGTCCAGCTCGAGCAGGTCGCCGTACACCTCGGCAGATTCGCCGGCCTCACCTGTACGCAGCAGCGCAGCGGCAAGGTTGAGATAGGCCACGTTCGACCCCGGGTCGAACTCCACCGCCCGGCGGAAATGGACGATCGCGTCAGTTTCCAGGCCGTCCTCAACCAGGAAGATCCCGAGCTGGAGGTTCGCGCCGGCGTGGCTCGGATCGAGCCGGACCGCTTCCTGATATTGGAGGCGGGCCAGGTCGCGATTGCCGGTGGCCAACAGCGCCGTCGCCAGCACGTTGCGGGACACCGCGTTCGTCGGGTCCGCTTCGACCATCTTGGTGAATTCTTCCAGGGCCTCGGTCCACCGGCCCTCGCGGGCCGCCAGCGCGCCGCGCGCCTCGTACGCCACGTTCCCCGCAATCCCGACAGCCCGGAGCTCTTCGAGCAGGGGATCGGGCGACCCGGGCTTGTCGATCCGTCTGCCAATGCCGGTGTTCAGGGCGGCGGCGTCCCGCGCCTGCAGCTGGGCCTCCGCCTTGGCGTTCTCGCCCATCCCTCGATAGGCCTGCGCGAGCGGATACCGGAGGGTCGACGCCCATGGCGCAACCGCCAGAGCCTGCTCCAGGAACTGGGCGGCCGGCTGGAACTGCCGCTCCTGCAACTCGATTCGACCGAGCCCGGCGAGACACTGGGCACACTGGTCGTCCAGTGCCAGCGCACCGGAAAACAGCTCGCGTGCCTCGCCCGACCGGTCCTGGCCCACCAGGAGATCTCCGAGACGCGCCAACCCGGCGACGTAGTCCGGACGCAACTCGAGCGCGCGCTCCAGGCTGTCGATTGCCTGGTCGATTTTCGAAGTCTCCTCATACAGCAGGCTCAGATAGTAGGGCCACTGAAAATCCCCTGGAGCGAGGATCCGGGCGTTCAGATAGGTCACCTCTGCGGCATTGGCGAGACCGTATGACGAGAACAGCATGCCCAGTCGACCATAGCGATCACCAGACACCGTCCCATCCTCGATCGCCGTGAGCAACCCAGCGTGTGCATCGCGAACCTGGCGCTGCACATCGGCGTCGAGGCCGCTGATTTCAGGCAGCGACACCGGCTGTGGGACGGCGTCAGCGACCGGCGAGGTGGCGCCAGACACCGGGTCCTCCGGCGAATCGGCACACGCCCCGGCGAGGAGAAGCACGACACAGACCGGAAGCACCAGCCGACGCGAGCGAGGCACAGGCCGATTGCGTGTCATGGCTGTGGGGTGCTACCCGTACCCTTCTCTAGTGTCGTCCACTGATCGACCACCACGTCGGTCCACTCCTCGGTGCGGTTGTCCGGCCAGACGGCTCGCACGGCAGTCACACGAGACGATGTGCCCAGTCCGACCAGCACACGCGGGTCGTTGGCGGATGCATAGCTGCCATCGGACCTGACGCGCCGCCAGATCGACTGGCGGTCGTCACGAAATACCGCGACCCGCGTGCCGAGCATGTCGCGGTTCTCGGTGTCACCCACCATGCGCAGCCCGATCCAGTGGTGTCCGTTATCGGCGCCGTTCAGCAGTAGACGGGCCGGACCATTGTTGTTTGTCAGCAGCACGTCCACGTCGCCGTCGTTGTCGATGTCCCCAAAGGCGGCGCCGCGACTGACCTCGGACCGCTCGAACTCGAGCCCCGCCTGGTCAGAGACATCCTCGAACCTCGCATTGCCGAGGTTGCGAAAGAGCTGATTGCGCTGATGCAGGGGGTACGGGTCCTGCGCCTGGACCAGCTCTGGCAGCAGGTCGACCGCCCCGTTCGCCACCAGGAGATCCAGCCACCCGTCGTTGTCGTAGTCGAACCAGGCGGTTCCAAACCCGGTGAACGGCAGGCTCGGGGGCCCGAGCCCACTTCGCACGCTGCGATCCTCGAACAGTCCCGAGCCGTCGTTGACATAAAGCGTGTTGGTCTGAGTGATGAGGTGCGAAATGAACAGGTCCTCGTCGCCGTCGCCGTCGAAATCGCCCGCATCGACACCCATGCCGGCTTCGGGGTCGCCGGCTTCGTTGAGGGCCGACCCATTGAACTGTGCCGTGTTCACGAACGTCCCGTCGCCCTGGTTCATCCAGGACCGATTCTCCGCGAGATCGTTAGCGACGTAGATATCGATCCAGCCGTCGCCGTTCAGGTCCGCAGTCGCCACGCCCAACGCTGGCCCGTACTCCCGGCCGATCTGAGAAACGGCGGTGACGTCCTCGAACGTGCCATCTCCGCGATTTCGCAGGAAGCGGTCTGGCACCGGCACAAAGCCATGGGGGCCGCAGTAGGTCCGGATGTTGTGGAAGCACTCGACGTTGTTTGCCACTCTGTAGTTCACGTAGTTGCCGACATACAAATCGAGCCAGCCGTCGCGGTCGTAATCGACGAATGCGGAGCTCACGCTCCACCGCGCGTCGTCGGTGCCTGTAGACACCGTGACGTCACTGAACGTACCGTCCCCATTATTCCGCCACAGCTGGTTGGAGCCGAAGTTCGACACATAGAGATCGACCCAGCCATCGTTGTCGTAGTCGGCCGCCGCCACTCCCATCCCGTAGCCCCGGGCGTCGATGCCGCTCTGGTCGGTGACGTCGGTGAACCCCAGGCCAGACGCGCCGGAGCCCGTGGTCTGCAGATCGTTGCGATACAACCGGTCGGTCAGTGGCCCTTGCAGTCCGGGTCCGAACGACGCGTCCCCGGGTGCCACGTCGGGGCCCTGCATGTGCCCCTGCACGAGGTAGGCATCCAGGTCGCCGTCGTTGTCATAGTCGAACAGCGCGGCGCCGGCGCCCACCATCTCATTGAAATAGAACTCACCCGACATGCCGTTCACATGCAGGAATTCAAGTCCCACAGATTCGGCCACGTCTGTGAGTGACACCACGCCGGTATCGGCGCCAAGCGCAGGTGTCTCGGCGGGTGCCTCACCAGACGAGCTGACCTCGCCCGGAGCACAACCGGCCAGCAGCGTCAGGCCAAGCAGACCGGTAGCGCCGCCCAGCCGCCGCCGGCACTGGCAACGCCACGTCGGACGCACCCGTTCAAGCACGCGCATCACTACCGACCACAACGGCCGTCGAGCCGGAACCATCCATGTTTGTACGGTAATACCACGTCTCAGATTTGATTGCCACTACCCCGGCACGACGTCACCGGGATGTAGGCGAACGGCGAGCGATCGCACCGCGCCGACGGCCATCAATTGCCGACACTGCGTGTCCTTGCAAATGTCTCCGGGCACAAAAAAACGCCGGCGGAGGCTGGCACCTCCACCGGCGCGTTGAACAACCGCTACGTGAACGACTACCAGGTCGTGGTCGCGGAGAGGCGGAGAATGCGTCCGTTGTTGATGTTCGACGCATACTCCCCGATGCTGCTCTGGCGTCCAACCGCCGTCACCCGGCTCGAGCGAGAACTCCGCTCGAACCCGGCGTTGGTCATGTTGAACCCCTCGGCCCGCACGTTCAGCCGGGTGCGGCCCAGGTCGAACGCCTTGGCAATGCTCAGGTCCACCTGGATCCAGTAGGGCTGGTACTTGACGCTGTTACCCGGGAGCAACGTGTGGGTAATGGACCCCGTACCCGAACCGACCGTGTCCGACCGCGTACCGCCGTTGGCCGTGTCGATGATGCCCGCGCCCATCACGCACGTCGGGGCGATGCAGTTGTCCGCGTTCCAGTAGGGGGCCCGATAAACGTTCGATGCGGTGGCGTAGCGGCTGAACGACATCGTCTCCGATATCTGGTCGCCCGCGTAGCCGCCAGCGTTGGCGATGACAGTCCCCGCCACCTGCAGGTCATACCACGGCAGCGGCTGCGCGCCCGACACCTTGAACTCGTGCCGGAACGGCGTCGGGTAGCTCGTCTGGTCACAGAAGCGGAGACTGTTGGGGTTGTCCTCGATCTCCCGCACCACCGGACAGTTGTTGGTGACGCCCCCGCCCGAGAACCAGCTCACCCCGGGGGTATCCATGCTCCAGCCGCCGAAGACCGTCCCGCCGCCATCGAGCCGCCCGCTGAAGCTCAGCTCGAAGCCTTGGTAGACGCTCTTATAGTCGTCGGCCGCGATGTTGCCGTCCACTATGTCCTCGAGTACGACGCGTGCCGCGTTGTCGATGTTGTAGGTCGGGATCGTCCCGACATACGGCAACGGGGCCACGATGAACTGCTCGGAGCCGAAATCGGCGAAGCTCCGCATGAGGTTATCCCCCCCGTTCTCGTTGTTCTTGAACGAGCGACGCCGGAACTCGGCCGTCACCGACAGGCCCGGACGCACTTCCTGCTGGATGCCGATGGTCAGCAGGTCCTGGTAGCCCCGCGAGAGGTTCGCGTCGGGGCGGTCGGTTTCCCGGACCCCAAACCCGGGGTTACTCGACGTCCCGATCTCCCAATCCTGCGCGATGTTGTCGCCGTTGGTCCCGTAGTCATTCGGACAGCCCACGCCGTCGAGACTGCACCCCGGCACCAGGTCGCCGTCCGTGCCGACCTGAATGTCGAACCAGTCCCGGTTTTCCGCATCCTGCAACGCCGGCTGATAGCGATCTGCAAAGCTGTCGCCAAAGGCGTTCATATACCGGTTCCACCCGAATTTGAGCGCCGTCTTCGCGTTGCCGAACACATCGTAGGCCAGGCTGAAGCGCGGCGCGAAGTCGGGCCCGAACCGCGGGAAGTCGACCTCCGGAACGAGCCCGAAGTCCACCGCATCCGTGAACCGACCAGGGGGCTTGACCTGCGGGGGCATCCGGATGTCGGCCATATCGAGCCGCGCGCCATAGTTCAGCGTCAGGCGGTCGATGGTCCAGGTGTCCTGCGCGTAGAACCCGGTGTCGTAGTCCACCTCGACGCGCGAGATCGTCGGGTCATTCAGAACGGTGACATTGGTCGGGTCGCCGATCAGCCCGGGGGCCAGCCCTTCCGCGAGGTTCTGCTCCGCCCGGTTCGACTCGGCCCCGATCCAGGGCAGCGTGATGCCAAACGGGTTCGGGTCGTCGCCGTACTGCTGGAACAGGTTCGCGTTGGAGAAACGCGTGACCGTTTCGCGGGACCAGGAGGTCTCGAACCCGACCTTGATGTTGTGCGACCCGGTCACGTAGGACACCGAGCCGATCACGTTCTGCTTGAACGGAGAATTCACCGTGCTCGCTCGGTTGGAGTTGTACTCGTCGAAGCCCAAGCGCGCGTCCCGCGACGAGGTCCAGACCCCGTTCGGACCGCCATACCACGGGTCGCCGGCCGCGGTCTGGATCGTGTGCTGGGCGCTGTCCACGGCCGGGAAGCACGGCGTGGCGAAACACCCAACCAAGTTGCTCGGCCGGGTCTGCTGGACCTCCGGCTGGTAGCCGATGGGGTAGACCTCGCCGTTGACCGAGAAGCCCACTTCGGCCAGCACGCGGTTCGAGAGCGTGCCGGTCCACTTGGTCCCCGCGGTGTAATAGAGGATCGGGCGCCGTTTCTGAGATGCCGTCTCGATGTCGTCGCCCTCGCCGTGCTCGTGGAACCGCACCTTCCGGATCCGGTCGATGTAGGCCGAGAACTTGTTGCGCTCTGTGGCCTGATAGGTCAACCGCAATAAGCCGCTCGTCAGCCGGTTGTCGTCTTTGCCGGGGCTGCCGTCACGGAAGAAGCTGTTGAGCACGATCAGGTCGGTCGACCAGTCACGAATCGACCCGAAGAACCACAGCTTGTCCTGGACGATCGGGCCGCCCAGCGACGCGTTGAGGTCATAGACCCGGTCGATACGCGGCACGCCGTCGCGGGCGTCACCCTGCGCCGTCGACTGGACACCCAGCTCGCCGAATCGCTTGTTCCAGACGCTGGATTGCCAGTCGCGATGCGACCCGCCAAAGAAGCCGGTGCCGCTGAACTGGTTCCCGCCGTCCTTCGGGATCATGTTCACCCGGATACCGCCACGCTGGGTGTCGGCGCCCGCGCCCGACGTGGTGAAGGAGGTCTCCGCATTCATCTGCGGGTTGAAATACATCTGGTAGGCGCCGTTGCCGATCGCTGAGTTGACCTGCATGCCGTCGACGAGCACGGTCGTGTCCATGCCGCCGGCGCCATTGCCATACATCAGCACCTGCTCCATCGCGCGCGCGCCGCCGATGTCGGGCAGGCTCGTGCGGATGCCCGGCACCAGGGTGCCAAACGAATACAGGCTGTTGCCGGTCGGTATCGCCTCGAGCGTCTCACGCGTCAGCACCTCGGTGCGTTCCGCCTGCTGAATGTCGACCACGGGCGAAGCGCCCGACACGGTCACACTCTCTTCCACCGCCCCGACCGACATCGCAACGTCGATCGCCATCGTGACGTCGGAGGCCAGGACGAGCTCGTCGCGCACCTGGGTGCCGAACCCGGGCAGCGTGAAGGTCAGGGAGTAAGTCCCTGGCCGCAGGTCGATGATCGTGTACTGACCGGTCCCATCGGTGATGACCACGCGCGACCCTTCGATCAGCGCGGGGCTGGCCGCTTCCACCGTCACNCCCGGCAGCACGCCGCCNGTGTTNTCGCTGACCTGGCCAGCGAGTGCGCTCTGGGCCGACGCCGCGGCAGGTACCAACATCAGGCACCCGAGCGCGACAATGAACAACTTACCGAACCTCATCCATCCACCTCCCGGAAGTANGCTTACNTNTTNAANGAGCTTATNANATCNTAGCAATACTCGTGCCAGTTATTTCAGGTATCTTAAACAACTTAAACGTTGTTTTTACAGTTACTTGCAAAGTTGTTGCCCCTGATCAGGCGCATCAGTGCTCCAAAAATTTGAATGTCGATACATCCATTTGGATGATCCGGGGGAGTCCAGCGCCGATAGTGTGAGCTTGCCCATATGCGGTCCCCATCTGTGCAATAGACGCTGTTCCCACATGGGACACCGCCCGACACTATACTTTAGTGCGACGCACGTCGTCGCCCGACCAAGCTCGGTGGCGTGAGAACTATCGATGACCGAGATACCCGAGCGATCGTAGGCCCGCAGCAGGCATCTCTTCGGAGACCCGAGAACAGATCGATGACGACACTGTAGGACGTCCCGATTTCGCAGCCTCTGCGACTCATCAAGAGGCGCTGAGCCGCTGCCTCTCATCCGGACCAGCGAGCCGTCGTCGACGAGTCACGGAAGGAGGGCAATTCCAGGCTAGAACGCGATTGACAGTGTCGTAAATGGCTGATACTCTCGGGCGGCTTTAGTGACTTTCTCTGTTTCGCCCGCGCCAGAGGGGCGCACCGCACCGTTCTCAGGAGGTTTGAACATGCGAACTCGGTTGGTCGTTCTTGCTCTCGTTCTCGCCGTCTTCCCACTCTCACTTGCTCAGCCGGCGGCTGCGCAGGACTACGTGGGTGAGTGGGCAATCGGGTACTCGTTCCTTGGAAACAACGACCTTGCGATCGAGTCAAACAACCTGCCATTGGGCTGGTATGGCGGCGGTGCCTACAACTTCAGCGAAAACCTATCGCTTGCCTTCGATCTCAGCGGTGGGTACAACTTCGGCNTCGATGTGTGCGGAGGCNTGGAGTCGATCGCGATTGCCACCCTCAGCCAGCCTGCCGCCTGCCTCGAGGGGGTCGTGCCGGCAACCGCCGCCGAAGAATTCCAGGGACTGTCGTATCATCGCGCCGAGGCACAGTGGTGCTCCCCGACGTTGAGTGAGTGCGACNTCAGTACCGTGTCGGTTGGGGGCGTCGCCGGCCCGCGGTTCCAGATGCAGGCCGGCAGCGTGAAGCCGTTCGTGCACATCATGGCCGGTGTCGTGCGATCGGTTCGAAAGATAGCGTTCTACTCTCACACGGGGACGAACTTCGCCCTCCAGCCTGGTGGTGGTATCGATGTCGATGTCAACGACACCACGGCCGTGCGGTTCCAGGGCGATTATCGGATGCTGTTTTTCCCTGACCCGACAAGCTCGGATTCGTCGCTTGTCAGCAATGACAATTTCAACGAGTTCCGCTTCGCGGTTGGCGTCGTGTTCAAGGTCGGCGAGCGATAAGCTCGCGACCTCGGAATAAGAATAATCACTGAACATCCANGTGGCTCGTGGGCCTCGGCCTTCGAGTCACGTTGGTGGGGCTCTCCGCCGCCGAACCTCCCGGCGGGGAGCCACCCCAAAACGACGCCGCGCACAACCCGGTCTTCCCAGCAAGCTCCAATCACTACAGCCGGCACATAGCGTCCGCCGCATCGCGAGCGTCTACGCCCGTCTCTGAGATTGAGTTCGCAACCCTAACCGGAACAAGAGCTGGTCCTAGTCACAAGGCACAAGGCACTATTCAAAGGTCTTGATCCCCAGTCTCCTCAGTTCGTCGCGATAGTGTTGGAACTGAGCGGGGTCCACGTCTTGATAGAAGCGCGCCAGCATTTCGTAGGGCAGGGCATAATCGGGATCGACTTCGATTGCCTGCTCCCACTCGCGCACCGCTCGATCAACCTGGTCTTGTCGCAACCAGAGCATCCCGAGGTTGTAGTGGCTATCCGGGTACCACGGGTTGCGACGGATCTCCTCGTCGTAATAAGCCCTCGCCGTCTCGAAGTCTTCTAGCTGGTGGTGCACGAGACCCAGATTGTTTCGCACCATCGGCTCGTCAGGGTCGAGCTCGATCGTCCGCTCGTACTGCTCGCGTGCCAGTTCGTACTGTTGATTCAGAAAGTAGATCGCGCCGAGGTTGTTCGCGGCGAACGCCGAGCGTGGAGATTGTGCGACAGCCGTTTCCCACAACACCCACCTGTCGGCGAACTGCTGCGAGCGATTGAACGCCACCACCCCGAACAGGACGACCATGGTTGACAGCACAACGCGCCCGATCGGTCTGGTGTGAAAGGCGGTGGACCGAAGCGTCTCGAGCACGAATATCAGGATGCCCACGATGGGCGCGTACAACCGCTCCTCGAGGTGAAACTCATGGCCCGCAAGCAGCGTGGGAAGAATCAACAAGACGAACCACGCCAGGCCGAGCCAGAGCAACGCACGTTGTCGTACCAGGAGCAACACGCAGCCGAGCGCCGCGAGCACGAGCAGTCCAGGCCAGAGGGGCGCGTGCAGGTCGGCCACGGTACGCAAGGAGATCGGGACGACGGTCTTGCCGAAGTAGTGGANCAGCACGAGCCCCACTTCGGCCACGTTGTCCACGAGCCGTGGCAGCACGGGTGCGGGATTGTCGAACGCCATGGTGCGCAGCGTGAACCATGCGGCGGCTGGAAGCCCCCACCCCGCCGCGATCGGCATCCACCGCGCCCAGAGCTTGGAGCGAAAGTGCTCGTCGCGAGCCCAGGCCAGTCCCAACAGCAGCGGCGGCAGCACGAACGCCGGTTCCTTGATGAGAAGCGCGCAGAAGAACGTCAGCGACTGCAGGCTCCAACGCCAACGTCCCGGATGACGCCAGTAGGATACCCACGCCAGCGTCGCCACGATGACCGAGAGCCCGAGCAGGCTGTCGTTTCGACCCGGTATCCACGACACGCCCTGCACCAGCACGGGGTGCACGGCAAAGAAGAGCGCCCCCCACAGGCTCAGACGTTCGGAGTATCCGATCGCGCGAAACAGCACCAGCAGCAAACTGGCCGACAGCAGGTGGATCAGGATGCTCGTCAGGTGGAACCCGAACAGGTCCGTGCCGGTGAATTGGAAGTCGACCATATAGGTCAGCATGTAGAGCGGACGGTAATAGGTGTCCTCCGTGAAGCGCCACATGTCGTCCATGAACAGCGCACCGATGTTCGACAGGTCGTCGTAGAAATACTGATTGTTGAAGACGAGCTCCTGGTCGTCAAAGTAGGTGTAATCAAAGAAGAGCGAGTTGCCATACACCGCCAGTCCACACGCGACGACCAGCACGAACGGGCCCATCGCGGCCAGGAGCCGGCGTGGCGTCAACCCGCCCGTCACCGTCTTGTTCGAACCATTTGCTCGCATTGGCTGAGAATCGATACCGCCCGCGATTGTAACGCACACAGCAGTTAGACTAAGGGCGCGAACCAACCACCCTGTCACGTGGAACGGCAAAGCAAGGTCGCTGGAATTTCGACCTGGTGGTGTCCCCACCCGGGTCTTCTCTAAAGGTCACACATGGCACTCGCCGGCGCTGGCACATCTCTTCGTCGCCCATCTGCGTTACAGCTTCCGCTGTACTTGACGTCGCTTCTCTTTTTGCTCAGCTTCCTGCCGCGAGTTCGCGCGAGCGACGGCCTCATCTGGTCTTTCTGGGGAGCGTGCGCAGGCTTGCTCGTCTGGCAGGTGGCGATGAGAATGGCCACCGCTCGCCAGCGACGAACACTGACTTTCGAGTTCACGCTCCAGAAGAATCACTACCTCCAGCTACTGGCCCACATTGGTGTGTATGTGTACTGGGGCTGGTACTGGCCTGAAGTCACGAATCACGCGTGGCTGATCGTCGCGCAGATCGTGTTCGCCTACGCGTTCGACATGCTGCTTGCCTGGTCGAGACGCGATTCATGGCGACTGGGATTTGGTCCATTCCCGATCATACTGAGCACGAACCTGTTTCTGTGGTTCAGAGACGACTGGTTCGTTCTGCAGCTCCTCATGGTCGCGCTGGGATTCATCGGGAAGGAGCTGTTCACCTGGACGAAGGACGGGCGTCGCACACACATCTTCAACCCGTCCGGCTTCTCGCTGTCCGTCTTCTCGATCGTCCTCATCGCGTTGGGACAAACCGACTTGACGTGGGGCCAGGAGATTGCCCAGACACTGCGATACCCCGAGCACATGTATCTGGTGATCTTTCTGCTGGGTCTGTTTGTGCAGTACTTCTTCGCAGTCACGCTGATGACGCTCTCGGCCGCGGCCGCACTGTTTGTGCTGGGCGCTGTCTATTCCGGCGTCACCGGCGTGTACTTCTTTGTCGACACGAGCATTCCGATTGCGGTGTTCCTCGGCTTGCACCTCTTGATCACCGATCCATCCACATCGCCACGAACCGCGCTTGGCCGCGTGCTCTTCGGAGCACTGTATGGCGCGAGCGTGTTCGTGCTCTACGCACTGTTTGTCCCGCTTGGCGTGCCCGCGTTCTACGACAAGCTGCTGTGCGTTCCGGTGCTGAACCTCAGCGTCCGGATGCTCGACCGCATCGCGCGCGCGGTCCACGCCGAGATGCTCGGTTTCGACAAGCTGTGGCCGAGCTTTTCTCTACGGCAGCTCAACCTCGGCTCCATGACGGTATGGACGCTCCTCTTCGTCGCGCTACTCAACACCAACATGGTGGGAGCGAAACACGAAGGCGCAAATCCCGCGTTCTGGGAGGAGGCCTGCTCGGAAGGTCTCCGCGACGGGTGCCGCAAGCTGCTTGTCAGGCAGTCCAACAACTGCGCGGAAGGATTTGCGTGGTCCTGCAATGAGCTTGGCATCCTCCTGGGTGAGGGCACCCTCGTGGCGGGCGACACAAACGGCGCCGCTGCCAGCTTCGCGCGCGCCTGCGACCTTGGTCTCGCCGTCGGCTGCACCAATGCCGACGCGCTCGCGTCCGGAGGGCTGGGCTTCACGCGGGCATCCACGAGCTTCGCCTATGCCTGGGCCTACCAGGACACGCCCCCTCTCCGAGAGGCGTGCGACTCAGGTGACGGCGAGGGCTGCTACCTGTTGGCCTCGGCATACAGAGAAGGCCGAGGCGTCGCGCAGGACGAGGCGCTGGCACGCGAGCTGTATTCGCGGTCCTGCGATCTGGGCTGGCCGACCGGATGCAGCGCCCTGGCGGAGGTCTATTTGCGAGGGGAAGGCGTGGCCGTGGATTTCAGGCGCGCCGCCGACGGTTTCGACCAGGCGTGCACCGCCGGCGAGGCGATGAGCTGCCTCCGTCTCGGGCTGATGTACCGGGCTGGCGAAGGGATCGCGCCGGACGAGACGCGATCGCGGGCCTTGATCGAACAGGCCTGCGACATGGGGTTGCCAACTGCCTGTGAGATGCTCGCAGGGCTCCGCTAGCGCGACGACGCCCGCTCGGCCAGCGCCGCTTGCAACCGACTCTCCATCTCCGGGTTCTGCGGCGCCAGTCGTGCCGCTTCCTGGTAGTGGCGGACCGCCTCGTCCAGATCGCCTTGCATCTCCGCGACCATCGCGAGGTTGGCGTGGGCGTCGGCATATTCTGGAGCAATCTGAATCGCCTGCCGAAAGTGGCCGACCGCTTCTTCGAGCTGGTCCTGCTGAGCCAGCGCGATGCCAAGGTCGTTGTGAGCCAGCGGGAAATTCGGGTCGATCTGCAGGATCGCCCGATACTGCTCGATCGCCTCGGCAGGCTCGCCTCGCAATTGCAGCGTCGTCGCCAGATTGTTGTAGGCCTCGATGAACGTCGGGTCCAGCTCGGTCGCGCGGCGGAAGTGCTCGGCGGCTTCATCGAGCGCTTGCCTGGCGCCGAGCGCCATACCGAGGTCGTTGTACGCGCTCGCCGAGTCCGGCATCAGCTCGACTGCACGACGGAAGTGGGTGAGGGCGTCGTCGACCGCCCCGCCCTTCTGAAGCGCGGTTGCCAGATTCGTGTGCGCGTCGCCAAGCCCTGGATCTGCATCGATGGCCTGTCTGAACAGCGCGACCGCCTCTCGGAGCTGACCTTGTTCGGCAGCCACCAGGCCCAGGTTGTTGAACGCTTCGCCCCACTCCGGCCTGAGCTCGGTTGCCCGACGATAGTGATCACCCGCATCCTCGAACTCTCCCTGCGTCACTAGGGCGTTCCCAAGATTGACGTGCGCTTCGGCGAAGCCTGGATCGATCCGGACAGCCTCGCGCAGATGACCGACCGCGTCGACGATCTCGCCCTGAGTCACCAACGCATTCGCCAGATTGAAGTGGCCGTCGGCGTCCTCCGGCGCCAGCTCCAGCGCCCTCCGATGTTGCACGATCGCCTCTTCCAGCTCGCCGGTGGCGGCGAGCGCCGTGCCGAGATTGCTGTAGGCGACCGCATTGTCGGGATTGCGCGCCAGCGCGTCGCGATAGAGCGCAATCGCTTCGTCGAGTCTGCCCTGGACCTGCAGCTCCGTGCCGACGTTGCTCTCGGTCACGGCGCGCATCTGGGCCATCGAAAACACGGGCCAGTTGCAAAAGATCGCGAAGACGAGGGTCGCCGCAACGCCCCAGGCGAGATGCTGCCTGGGCCTCGAACGCAACAGCTGGCCGATGTTCGCCGCGCCGGCCGCAGCGAACAAGATCAGGAAAGGCACCAGCGGATATCGGTATCTCGCCATCACGGCAAAGGCGACAAGCGCCAACGCATAAACCGCCAGCATCAAGTACAGCAGCAGCAACTCCTGACGTCTCGGCCAGGTTGCCCAGACTCCGACGAGCGCCAACGGAGCGAGCAGCCCGAAATGCCAGACGGTGCCGGAGGCCCACAGCAGGAACGACCGGTCGGCATAACTGAGCTGGTCTTCGGTGTCGGCCACCTCCGAGCCGTTCCACGCCAGCATGACCTTGCGTCCCATCAACCCCAGCCAGTCGACTGGCTGCGACCAGATGTAGGCGAGTGTGCGCCGCGTCCAGTAGCGCGACACCTCAGCAGGNCTCAACGCCGTGCCAGTCGCCAGTTCGGCAATCTCGGTGGCATCTTGACGCTCGTACTTGGGGTCGCCGCGACCAAACCGCAACGGTTGGTAGATGCCGGAGGCGTCCTCGTTGTTCCCGATGAAGAAATTCGGACCGAGCTGTGAGGTGGTCAGATAGAACTCACCACTCACCGCCTTGTTGCGTGCGGCAACCGGCAACAACACGATGGCGAGTCCGGCCAGTAGGAAACCGGCCAGGACGAGGCGCTCGGTCGCGAGGTGGCGCTGATGCCAGAGGAGCCAGAGCAGGATCGCGATCACGAACACCAGCGCGTTTTCGCGTGTCAGCATCAGACAACCGACCGTCACGCCGACCCATAGCCATGTCCATCGCTGTTTCGGTTCCACGATCAGCCCGCCAAGCAGCGCCAGCGTCAGACACAGCAAGAAGGCGTCGAGCACCGACTTCTGAACCAGGCCGTCGAAGAAGATGGCTGGAGCGTAAAAGGCCAACATCAGGCCGGCGATGATCCCGACGCGCTTCGAGAAAAGACGCCACCCGGCGAAAGCGAGAAAGGCGCACGCGGCCGAGCCGAGAACGGCCTGGACAAGCCGCACGACCATCGACCCTTCGCCGAACACGGAGTACACCAGACCAAGGAAGTAGGGATAAAGCGGCGCCTGATAAAAGACATCGCTGCCGATCCAATCGCCGGCGGCGATCTGTTGCGCCCATGTGTGATAGCTCTGGGCGTCCCCCATCATGAGCTCGAAGAACGGAGCCGTTCGGATCTGCCACAGATGCAGCAGCCGAACGACCAGGCTGACAAGGAAGACGGCGACGGCGTAGCGAATGAAGCTGTCGGGCCCTGCAGGCTGCCGCTCGTCTGTCGCGGACTCCGTCATATCGATTCTCTCACCCGGCCGATTGTCGCACCAGCAGGGTTACTGAGCGGCAACGATCATGATCGTGTCGAGGGTCGCCTTGTCGGCCGGCATCTCCGCATCGCCCGCCGGGTAGTCGTTGGCGTCGAGGAGAAACGCGACGAGGTCGGTGTACTCTTCGTCGGTCAGCCGCCCTGGTCCATCCTCCGGCATCGACACCTTGATGCGCTCGAACAACATGCCGACCGGGACCTCGGTCCAGTACACGATGAAGTCGCTGCCGGCGACACCGGGCGCCATCTCGCCGCCCTTCAGCTCGGGTCCGTGGCACGAGGCACAGTCGCGAGCATAGACCCGTCCGCCGCGACGCGCCTGCGCAGCAGAAAACACCCCGTCGAGCACAGTGCTGGTGGTCTCCTGGAGAGCGGCCGCGGTCCGCTCACCGGCCGGCATCTCGGTCGCCAGTCCGTTCACCGATGCCCACGCCACCGTCAGCCCGACACACCCCGCGGTCAACCATCTCTTCATCCGTCGTCTCCTGTATCCGGGTTCGTGTCCGGTCTCGGACACCGCAAAGAACTTGACGTCGCTCCTGGTTCATTCTGGCATCCCGGCTCCGATGCGATCAACCCGCCGAGGCCTCCTGCCTCCTGCCTCCTGCAGCACCTTCCGCCCCTACACCTTCTGCAACAGGCAGTCGAAGTCGTACCCGATCTCGCACCAGGCGGGTAGCGCGTCCAGCCGTTTCATGACTCGGTGATAGTGGTAGTAGGGTGTCCAGCTTCTGAGCCCACTGCGGCGACCCGCGATGTCCCGGTCGATCCCTTCGGCGAGACGCCGGAACCGCTCGTCGGTGTCGCCGTCGAAGGCGACCGGCGTATCCGGTCGCTGGACCTGAGGCGACGACGAGGCAACGAGGCGGACGAACTTTTCCTGTCCGGGTAGACGGCCCAGCGCCGTCAGCCCCCGGCGGATACCGATCGTGCGCATCCTGCGGCATCGAAACCCGCATTCGTCGAACAGTCGCTCCAGCTGCCGGCGGCTGAAGAAAGACAGGTGCCCCTGGTCTAGCGCAGGCGGCGCGGCGCCCGACTGTCGGGGCGCGGTGGAGGCCGTCGACACCGCCATGAGAGGCCGCAGATTCGCCTCGCCATTGGGCGTTACGAGGCGAAGCCACCCCCCGGGTCGCAGCACCCGGCAGGTCTCCTCGAGATGCCGGCGCGGGTTGGCCACGTGCTCGAGCAGGTCTTTCTGGATGACGACATCGAACCCGCCATCTGGAAACGACGCTTCCTCGAGCGTCGCACTGGCCACATCGACACCATAGCGCGTGCGCGCATAGTAGGCCGCGAAGGGCGAAGCATCCACTCCTTCGACCTGCCACCCAGACCGCTTCAGCCCCGCCAGCAGGAAGCCGAGGGCGCACCCGACCTCCAGCAGGCGGCCCTGCGGCCGCAGCCGGCCAAGCCACCGCATCAGGAAATACGCCTCGCGCTGTCTGCGCTGAAACTCCCGCGCGTAGTCGGCGTAGCCGACCGGTGACGCCGAGTCGAAGTAGTCGCTCGGATACAGCGCCTTGATCTCGACCGTCGTCAGCCGAGGACGCACCTGCCGAAAACCGCAGGCCTCGCACCGGTGGATCCAGACCGGTTTCGTCCCAACGAGGCTGACCTCGAGAAACGGACGCATCCCGGTGGTGGCGCAGACGTCACACGTCTCGTCCATACTGTCTCAGNGTCCCATGATATCGTTCCACGGCGATGAGTCCCCCCAAACGCGGCGCGTCCGCTCGTCTGTTCACCAAGGCCCAACGCATCCTGCCCGGCGGCGTCGACAGCCCGGTTCGCGCGTTCTCGGCGGTGGGCGGCACGCCGCCGTTCATCCGGCGTGCCCGTGGCGCACGGATCATGGACGAGGACGGCCGTTCCTACGTCGATTTCGTCATGTCCTGGGGCCCGATGATTCATGGTCACGCCCAGCCTGGTCTTACCGCGGCGCTGGCCGATGCGGCCGCGCGGGGCACGAGCTTCGGCGCACCGACCTCACTGGAAGTCGAGCTCGGGTTGGCCGTGCGGCGCCTGATGCCGTCGGTCGAGCGTGTTCGGTTCGTGAGCTCCGGCACCGAAGCAACAATGAGCGCCCTGCGTCTGGCGCGCGCCGCCAGCGGCCGCGACCGTGTCATCAAGTTCGCCGGGTGCTATCACGGTCATGGCGATGCCTTCCTGGTCCAGGCGGGCTCGGGCGCGACCACGCTCGGTGTGCCGACCAGCCCGGGCGTCTCGCGAGCCGTGGCGGCTGACACCCTGGTCGCCCGCTACAACGACCTCACCTCCGTCGAAAAACTCTTCCGAGTCCACCGCAACCGGGTAGCCGCTCTGATCGTCGAGCCACTTGCGGGCAACATGGGAGTCGTGCCGCCCGGGCCCGGATTCCTGGAGGGGCTACGGGCCCTCTGCGACCAGCATGGGACGATACTGATCTTCGACGAGGTGATCTCCGGCTTCCGGGTTTCGCCCGGCGGCGCACAGGAGCGGTTTGGCGTTCGGCCCGACCTGACCTGTCTGGGCAAGATCATTGGTGGAGGGTTGCCGGTCGGCGCCTACGGCGGGCGGAAAGACCTGATGGAACAGGTCGCACCAGCCGGACCCGTGTATCAGGCGGGGACACTCTCTGGCAACCCGCTCGCGATGACCGCTGGATACTGGGCGCTCTCGCAGCTATCGCCGGCGCTCTACGCTCGTCTGGAGCGGCTGGGGCGACGGCTGGCGACCGGGCTGGCCGACGCTGCGAGACAGACCGGGCTCGACCTCCAGGTCAACGCCCACGGCTCGGTCCTGACCCCGTTCTTCACGGCCCACCCGGTGTACGACTATGCGAGCGCGACACGGACCGACACGGCAGCCTACGCGCGGTTTTTTCGAGGCATGCTCACACGCGGGATCTACCCACCGCCCTCGCAGTTCGAGGCCTGGTTCCTGTCCGGAGCCCACACGACCCGTCACGTCGATCTGGCTATCGAGGCCGCCCGGGCCACGATGCGGGCAATGCGACGCGCACGCCTGCGAACCTGATGACCAACCTGCCGCTGCGCCCCACACGGGCCTGCCCGCCGAAGCTGCGGCACAGCCGTAGCGAAGGCGGGTGATATCATGCCGAGTGGGTGCTGTTGCCCAGAATCACATTAATGCTTCGACCACGGCGAGGCGCCAGGCTGCGTCTCGCGAAAGATTAGCCTTGCAATACCGTCAAACGGTTGCACGGGGGCACCTCCTTGCCATCCTGCTGTCGGTCTACGCTTGCAGCGATTCAGCACGCCCCCAGGGAAGCAGCGGCGGCGAGGCGGCAACTCCTCCACGGTCTCTCAATGGTTGCGATCGAGCGTCTGCTTCAGAACTAGCAGGTGCGAGCGTCAGACTGCGCTTCGGTGGCGTGTTGGGATCTGCATATCAAACGCAGTGCGTCGCCGTCAGTGTCGGCACCGAACTGACGTTCGTCGGCAACTTCGAGCAACATCCTCTCAAACCAGGCAGAATCGTCGGAGACGAGGTATTGGTCGCAGCCAATAACCCAATTCGACCCACGTCGGAAGGTTCCGAAATCACGTTCTTGATTAGCAACCCGGGAACCTACGGCTTCTTTTGTGACAAACACGTTCACGAGGACATGCACGGTGCGATCTTCGCCGAAGGTCCTGCACCATCGTTTGCCGCCTCTGCTCCTGATGCTCGCGTCCCACCAGGTAGTCCTGATGCTGCTGACCCGATAACGAGGCCGAGAGCCCCAAACAAGCCTGCGCTTTTCTGGGAGGCACAACTGCTTGCGTCCGACAAGGCCACGCTTGCACCTGACAAACGCCTTATGCGCAATGCGTTCCGCAACACGGCCTGGCAACCAGAACAAGCCTTTCCTTCTATCCCGAGCGCGGTGATGGAGGTGTGGGAGGTGACACGGTATCCCACAGACGTTCCGGCTACCAACAACCACATCTTGGCAGCACAGAGCCTAATTGAGGCGTCGTTCCAAGCGGCGGCACGCAATCGTTGGTTCGACTTTAGCAAAGGCATGAGCGACGGGCACAAGCGATCGGCCGGGGATCCAAATCATTTTACGAACGTAGAGTTCATCTTAGATGAGGCCACTCTCGACCCGGAAAGGCCGGAAGTCCTCATGTATTACGAGACACCAACCGGAAACAAACTGACCGGGGTGATGTTCCTCGCGAGAACACCCGACGAACAGGGACCGCAAGTCAGCGGGCCGTACACACGATGGCATTATCATATGTGGCCAGAGCTTACCTGCTTGCTCCACGGGATTCTCATGACGACAAGGGCGCCGTGTAGTGACGTCGATGAGGTGGCGACCTACATGAGCCCGGAAATGATGCACGTGTGGCTCATCGATCATCCGAATGGTGCGTTTGCCACCCCGATGCAACTTGAACCGAGTTTGCTCGCTGATCTACTCGAGCGTAGATTCGCTGAACGAGGATGGTGAAGTCGGTAGATTGGGTGTCCACAAGAAGCGGGTCAAGCCATCCGCCACGATGCCAGCAGCTCATGGCATCGGTCATTGCCAGACCTAGGGTGGAGGAAGCGAGACAACCCCGGTGGAATCTTCACTCGGCGTGCTGATCGCCTCTACGACAATACAAAGGGCTAAGCACAACATGCCCACGGCAAGGCTCCATCGAACAACCGCTGTACGCGTAGGCGACGTCCAGATCGGAGGGGGCGCTCCGGTCGTGGTGCAGTCGATGACCATCACCGACACCGCCGACGCGGAGGCGACCGCCACCCAGTGCGTCGAGCTGACCGACGCCGGGTCCGAGCTGGTGCGGGTCACGGTCAACTCCCCTGCCGCCGCGGCGGCGGTTCCGGAGATCAGACGCCGAATGCTGGACCGCGACTGCCAGACACCATTGATCGGCGACTTCCACTACAACGGCCATCAGCTGCTCTCGCGCTATCCGGCGTGCGCAGAGGCGCTCGCCAAGTACCGGATCAACCCGGGCAACGTCGGCACCGGGAGCCGACGTGATGAGCAGTTTTCGACGATCTGCAAGATCGCCAGGGACCACGGCAAACCTGTGCGGATTGGGGTCAACGGCGGGTCGCTGAACCAGGACCTGGTGATGGCCAAGATGCAGGAGAACACCGACGGCCAGCTCGGTCGGAGCTCGGAGGCGATTGTCAACGAGTGCATGGTCATCTCGGCGATCGAGTCTGCCGCCCTCGCGCTCGAGGCCGGACTCGGCACCGACCAGGTCGTGATCTCCTGCAAGGTGTCGTCTCCGCGCGACCTGATCGCAATCTACCGCGAGCTCGCCCGACAGACCACCCAACCGCTGCATCTCGGCTTGACCGAGGCGGGCATGGGACTCAAGGGTCAGATCTGGTCCGCCGCGTCGATGGGCATCCTGCTCGACGAGGGCATCGGCGACACCATCCGAGTCTCCCTGACCCCCCAGCCGGGCGGGGACCGGCGCGAGGAGGTATACGCGGCGTGCGAGCTGCTACAGTCGCTTGGGCTGCGTTCGTTCGCGCCAAGCATCACCGCCTGCCCCGGATGCGGCCGCACCACCAGCACGACCTTTCAGGAGCTGGCCGAACGAATTCAGCATCACGTCCGCGACATGATGCCGGTGTGGAAGACCCGCTACCACGGGGTCGAGGAGATGCGGGTCGCCGTCATGGGGTGCGTGGTCAACGGCCCCGGCGAGTCCAAAGCGGCCAACATTGGCATCAGTCTCCCCGGCACCGGAGAGGAGCCCACGTGTCCGGTCTACGTCGACGGACGTCATGCGACCACGTTGCGGGGTGCGTCTGACGAGCTGGCCGACGCATTCCGGCAGCTCGTCGACGACTACGTCGAGCAGCACTACCAGAAGAAGAGCATCGGGGCACATGTCACATGACGCGCCAGCGGCCGACGCGATCCGCCTCATCGCGATCGACATCGACGGCACGCTGATCGACGGCGCCGGCCACCTGCCGGAAGCAAATCGCGAGGCGATCCTGGCCGCGGTGACCCGTGGTGTGGAAGTGGTGCTGGCCACCGGACGTAGCTTTCATCACGCGCGCCCGGTGGCCGAACGGCTCGGCGCCACGCTCACCCTGATCGTCAGCAACGGCGCCCTGGTGAAAACCGCGGACGGCAGCACGCTGGCCACCCGGCTCATACCGCGCGACCTCGCACGAGACGTAATTGTCGCCACCAGGCCGGTGCGCGCCGGTGCCGCGCTCATCTTCGACCGCCCCGACGCCCGGCAGTATGTGTACGAGCGCATCGACTGGTCCCACCCGCAGCGGCGGGGGTACTACGAACGCCACCACACTTTCATGACGGAGACCACGGCGCTCGACGCGGTACTGGGGGAAGAGCCGGCGCAGCTAGCGTTCAACGGCGGCGTGACCGAGATGCGGGCCCTGGCCGCCTATGTGCGCGATCTCTCGTGCGCCGAGCACCTGACGCTCACCCTGACCGAATACGAGGACCGCGACTTCTCGCTCTTCGACATCACCGCGAGCGGCTGCTCGAAAGGCGTGACGCTGGCGGACTGGGCCGCGCGCCGCCAGGTAGAACCGCACGAGGTGATGGCGGTCGGCGACAACCTGAACGACCGGGACATGCTGGAATTCGCGGGGCACCCGGTCGTGATGGGCAACGCCGTCCCGGAGCTCAAACAGTTCGGATGGCCGTTGACGGCCCGTCACGACGAGGCTGGCCTGGCGCAAGCGATCGCAACGAAAGTGCTTGGCGACGACACGTAGCCGATCCAGAGCGGAAGGAATGAAGCCGCTCAAACCGACGGCTCCCACGCGCGGGCGCGCGTCCACCACGCCGCGACGAGCACGATACCGACCAAGATCAGCCCGGTGCAGAGACCAACCCAGAGTCCCGAGACGCCCCAGCCCATCCAGAAGCAGAGCACATAGCCGACCGGCAGCCCGACGAACCAATGCCCTGCCAGGTTCCAGAGCATCGGGGTGCGCGTGTCACCGAAACCGCGCAGGACCCCGGTCGCCACCCCCTGGAGTCCATCAAAGAGTTGAAACACGGCGGCCACGAGCAACAGTGACACGCCGACCCGGGTCACTGCCGGATCGGCGGTGAACAACTCCAGAATCGCACGGGGTGCCAGAACGAACACCACCGCCGCGCAGCTCATGAAGCCGCCGCCAAGCAGGAGCGCCGCCCACCCGGCATGCCGGGCACCGGGCGCGTCGAGCCGCCCGACCGCGTGCCCGACCCGAACCGCGCCAGCCGACCCTACTCCGAGCGGCACCATGAACGTGACGCTGGCGACATTGAGCACGATCTGATGCCCCGCCAGGGTGGCCGGTTCGAGCCGTCCGGCCAGCGCGGTCACCACGGCAAACACACCGACCTCCAGGCTCACCTGGATGGCAGCCGGCAAACCCAAGACCGCCAGACGCCGCAAACGATCGAGCTCGAGCCGCCGCGGAACATGCCACAGACCGGTGCGATGCCGCCGATCGTGGCGCAGAATCGCCAGCGCCAGAAACAGGGCCAGATAGACGCGTGACAGGCAGGTAGCCCAGGCGGCGCCGTCGACTCCGAGACGTGGCGCGCCCAGATTGCCAAAAACCAGCAGCCAGTTGGCCAGCACGTTGATCAGGTTTGCGCTGACGAGCGCCATCATCACCGGAGTGGCCATGCCGACCGCCTGCAAGTACCGGCGGAACGCCGTGTAGAACAGCAGGGGCAGGATGCTCCAGAGAATCTTAGAGAAATAGGGCCCGGCCAGACGCTGGACACCCGGGTCGAGACCCCAGCGGTCGAGTGTTGCGATTACCGCGGCCGTGACGAGCGTCAGCGGTACCGACAGCATCAGACCGAGCCAGACGCCGTGGAACAGCCAGCGGTGACACTCGTCGAGACGACCGGCGCCGTGGGCTTGGGCGATGAGCGGGTCGAGCCCCAGCAGGGCGCCGATTCCGAACACCACCACCGCGAAGAACAAGACGCTGCCGACCCCGACCGCGCCGATCGCCTCGGGGCCGAGACGCCCCACCATCGCGACATCGACGACCCCCATCGCGATCCAGCCGAGCTCGGCGACCACGACGGGTACCGCGAGACGGACCATCGGCCCCAGCTCCCGACGAAGATTGGTCAGCGTGGCGGTCATCTGTCGGTCGGTCGGCGACCGAATCCACGTCTACGCCCTCCGAGGCTACAGGCTTCAGACATCGGACTTCAGGCGCTCGCGGACGCGAGGGAAGAAGGCTGGAGACGAACGAGGGGAACGGGTCCGCGCTAGCGCCAGATCATGAGACGCTCGACCCACTCGACTCGGGTGAGGTCGTTGTAGATCACCGTCACCATCAGGGACATCAGCACCACAAAGCCGGCGAGCAGCATGCGCTCTTTCAGCCGCACGCTGAAGTCCCGGCGCGAGACCCCCTCCATCGCCATGATGAAGATGTGACCGCCGTCGAGGATCGGGATCGGCAACAGGTTCAAGATGCCCAGGTTGAGGCTTATCATCGACATGAGCCCGAATAACGTGACCCAGCCCACCTGCGCCGCATCGCCAGACAGCTGTGCGATGCCGACCGGCCCCACGAGCTGCGACGGTGACGTGTCACGCGTCAAGAGCCCCCAGAGCGTCTGGAAGATCAGCCCGGACCACTCATAGTTCTGCTCGAGGCTCATCGTGAACGCTTCCACCGGCCCTGGCTCGATGGTGTGCAACTCGAACGGGTTGAGCGCCACCCCAATCACACCGACGTCATCCACCAGCTGAGGCGTGACCACGATGTTCTGCGGAACTCCGTCGCGGCGAATCCGCAGCGTGACCGGCGTATCGGGGCTGGCGTTGATCAGCTCGACGAGCGTTTCCTGACTGACGTCGCGCCCCTCGACTGCCTCGATGACGTCGCCGATCAGGATGCCCGCGTCTCGGGCAGACGACGAGGTCGGGGACCAGGCGACCACTTGGGGAGACACATCCGGACCGACACCGAGGTCTCCCAGGTTGTACGAAGTCTGTGCCGCGGGTGTCACCTGGACGGTGCGGACGCCGCTCGCGTCCCGCAGCACGACATCGATCTCCTGGTCGGCGCGCGGCACGACGGCGTAGACGAGCTCATCCCAGGTGTCGACTTGCCGCCCGGCGACGCTGAGGATGCGATCCCCCAGACGGATGCCGGCCGCCTCTGCCGGCGAATCCTCGGCAACCGACCCAACGACGGGCGGTTGATCCTCGTAGGCAGGTATTTGCGCCCCCTGATACAGCACGACCGTCATGACCACCACCGCGAGGATGATGTTCATGGCCGGTCCCGCGATCAGGATCTGAAACCGCTGCCACTTCGACTTGGAGAGGAACTCGTCGTCTTTGCCTTCGCGCTCGTCCTCCGGGCTCTCGCCGGCCATCTTGACGTAGCCACCTAGCGGTATCGCGCTGATGCAGTACACCGTGTCCCCGCGCTTGGTCTGCAGCAGCTTGGGTCCGAAGCCCAGCGAGAAGGTCAGACAGCGCACGCCGTGGCGCCGCGCCAGCAGGAAGTGCCCCAGCTCGTGCACGAACACAAGCACGCCGAGAACGAAGAGAAATGCCAGCAGCCCGTTCATCCCTGCGATTGTAACTCGTCCACGAGGGTCCTGGAAAACGCCCTGGCGCTGGCA
>PBRZ01000047.1 GCA_002726085.1 Acidobacteriota bacterium
CACCCTGGCGGCGGCGTGCGGCTGGGTCAACCACCGGTGGTTCCGGTTGCCCCACACCATCGGGCTCGTCCTCATCGCGCTCGGGGTGTCGTTCGCCGCGTTACTGCTCGACGCGGTGGCGCCGGCGTTGCGGCTCGAGAGCACGGTGCGCGACACGCTCACGCAGGTCGACTTTCACGACACCCTGATGACCGGCATGCTGGGGTTCCTGCTGTTTGCCGGGGCCCTCCACGTCGACCTGGCGCATCTGGTCAGTCGCTGCTGGGCGATCTCGACACTCGCCACCGTAGGCATACTGCTCTCGACGGGGCTCGTCGGGGCGGCCACGTATCTGCTGACCGGTCTGGCCGGTCTCGACCTTCCGCTGCCCTACTGTTTCGTGTTTGGCGCCTTGATCTCGCCGACCGACCCGATCGCCGTGCTGGCCATCCTGAAGAAAACCACGGTACCGGAGACCCTCGAGGCGAAGATCGCCGGCGAGAGTCTGTTCAACGACGGAGTAGGGGTCGTGCTGTTTTCGATTCTCGTCGTCGTCGCCACCGGCGGAGGCGAGCATGGCGCCACGCCGACAGCAGGCGGGATTGCGCGCCTCTTCCTTACCGAGGCGGGTGGTGGTGTCGTCCTCGGGCTGGCGGCGGGTTATGTGGCCTATCGGGCGATGCGGGCGATCGACGAGCACAATCTCGAAGTGTTGATCACGCTGGCGCTGGTCATGGGCACCTATGCGCTCGCGTTGCAACTGCACCTGTCCGGCCCGATCGCGATGGTGGTGGCGGGGCTGTTCATCGGGAACCACGGCACGCAGTTCGCGATGAGCGCCGGCACACGCGACCACGTCGAGAAATTCTGGTCGCTGCTCGACGAGATCCTGAACTCGCTGCTGTTCCTGGCGATCGGGTTCGAGGTGTTCGCGTTGACGCTCACACCTGCGATGCTATGGGTCGCGGCGGCCGCTATCCCGCTGGTGCTGACGGCCCGGTTCATCAGTGTCAGTTTGCCGATCCTGACGCTCCGACCGTGGCAGGACTTCACACCCGGAGCGATTCCGGTGCTGACCTGGGGCGGACTCCGTGGCGGCATCTCGGTGGCGCTGGCGCTCTCGCTGCCGTCCTCGCCCCTCCGGGACACGATACTGGCCGCGACCTACGGCGTCGTGGTGTTCTCGATCGTCGTGCAGGGGCTGACGATCGAGCGTGTCGTCCGCGCCACCGTCAAGTAGGGCGCCCGTCCCCTACCGCGTCCCCTTGCCATCCATGAAGAACTGCCCACCGAAGTCGAAGGCCACGTCCAGGCCGTCGCCGGCCGGCTCGAGGGTCACCTCGACCGGGATGCCCTGCCCCTGGAAGTTGGCGTCGTACTTCAGCACCAGGTTCTCTCCCGACAGGGTGATGTCGGTCACCGTCTCGTTGCCCGAGTAGTCGTTCGAGATGAGTCCGGCGACCATGCCGCCGACGTCGGTCAAGTCGAGCCCCATTGCGAACTCACCCTGGTCTGCGACCATGCTGAGCGTCCATTTCCCCATGAAGCCGTCGGCGTCGCCGACGGCAAGCGACGACGCTTCTTGCGCGACCGCCGGTGCGGCGACGAACGAGATGACAACGGCGAGGGCGAGAGCTGTTCGGGACATCGGAGACTCCTCACTACGGATGAACGGCACGGACGGCGCGGCAGCGAACCCGCATCATGGGAACGACCGCGAAACCCTGACGGCCTGCGCCACTTGTATCACCGCGCCCCAGTGGGCGCAAGCGGCAGTATGCCGACAATGCGGCCACGAGTGCTGTGAGTGTCACCGCCAGCCCAGCTCATCGAGTGGCCCCCCGAGCGTCTGTAGCCTGTAGCCTGTAGCCCAATGCCTGGTTCCCGACTACGTCATCGTTCGCGCGGCACGCAGGATGAGAAACAATAGAAGCAGATGACGGATCTGCCTGCGCGCAGCGGTTCCTATCGGATCACCCGCAAGCTCGGCGAAGGCGGCATGGGGGTGGTCTATGCGGCGGTGGACGAAAAGCTGAACCGTCCGGTCGCCGTCAAGACGATCCGCGCCGCCGGCTCAGACCCCGCGACCCGTGAGCGCTTCTGGCGGGAGGCGCGGGCGGCCGCGTCGGTCAATCATCCAAACGTGTGCCAGCTCTACGAGATCGCGGAAGACGCGGGCGAGCTGTTTCTGGTGATGGAGCTGCTCGACGGGCGTCCGCTGTCCGAACAGCTGCAGGCGGGGCCGCTGACACCGCACGATGCGCTCTCCACCTTGCTGCCGGTGCTGGCGGCGCTCGAGGCCCTGCATGGCCGCGGCGTCGTGCATCGAGATCTGAAACCGTCGAACGTGTTCGTGACCGGCCACGGCATCAAGCTGCTCGACTTCGGGCTGGCGCGCTCGGTGGCCGATGACATGGCGGCGACCACGGCGGATCTGACGGTGGCGGGTCAGGTCGTCGGCACACCGGCCTATATGGCGCCGGAGCAGCTCGACGAGTCGCGTGTCGATGCGCGGGCGGATCTGTTCGCGGCCGGCGTGCTGTTGTTCGAGATGGTGGCGGGTCGCTCGCCGTTCGCCGCGGCGTCGATGATGGCGTCGATGCACGCGGTCCTCTACGAGCGTCCGCCGGTGCTCACCGGGTCCGCCTCGGTCGAGGCAGTCGACCGTGTCGTTCGCCGCGCGCTCGAGAAGAAGCCGGCCGACCGCTATCAGAGCGCCGCCCAGATGGCGGCCGCGGTGCGGGCCGCCGATGGCCCCGACGATTCGGGCGAGATGGCCCGCGCGGTGGCGGTCACGCGGCTGGTGGTGCTGCCATTCCGCGTGGTCCCACCGGACCCCGACACCGATTTTCTCGCCGTCGGTCTGGCCGACGCGCTGACGGCGTCGCTCTCGGGTCTCGACTCGATGGTCGTGCGGTCGCCGCTGGCCGCCGGCAGCTTCGCCGGCCCGGCCCCCGACCTGAAGGCCATCGCGACCACGCTCGACGTCGATGCGGTGCTCACCGCGACGCTGATGCGGGCCGGCGACCAGCTCCGGGTCAGTGCCCAGCTGGTCGAGGCGCCGGCCGGCACCGTGCAGTGGTCGCACCGGTCGCAGACCGGGCTCGGCGACCTGTTCGCCTTGCAGGACGAGCTGACTCGCCAGATTGTCGAGTCGTTGTCGGTGCCGTTGTCACGCTCGGAGGAGCAGGCGCTGAAACGCGATGTGCCGGGGAGCGCGCTCGCCTACGAGTTCTACCTGCGCGCCACTCAGTACGGTCAGACCAGCGAGACCCAGGAGCTGGCGCGCGACCTCTATCTGCAGTGCCTGGACGAGGACCCCGGCTATGCGCCCGCTTGGGCCCGGCTTGGCCGCATCTATCGGCGCATCGGCGGCTGGGGCGACGAAGCGCAGTCGGCCGATTACTTCGAGAAGGCGGAGGCGGCGTTCAGTCGGGCCCTCGAGCTGAGTCCGGATCTGTCACTTGCCCATCACCTGTATGCCTATCTCGAGCTGGATCTTGGCCGCGCCGAGGAGGCGATGCTCCGGTTGCTCGAGCGAGCGAAACGGCACCGCGCCGACCCGGAGCTGCTTGCCGGTCTGGTCCACGCGTTGCGCTATTGCGGGTTGCTCGATGCCTCGGTCGCAGCCTTCGAGAAGGCCAAGCGGCTCGACCCGAACGTCGTGACCAGCGTGTGCCAGACCTTCTGGATGCTGGGCGATATCCGCCGAGCGGTCGAGACCGAGCGTCAGGAAGACCGGATGATGGGGCTCCTGGCGGCGCTCCGCGAGAACCGCACCGCGCCGGTCATCGAGGAGATGACTCGGCGCACGGCGAAAGCCCATGGGGCCGAGCTGGACATGGCTCGGGCGTTTCTCGCCATGCTCGAGGGCGACCGCGAGGCGTTGACCGCGCCCTTCGACCGAACGACCGCGAACACCCGGGACCCGGAAAACCTCTACTACATGTCGCTGATGGCCGCGCACGTCGGCGATGACGAACGGACGCTCGCGATGCTGGAGCGCGCGGTGGCGGGCGGGTGGTTCTGTCACGCGACCATCGCGCGCGAGACCTGGCTGGAGGCGGTGCGGGACACACCGAGGTTTGTGGCCGCTCTCGCACAGGCCGAGGCCGGCCACCGGCATGCGGCAGCCGCCTTCCTGGAGGCTGGCGGCGACCGATTCCTCGGGCTGTCTTGAGCCCCGCCGGATGCGGTCGTCTCAGGCCGCTGGCGGAACCTTGCGGGCCGGGGGAGGGGCGCCACCCGTCTGTGCACGTCCCACCAGGGTGAGCCGCCTCACCGGCGCTTGGGTGCGTGGCGGCCGCCGCGCCGCCTCGCCCTGCCACGGCAAGCGACTGCACTCTTTGCAGGGCACCGGGCGGTCGACCGCTTCGGGGCGACCACTTTCGATTCCGCAGTGTGGGCAGACAGCCATGTAGACCCCTCTTACCAATCACCGCAATAGCCAACACGAGATGGGATCGGTGCTTCCCACTCAGGTTATCGGCCGGTAGGCAAGGTTCTTCAGGCGCCTGCCGGTGTGGGTGACCGAAGCTTCGGGTCGGGAGGGTGGAATGAAGAATCACTCCGGGGTGGGCAGTGCCCACCCCGGAGTGATTCTGTAGGGCTACGAGCCCGGCTGGACGATCTCGATATACACGTCGTCGGGACCGGTGACGAAGGAGATCTTCATCGCCTGTCCGAGCGGGTTCGTGTAGTCGCGTGGCTCCATGTTGAATTCCACACCCTTGCTCTTGATCTCGGCGGCGGCCGCGTCGAGGTCCGGGTAGCCAAATCCGAGGTGGTCGATGGCGCGGCCGCGCGTGCTCTCCGGGGTGCCCTCGGCCTGCCGCGCGACGAGCAGCCAGGTGCCGCCGTACCGCAATCCGTCGATGCGGCCCTTCAGGCTGTCGCTCTCACCGCCGAAGATGTTCTGGTACCACGCCAGCGTGCTGTCCGGGTCGGGCGAGCTGAGATGAATGTGGTGAAAGCCCATCCACTCGTGGTCCTCGACCACCTCGATGCGCGTGCCCCAGGGGTCGCTGAGGAAGGCCAGCTTGAACAGGCCCGGGATGTCGCGAATCGGCTCGTCGGGATTCTCGATGGCGAGCCCGGCCGCCTTCCAGCCGGCCATCTTGGCCGTCAGGTCCTGGAACGAGAAGCCGATGTGGTTGACGCCGGACCCTACGCTGGCACCGGTCACCTCGCGCTCGAACCAGATGATCTGGACATCGCCGACCTGGCAGGCGCCCTCGCGTCCAAAGTCCTCGCACCCCATGTGCTCGATGTACCAGGCGGCCGCCGCCTTGGCGTCGGGCGCCGTCAGGTGCATGTGGTGATAGTCGGCGGCGTCGGCGGTGGCCGGCAGGCCGACGACAGCGGCGAATGTGGCGACGGTGGCGGCAAACAGGACAAGCTTCGGGCTCATGATGCGGTCCTCTCGTGACGGAAACCTGAGAACGAACGGGGTGCCCTAGGTTACTCCGGAATGTTGGGCATCTGCATCTTTTCGTAACCGGCCGGCGGCGTGAACGGGTCGTCCGCGAATGGGCCTTCCTCGAGCGCCTGGAGCGTGATCGTCGCATCGGCGTTCAGCCGCACCACCCCGCCGGCGGGCAGTCCGGCCGCGTCCTTCATCTGTCGGTAGCGCATCAGCTGTTGCTGAGGGCCGCTCGCGCCGCCGCCAAACATCGGCATCTGCATCGCCTGGAGCGCGTCGCCCATGCGGGCGAACAGCTCGAACAGGCCGCTGTCGAGTTCGGCGGCGACCCAGATGGTGGCCTCCTGGCCCGCCTCCATCCCAGTAATGCCGACCGCGGTGGCGCTCCAGGGGCCGATCGTCTCGGTCTGGCCGGTCGGCTCGAAGCGGACGCTGTCCGGATCCACGCCGGGGCTGCTGCCGCCGCCGCCCGCGGCGCCCGGCATCCGCTCCATCATCTGCCGCATCATCTGGAACTCCTGCTCGCCCCACTCGATGTAACGCCGCTCGCCATGCTGGATCATCAGCATGCCCGGGGCGCTGCCGGACATCCAGACCAGCGAGACCGCCTGCGGCTGCGCGATGTCGATCCGGACGGCGTCGTCGCTCATCCAGTAGTCCATCGACATCGCCGGCGCGCCGGGCGCCTCGATTTGCACGGTCGCCTTGATATCCTGCGCCCAGGCGGTGGTGCTCGTGGCGACGCACGCGAGGGCCACAAGGGCGAGCAGTCTACGACGGGCACCGGCTGGTGTTTCAGACATCATCGCTGTCTCCTTGCGCTACCTCTTCTTGCCGACGACCACGAACACCATGAGGATGTAGAGGACGAACGCGCCGACGCCGGTGAGCAGGAACAATACGATCGGGTTCATCTATCAGTCTCCGTTCTTACCGCACTATTGCACCCGGTATTCTATCTGCACCACGTTCACATCCAAAAAGGCACTCACGAAAGCACCGGGGGGGCGCTCCGCATTCGGGCGAGCCGCTCGTCGATAAGCGCCTCGGCCTCCCTGATAATCCGGTCCACCAGCTCCTGACAGGTCGGGATGTCGTGGATCAGCCCCGCGACCATGCCGGCCGACCAGACCCCGCCCTCGCTGTCTCCCTCTTCGAGCGCCTTCCGGCCACGCTCGCCCTCCACCAGGTGCTTGACGTCGTCGATCGTCGCGTTGCCCGCCGCCTCGATCGCCCGCACCTCCGCGGCGACCTCGTTCTTGAAGACCCGCGCCGTGTTCCGCATCGTGCGGAAGATCAACGCCGTGTCGCGCTCGGTCGCCTCCACCAGCCGCTGCTTGATGTTGTCGTGAATCGGGGCCTCGCGTGTCGCCATGAAGCGCGTGCCCATGTTTATCCCGTCGGCGCCCAGCGCCAGTGCCGCGACCAGGCCGCGCGCGTCGCCGAAGCCGCCCGAGGCGATCATCGGGATGCTGATCGCGTCGGCGGCGCAGGGGACCAGGATCAAACCGGGGATATCGTCCTCGCCGGGGTGTCCCGCGCATTCGAAGCCGTCGATGCTGATTGCGGCGCATCCGAGGGCTTCCGCCTTGACCGCGTGGCGCACCGAGGTGCACTTGTGGATGACCTTGATGCCGGCCGCCGTGAAGGCGGGCAGAAACGGCTGTGGGTTGTTGCCGGCGGTCTCGACGATCTTCACGCCCGACTCGACGATCGCCTGCGCATACTCGTCGTAGGGCACCTGCTTCAGCGTCGGTAGCATCGTCAGGTTCACCCCGAACGGTTTGTCGGTCATCCCGCGCGTGCGGGCGACCTCCTGCGTCAGGGCCTCGGGGGTCGGCTGGGTCAGCGCGGTCAGAAAGCCGAGCGCCCCGGTGTTGGCCACCGCCGACACCAGCTCGGCGATGCCGACCCCCTGCATGCCCCCCAGCACGATCGGGTGCTCGATGCCAAAGTCTTCAGTGAAACGGGTCTTGATCATGTGGTGTGGTGCTCCCCGGGTGGTCTCGGCCTCAGCTTCAATTTCAAGGGGCCTTGAAGCGCGTCACGGCAGTATAGCCGTCCAGCGACGGTGTATCGACCTACCCAGGTCCGAATCAGGTGTTGAGGTGGTGGGCGAGTGGCACCGCTATCCGACGCGCTCGACGAGCTGCGAATACGGCGTGTCAGGGGACGCCCGGTCGGTTTCGACGGGCCTGGAAGGTGTGGCCCCGCCGGAGCGCAGCTCCACGAGACCGGCCTGGGCGAGCTGCGTCAGGTCGTCGTCCTTGTGCTTCATGACGACGGCCGGGTCGGCGCCCGCCGCGCTCAGCACGCCGACCCACCGATTGCGGCCGGCCTGCTTGGCACGGTAGAGGGCCCGATCGGCCAGGTCCAGCACCTGTTCCCAGCTGAACAGTTCTGTCGGAGTCGTTATGAACGGGAAGAGCGTAAACCCGATTGAGCAGCTTAGACGCATGATGTCGCCGTCGCCGAGATCGAACCGATGGCCGTCGACCGCCAGCCTGATTCGCTCCGCCAGGCGAGCGGCCGCGTCGCGGTCGGTCTGGCGGCCCAGCAGCAGGAACTCGTCGCCGCCCCAGCGGATCAGCGTGTCCGACTGACGGCAGACACCCACGAGAAGCTCCTTCATCTGCACGATCACGCGGTCTCCAGCCTGATGGCCGCAGGTGTCGTTCACCTCTTTCAGCCCGTCGAGATCCATCATCAGGAACAGGAGGTTGGGGNCCGGTCCGCTGCGTTCCTCGAAGCGTGTCTTCTGGCGCTCGATCTGGGCGCGGCGAATCAGCGCCAGGTCCTTCGGTATCTCGTTGGCCAGGTAGCGGCGGTTCCACAGGCCGGTCAGCGAGTCGGTCAGGCTCACCTCCTGCAGCTTGCGGTTCAGCTCGGCCAGGTCGCGGTTTCGCGATTCGAGCGCGTCGGTCCGCCTGGCGACCTCGCGCTTGAGCCGGCGGCTGTAGGCAGCCTGTTGCTCGAGTCGGCTCAACTGACCCCGCACGATGGCCAGGACGTCACGGACCATGCCGAGGATGTCCAGCAGCGGCTTCCACCAGAGCTTCCAGGGCGCTGATGCGGTTCCCGACGACATCGCCATGGCTTCGGCCTGACGTTGTGCCTGTCGTCCTGCGCGGTCAAACCGCTGGCGGGGCGGGCGTCCTGGGAGGGCCGGACATTCCCGTCGCTCGGGACGGTCGCCCTTGCTGCGTGTCCGACCGGCGTTGGTGGCACTGACAGACAACATCAGCGCCAAGACCTGCAAGACTCACGCTAGATGCGATTCTCTGCTCATGCCAAACCATAAGAAGTTTGTTATCAGCTACTTAACACGCAGCCTGCGACACAACACTGGTAGCGAGACGGCTCTGACGCGTCGGAAACGGCTCTGATGTGTGCTTTTTCAAGTCACTTTCTAGCATTCGACATTGTAAAGGCTTCCAGTCCAACAGAAAGTGCTCGTGTGTGATCGCTCAAATGGTGTCGTCGACCGAGCTTCCGAANGGGCACCTCCGGGTGAGTCAGGTCCGTTTGGGTAACAAATACGGGGTTGTTTTCACGATGGGCCTGCTGCCGCTCGTTGTCTTCCGGAGAGATGCACATCGGTGAGGGGCGGCCGGCGGCGCGCTGTTGAAGCCTGGCTTGTGTCTCATTTCAGAACAGCACACTCGGTCTTGTAAGCTGACCGAGCCTCACCCATGTTAGTCCCCGGACGTGGTGGAAATTCGGTAGGCCGACGCGGCTCGACAGCGCAGTGGCTTCAGGGGCACCCGACCCCGAACTCCTTGAAGAGGTNTCGGCTCAAGCCCAGCGTCGAGACTTGCTGACAGATGCAATCGCTCGCCGCTTCTTTCTGCCCGGCTACGGCCACGTTTGATGGCAGTGAAAAGAGGCTGGGGTGAGCGAGTGTTATTTCTCCCTCGGCGCCGCCCTGAACGGTCACTCGCCCTCCAAGGCCGTCCGCCAGGCGGCGGCCCCTGTTTCGTCTTCGATAGCTGACTCGGCGGCCATCTGATGGTCCCACTCTGACCTTTTCGACCGGAGACCAAATGTATTCCGTATACAGGGGCTTTTGGAGTGGCACACCCACGTCGGCGAGATCCCCGCGGCTGAGGGCGATCGAGACGTGAGGGTTCAGCACCCGCACCGCACAGCCATGGAACACCCCGGGAGCTTCAGCGCCCCCCAGACTCCCTCGTCTCGACGAATAGACCAGAGTCGCGACCGCCTGGGGAACACGAACGGGATTCATCAACTTGACGGCGGGTTTCGCGAGAGACCCGTCGAGTTGTGGCACTCGGATGTGTCGTGCGATGTGGAGCCGCCGATGGGGAGCATCCTGCGGATCGAGCAGGTGCCGACTTCTGGGGGCGACACGTTGTTTGCCAGTATGTATGCCGCCTACGAGGCGCTGTCCGACCGCATGCAGCGGCTGCTTGGCGAGCTGACCGCGGTCCACGATGGGCAGCAGTACTACGTGGGACGCTACGGTGGCGGGAACCTGCGCGACGGGGCGTACCCGTCAGCCGAGCATCCGGCGGTGCGGACGCACCCGGTGACCGGTCGACTAGGGATCTACGTGGACGAAGGGTTCACGACCGGGTTCAAGGAGCTGAAGAAGGCGGAAAGCGACGCGCTGCTCGCCTTCGTGGTCAAGCACTGTGCGGCGCCCGAGTTCCAGTGCCGTTTCCGCTGGCGCCCGAGCTCGGTGGCGTTCTGGGACAACCGGTGCACGCAACACCTAGCCATCTGGGATTACTTTCCCGAGACACGCCACGGCTACCGGGTCACCATCAANGGCGACCGCCCGTTCTACGATGCAGCCAGCAGTGCGAAAGAGTACAAGGCGACCCAGTCTCGCCGTAGCCCGTAGCCCGTAGCCTGAAGCCGGCGAGCTATCCTGTAAACAGTCCCACCACCGTGACCGAGGCCGTCACACAGACAGCGGCGCCAAGGGTCATCCAGATGCCGACCTTGGCCATGTCGCGAATCGAGAAGTACCCGGCTGAATAAGGCAGGACGTTGGTCGGGCTTTCGGTGACGAGGATGAAGGCCAGCGTCGAGGTGAAGGCGGCGGGCGCCGCGATCGCCCAGGCATCGAGACCCAGGTCGAGCGCCAGCGCCAGCAGAATCGGCATGATCAGCGAGCCGGTCACCGTGTTGCTCGAAAAGAGCAGGTGGAGCAGCGCCACCGCGATCACGATGACGAATGGACGCAGCAGCGACGGAACCAGGATGAGGTTGCCCAGCAGCACCTGCGCGAGCCAGCGGGCCGCGCCGGTCTCGAACACCATCAGACCGAGCGACAGCCCGGCCACGATGAGCATGACGCCGCCCCAGTCCATCCCATCATGCGCTTCCTTCCAGGTCAGCACCCGTATCCCGGGCAGAAACAGCGTCACTCCACCCAGCAGCGCGACCGCCTGAATCGGCGGGTCGACCCGGTCACCCGTGAGGTCGGCGAAGTATGGCGTGATGAGCCACGCGATGATGGTCAAACCGAAGATGGCCATCGTCTTCCGTTCGACCGGTGCGAGCGGTCCAAGGTGCGCGAGCTGCGCATCGATCTCGGCGCGTTCGTAGGGCAGCGCGTCGATCTCGGGCGGAAAGAGCCAGAGCAGCAACCGCCACCCAACCGGGACCATGAGCACCGCCGCCGGGACACCCAGCAGCATCCATTGGCCGAACGAGATCGACAGACCGGCGATTTCCTCCAGATAGCTGATCGCGATCAGGTTCGCGGCGGTGCCCGCCGGCGTCCCGATGCCGCCGATGAGCGGACCGTAGGCGCAGGAGATCATCAACGCGCGACCGAAGTTGCTCTCGAGCGGCTTGAGACCCGCGTCCTTGAGCACGCCGACCCCGAGCGGCAGCATCACCGCGGCCACCGCCATGTCGGTAATCCACATCGACAGCAGCGCGCCGACGGTCAGGAAGCCCAGCAGCACCCGGTCGGTGCGGGTGCCCGCCAGACGCAAGACATGCAGCACCATTCGGGTGCCGAGTCCGGACCGCGTGAAGCCGGTCGACAGAAACAGGACTCCGATGAAGAAGACGATCAGGGGACTGCCGAACCCGGCGTTCACCGTCGAGGCAAAGTCGGTGATGCCGAAGGCGGGGATCAAGACGAGCACGAGCAGCGAGGTGGCGGGGAACGGCATCGCCTCGCTGACCCAGAGCGTGACCGCAAACAGCAGAATCGCCAGACAGGTCTTGCCGTCGGCGGTCAGCGCGATCAGCTCGCCGTTGCGTTCGAGCGGCGCAGGCGTCGGCAGCAGATGCACCGCCACCATGAGCACGGTCGCGCCCAGCAGCATCCAGACCGCCCGGCGGTCGTCCGGTCCTCCAGCGGTGTTCGTCACGATGGTCCTACGCGCTCACGCGGACGCCGGCGGGACCAAACTCGGCCGCCGCGGCGCGGACGAGCTGCACGATGCCGGCCTTGGTCGAGGCATATACCGACTGACCCGGCTCCACCACCTGGGCGCGGATCGACGAGAAGAGGATGATGCTGCCCCGGCCTCGCGCCGTCATGATCCGGCCAGCCGCCCGCAGCACGTGGAAGCTGCCCTTCAGGTTCAGCCCCACGACCCGGTCGAACTCGTCGTCGGTGTAGTCGACAATCCGCTTGCGGACGTTCACGCCCGGCGTGCAGACGACCACGTCCAACGCGTCCCGCCGGTCGCTCGTCATGACACCTCCACCGGTTTGTTGCGCGTTGCCATCATGGCCGCGAGCATCGCGGCCAGCGCCGCGCCAATTCCCAGCATTGCCGGATCGAGCCACACCACCGCTCCATCCTCCGCCGTCGTCTGCACGACCGCCGCGACCGCCACACCGGCTGCGATCGACGCCAGGGCTTCCGGCGTGCGGACGCGGCGCGCATACAGCCCGACGAGCACCGGCACGAACAGGCTGACCGTGAGCAGTGTGTAGAAGAAACTCAGGACGTCGACGATCGAGTCGAACCACATCGCGACGATGATGCCGCCCACGCCACCCGCGACGGCGGCGACCCGCGCGACCCGCAGGACCTGCCGATCGCTCGCATCTGGCCGGACAAAGCGGCGATAGAAGTCTCTCGAGAGCGACGTCGACAGCATGAACAGGATCGCATCGGCCGAGCTCACCTCGGCAGAGAAGACGGCGGCGAGCCCCAGTGCGCCGAGCAGAGGCGGCAGCGACTCGAGAAACAGCGTCGGGAGCGCGAGGTCGTGGTCCGGGAGCTCTGGCACGACCGTGCGCGCCATCATGCCGAGCAGTGCCATCACCGCCCCGGCGACCAGCAATGCCGCGCCGTTCAGTCCGACGCCCAGCCTGACGGCCCGGTCGTCGCGCGCGCCATACACCCGCTGCAGGATGCCGGGTGACACGATGAACGACGGGCCCAGCATCGCCAGGTAGAACCAGCCGGACTCGCCACCGCGCCAGAAGTTCCAGTAGCCGTCGATTCCCCCGGTGGCGTCGTGCATCGACGAGAAGCCGCCCACCGATCCGAGGAGCAACGGAAACACCACCGTGAACCCGACCACCAACACCACGAGCTGCACCGAGTTCACCCAGACCGAGGTCAGCAGTCCCCCGGCGGTGAAGTACACGGTCACCACGACGCCGCCAATGACCGAGCCGACCCAGCGGTCGAGCCCGGTCACGGCGTTGAGCACGAACCCCATCGCGATCAGCTGCCCCGCGAGAATAGCGAGGGTCCCGACCCAGAGCAAGATCGCGATTGTGGCGCGCACCTGACGGCCGTAACGGTGCTCGAGGAAATCGCCGACGGTGTGCAGGTCGTGGGCCGCCGCCAGACGCCGGAGCCGGGGGCCGAACCAGAAGGCGAGGACCATCGACCCGAGGCCGGCCGAGCCGACCCACCACCAGGCGCTCAAACCGTCGCGATACCCCAGGCCGGCTGCGCCGACGGTCGTGCCGGCGCCGAGGTTAGCCGCGAGCAACGTCGCGAAGATCAGTCCCGGTCCGAGACGGCGACCGGCCACGAAGAAATCGCTCGTCGACCGCACCCGTCGGCTAACCCACAGCCCGACGGTCATCAGGACGCCGGCGTAGAGCAGCAGTACGGTGAGGTGGAGATTCACTGACCCGCCCGGAGGTCGCGGGCGGCCGGATACCCGGGGATGCCGGTGGCCGCGCGCACCGCACGCACGATGGCCTCCGCCATGACGTCGGCCGCCAGTGGACCGATGGTGCCCAGGCGTGGCGCCTCCGTCAGTGCACCGGTGGCGAGAGCGAAGATCGTGTCGCCGTCGCCGGGGGTGTGCGATGGGGCGATCGCCCGCGCGAAGCCATCGTGCGCCATTTGTGCCACCGCGGTGGCCTGGGCCTGCGTGAGGCGGGCGTTCGTGGCGACGATGCCAAGCGTGGTGTTTTCCCGGGGGCGGTCAGGACGGCTCCCGGCGCCGCGCAGCAAGACGCGCGCGTCGGCCAGACGCTGGCCGTCCTCGGTGCGGACTCCCGCAACGACCTGGCCGGTGGCCGGGTCGACGATGTCGCCGACCGCGTTCACCGCCACCAGCGCCGCCACGGTCAGTCCGCCGGGCAGCGTGATGGCGGCCGAGCCGACCCCACCCTTCATCGCCCGATCCATGCCACGCGTCTTCCCGATCGTTGCGCCGGCGCCGGCGCCGACGTTGCCTTCGGCCACCGGACCGGCTGTGGCCGAGGTGGCCGCCTGATAGCCGCACTCGGCCGTGGGCCGAATTGCCGGGTCATCGCCTACCGAGAGGTCGAAGATGGCGGCGCCCGGAACGATCGGCACGCGCGCCACACGCATGTCGTAGCCGATGTCCCGCTCCTCCAGATACCGCATGACGCCGTCGGCGCTCTCGAGGCCGAACGCGCTGCCACCCGACAGGACGATGGCATGGATCTCCTGCACCGATTTGGCGGGGTCGAGCAGATCGGTCTCGCGTGTGGCGGGCGCGCCGCCGCGGACGTCGACCCCGGCCACCGCGCCCGCTTCGACGAGAATCACGGTGCAGCCGGTCGGTCGCGCCGTCAGGGTGTGATGACCGACTTTGATCCCCTCGACCGCGGTCAGTCCCTGGTGGCTCTGGGCATCGGTGCCAGGGTGCATCATCAGCCCTCCGGCAAGACAGGCGATCGAAGCGAGCAGCGGGCGCAAGGCCCGCATCGTGCGATGGCGCGCGTCGGGTCGGGAGAAAACGGTCATCGGGTATCGTTCCGATGATAGCGGAAAGCACCCGTCCTGAAAACGTGACCGGTTCCGGACGAGGGCCGTGTTCGTGGCGTGGACGGGACCGGGGTCAGCGCCGACCCGGCCCGTAGAGCACGCGCCCCGGGCGCGCGCCCGTGTGTTGGCCGCCATCGACGACCAGTGTGCCGTTGACGAGCACGTACTCGATGCCTTCGGCATACTGGTGTGGCTCGGCGAAGGTGGCGCGATCGCTCACGCTGGCGGCATCGAAGACCGCGATATCGGCGTGGAGCCCTTCCCGCAACAGCCCTCGGTCCTGCAGGCCAAGCCGTTGAGCCGTGGCGCCGCTCATCTTGCGTACCGCTTCTTCGAGCGTCAGCACACCGCGCTCCCGCACGTAGCGACCCAGCACGCGGGCAAACGTGCCGTATTCGCGCGGGTGCGGCACGCTCTGTCCAAACACCGACACACCGCCGTCAGACCCGACGGCCGTGGCCGGGTGCTGCATGATGCGCTCGACGTCGGCTTCGTCCATCGCGTGGTAGATCGCGCGCGCGCCGCCGCGCTCGATGATGTCCATGACCAGCTCGGCCGCGTTGCCCATCGTTGCGTCGACCGAGCGGTCGGCGAGAATGTCGGCGAGGCTCTTGCCTTCCAACGACCGGTCCCACTCGCACAACCCGATCACCACGTTCTTGGGGTCGCCGCCGCCGCGGTCGTGCTCAATTCGGTAGACGATTTCCTCCTTGATGCGACGCCGCGTTTCCGGGTCTTCGAGACGTACGACCAGCTCGTCCCGGCCACCCGCCTGGGCCCACTGCGGGACCAAGGCGTTGATCGATGTCTGCGACGCCGTATACGGATACTGATCCATGGTGATGTCGATGCCGCGGGCCCGGGCCGCGTCGACCAGGGCGAGGCTCTCGACGCTCTGCCCCCACATGTCGCGGCTGATCACTTTGTGGTGGGTCATCTGCACCGGGAGGCCCGCGTCCTCGCCGATCCGGATCGTCTCCCGGACCGACTCGAGCAGCCCCTGCGCTTCGTCGCGCATGTGCGAAATGTAGATGCCGCCGTGGGTCGCGACGACCTTGGACAGCTCGATGACCTCGTCGGTCGACGTGAAGCTCCCTGGCACATAGAACAGTCCGGTCGACAGCCCGAGCGCGCCCTCTTCCATCGCCTCGGCGACGAGCGCACGCATCCGATCGAGCTCGTCCGGCGTCGGCTCGCGGTCGTCAGCCCCGATCACCTCGCCACGGATCGTCCCCTGGCCCACGAAGACCGCCCAGTTCGGGCTGATGGCGGCCTCCGTCATGCGCGCCAGATGCGCCCCGACCGGAAACGGCGAGCTGCCGTCGTTGCCCTCCGTCAGCGTCGTGACGCCCTGCAGCAGGTAGTTGTCGGCCGTCGGCACGTCGAAGATGCCCCGCACGGCGTGCGTGTGCGGATCGATGAAGCCCGGCGCGACGACGAGTCCTGCCGCATCGATGTCGCGACGCGCCACGGCGTCGGACAGATCTCCGATGCGCGCAATCCGATCACCGCGCACACCGACGTCAGCGCCGACCCATGGGTTGCCGGTACCGTCGACGACGCGGCCGCCGCGAATGATCAGGTCGAACGATTGCGTCTCCTGGGCGACGACCGGCGGCGCCAGAAGGACCAGGACCACGAGTAACAGGAGACCGCGCAGCATTCTTCGATCTTTCAATCTTCGATCCTTCAATGACTCATCGCATACACGATGATGTTGACGGTGATCTCGATCGCGAAGGTCGAGTATCGCAATGGGTAATACGGGCTCTCGGCCCATTCCCAGGCGTCGCCGATGTCCGTGTTCCAGTTGATGATGACCATCAACCGGCCATCCTCGTCGAAGATGCCGCGCACGTGCGGCTCGACGCCATCCGCTTCCCAGGTCCGCCCCCCTTGGGCATTGTTGATGGCGGGGACCTGGACGATCTCCTCGATGTGATAGACGGTGTTGAAGATCGGATGGTCGAGTGGAACCTCGACAATCTGATACTCGGGCAGCACCCGTCTGATCTCGGCCTCGAAGTTCTCCCACTCCCAAGTGCCCCAGAAGTCGTCGATCATCAGGAACCCGCCGGCCAACAGATAGTCGCGGAGCCCCTTCACCTCCGGTTCGGTCATGTACATGCTCCCGACCTCGAGGGCGTAGAGGAACGGAAACTTGCGAATGGAGGGATCGTCGAGCCGAACCGCGTTCTCACGCTCGTAGGCGTCGATGTCGACCAACCGCTCCAGGATCGTCAGAAACTGCCGGTCCGCTTTCGGAAAGTCGGTGCCCCATCTACTCCAGTACCGACCACCGCCGCTGTAGATGGCCCGCGTGAAGAAAAACTCGCGAGCGTCGGCGCTAGGTGCGGTGAGCGTCGGTCGCACATCCTCCCTGCGGAAGATGGCCTGACGCTGCGCGGAGGTCTCGAGTGTGACGCGCGGCTTCGGCGCCGCCCGCTCGGCCGCCCACAACGCTCCCCACGCGACGCCGATGACCCCGGTCGAAATTACCACCGCGCGCGCGAGATGCCGTGACCACATGCGACTGCCCGGAGCGGTTCTAGAGGCAGCTTGCCCTGGCGCCACCACACGGTCGAGCTCGGTGTCGCGGTCCTGATGCACCTTGGCAACACCGCTTTCGCCGGTTACCTGATTTGGGCCAAGACGGGTACCGGGGCTCAGAGGCATGACGCGCTGTGAGGGACTGGCCAATTATACGGGGAACAGTCGTGGAGACCGAGACCAGCGGCCGCTCGCGGGCCGGCGCGGACGCACGGATCGTGTGATAACTGCCATGTGCGCCAATGGGTGCTGAGCCTCCCGCACCGTGCCGCTCGAGCCTTACCGATCGCTCGACGCGACAGACGTCACTCGACCTTCGTGGCGCTCCAGTGGCAGCAGCCCGACCAGATCCTCTACTGCCCACAACCGGTCCGTCACGCCAGCCGCCTGAGCCGGCGTCGTTCTCGGCGTCGAGTGGATCTTCACGAAAGTGTAGTGCATGAAGTGGAGCGCCACCGAGTGCGCGTGCATCTCGACTTTCTCGAGCATCGGCACGCTGTTGTGGTCACCCTCCTCGACGGGCTACACTGGTGGTTCTCGGACGTGTTCGCTTCGTCCACTGGTCCACCGGCGATTGTGCCGAAGCCGGTCGTTCAATCTGAAGCATCCGCGCACAGTTTCCCGTTCTAGACGGTTGAAAGAGGTTTCGTGCGAGTTCATATCGTCAACCCGAGTCATTTTTCCTTCGGAACGGGCTTCATCACGCCGCGCTGGATGTATGTGCTCGCCGCCGCGACGCCCGCCAAGTGGGGCGACCCCGTCCTGAGCGACGAGTCGCTCGCGCCGTTCGATACCGACCAGCTCGAAAAGGGAGACGTGGTCGGTATTGGGCTCCACACCGGGAACGCTCTGGTCGGTTACGCGCTCGGCGCGCGTGCGCGCGCGCGCGGCGCCTGGGTGGTCTACGGCGGCAGCCACCCTACGTTGTTTCCCGAAGAGGCACACGAGCGGGGTGGTGCGCATGCCGTCGTGAAGGGCGACGGCGACATCGCGTGGGGCCAGGCGATCGAGGATTGCGTCAACGGCACCCCGGAACGGATCTACGACGGTGGGCAGGTGGACTCAGGCAAGTTCCGCAAGGCGCGGTGGGATCTGATACAGCGCGAGAAGTATGCCTGGGCGTCCGTGCAGACGGTACGCGGGTGCCCCAAGCACTGCTCGTTCTGCTCGGTGTGGCGCACCGACGGCCGGGATCCCCGTCAGCGCGGGGTCAATCCGGTCATTGAAGAGATCGTCGAGTTGCGGCGGTTGGGTTTCCGGTTCATCGCGCTGGCCGACGACAACTTCTATCCGGTCACGCTCGGCGACCTCGAGACGGCGAACCGTCGCGAGGACAAGACCAGATATAACGAGCTCAAGGCGCTCCGCGACGAGCGATTCGAGTTGATGGCCCTGATGGCGAAGTTGCCGAGCGACCTGAATTTCTTCACCCAGATCACGATGGAGTCGGCCGAGGACCCGGAGTTCCTTGACGCGATGAAGGCGGCGCGCATCCGAGGCGCCCTCGTCGGCATCGAGGCGGTCACCCCGGAAGGGTTGAAGGACGTCTACAAGGACTTCAACCTGGCCGGGGAAGAGCTGGTGGAGCGGCTCCAGACATTCCGGAAACACGGTGTCTACGTTCTCGGCTCCTTCATTTTCGGCCTGCCAAGCGACCGCCCCGGGACCTTCGACGCCACGGCGGAGCTGGCCAAGCGGGCCGACATCACTTTCGCGCAGTTCGTCACTCTAACCCCGTTCCCGGGAACGCTCGACCATGAGCAGTGGGAGCGGGAAGAGGGCGACAACATGCCGATGGTCGACGGCATCCCGGTGTCTCGTCACTGGCTGATTCCGCAGACCAGGCGGCCCAAGCTGCTCACCCCGCATCCGGTGATGACGGGCGAACAGATCCGGCTGGGCACCCAGAATGTGTGGAACAACTTCTACAGCCTCAAAGCATCCTGGAAGCGCTCCGATATCTTGATTGCGCTCAGGAACCGGGTCGCGTTCGTGGTGGCTTCGAAGGTGATGCTGCACGCGTTCGGCAACACCGGTCTGTCGACCGACAGCGCGCGGGCCTCGCGCGCCACCCAGTTGGGGGGCATCGGCTTTTCGCTCCTGCAGAAGATGTTCTCGGCCCGACCCATGCCAGACCTGCAGGTGCCGACCGCCTAGCTGGCCCCTCTCGGGTGTCGTTGCGGCGCAGGCCTTCAGGCCTTCCATGAGAGGACCAGCCGGTGTCAAGCCGGTCAGGGACCCTGGCTTCCATCCGCACTCTTGAGGG
>PBRZ01000048.1 GCA_002726085.1 Acidobacteriota bacterium
AGGATGGCCACCCCACCTAGCCAGGCAATGCCGAACCAGCGGAGCAGTCGCATAGCCACCTCTGATCACCGGGCGCGAGAGGCCTGGTGACTCAACCTTGTGCTATTGAGCTCAGGTCGCGCTCGGTTCCGGTTTGTCTGCCGCAAGCATAACGGATATATCCCGTAGACTGCATTCCAGACCGCCGCACAGCATTGTGGCGTGCCGACCAAGGTCTCCCATCCGCTCCTCACCAGGATCGGTCGGCGCCTTCGCAAAGCTCGACGAGCAAAGGGTTTGTCGCAAGAAGCACTCGCGCATTCTGCGGGGCTGGATCGCTCGTACGTCTCCGGCCTTGAGCGGGGCGAATTTAACGTGTCAATCCTCGCGTTATCCAAGCTGGCCCAAGCGGCCGGCACTCGACTCTCCTCGTTGCTAAAGTCTGAGTGATTCCCCGGACGACGACCCCTTCGGTGTCCGTCCGTGAAGGCGACTCCCAGAAAGCGTCCCAGAAACCCTGATCTGGCGGAGGCGACTTTCGCCTGAAAATGTTAGGGATTCGGACAGGAGATCGGAGCGAGCCCTTCGTCTCGGAAAGCAGGGTGAATTCAAGGGGTCGATGCAACGCGATGAAATGATTACCTCAAGGAGGGCTCATGGAACGCGTTTGTCGCGGGCGCATGTCGACCGCCGAGAAGGCCGAGGTCTGGAGACGGTGGAAACAGGGCGAGTCACTCGCTGACATCGGTCGTGCCTTGGGGCGCATCCGTAGAACGATCCACCATGTCGTCGCCGCGCACGGCGGCGTCCCCCCACGAGCGCGCACGCGGTCACGGTGCGCGCTGACCCTGGTCGAGCGCGAGGAGATCTCGCGAGGGCTTGCTAACGACTGCTCGTTGCGGCGCATCGCGGGCCGGCTGGGGCGGGCCCCCTCGACCGTCAGCCGGGAGGGGCGCCGGCATGGGGGCCCGACGCGCTATCGAGCCGCAGCGGCCGATGCCCGTGCGTGGGACCGAGCGCGACGCCCCAAGCGGTGCCGGTTGGCGACCGAACCCACCTTGCGCCGCCTTGTGGCTGAGAAGCTCGCTGACGAGTGGTCACCGGAGCAGATTTCTGGGTGGCTTACGCGGACCTTTCCGGGGGATCCTCAGCTCCACGTGTCGCACGAGACGATCTACCTGAGCCTCTTCGTCCAGACCCGCGGCGTGCTGAAGAAGGCGCTGATTGCCCACCTGCGGCGGCGGCGACGGATGCGCCGCTCTAAACTGGCCAGCAGCGCGGGGCAGGGGTGTGGCCGCATCATCGATGCGGTCTCGATTCGTGAGCGCCCGGCCGAGGCAGCGGACCGCGCCGTGCCCGGGCACTGGGAGGGCGACCTGCTGTCGGGTGCCCGGAACTCGCACATCGCGACGTTGGTCGAGCGGCAGTCCCGCTTCGTGCTCCTCGTGCGTCTACCCGGGAAGGACACGACCCGTGTGGTCCACGCGCTCTCGCAGGCGATCCGGGCGTTACCCGAAGGCCTCATGGTGTCCCTGACCTGGGACCGCGGTCTCGAACTGGCGGCGCACAAGACGTTCACCGTCGCCACCCAGGTCCAGGTCTACTTCTGCGATCCGCAGAGTCCCTGGCAGCGGGGCACGAACGAGAACACCAACGGCCTGCTGCGCCAGTACTTCCCGAGAGGCACCGACCTAACGCGGTATACCCAGGCTGACCTCGATGCGATCGCACGACGCCTCAACACACGACCGCGCAAGACGCTCGGCTATGCCACCCCCGCTGATAAACTGGCGGCCACTGTTGCATCGATCGGTTGAACCCACCAGTGTTTTAGAGACGGGTACCCCTCCGTCTCCACACGGACCGCTGCCTCTGATAGATCCGTTCCTGGCACACCTCGCGCCTCGTCCGTGGCTTTGGACATGACGCCTGTCATAGCGGGGTGGGGCAGCACCCTTAAGGATTGGACCCTTAGGATGTGTATCCACCGGCGCCGTGCCCACGTGCGGCGCTGGCTGACCCAGGACGGCCATGGCTCTCGTCCCCGGTTCGCGCCTCGGGCACTGCGACGTCACCGCCAAGATCGACGAAGGCAGCATGGGCGAGGTGTGGCAGGCCCGCGACCGGCGATCGGCCCGCCAGGTGGCTCAATCACCCGATCAATCCTCAGAGGTTCCCCCGGGACGGGCCATGCGCAGGTCTGCGTCGGTGTGCGACTCGGCTCGACGACCCCGGATCTGTTCCCGCATATCAAAGGAAGAGGTGCGTCGATGAAACTCTTGTGTCTCCTGTCTGCCTTCGTGTTCGTCGTGGTACCCGCTGCGCACGGGCAGTCGACGGTAGCGACCGATGTGACCAAGGCCGAGATTGAGGCCGTATATGAGAGCCTGGGGCAGAGCATCGACAAACAGATCAGGGTAGTGGACATCGGCAAGGACACCAACGTTGCGGTCGGTATTCTCGAGCGAAGTGCCCTCGAGCGCCAGGGAGCTGTCGGCGCCATCGTGCATCACGACGTGACCGAGGTCTACTACATCCTTGAGGGCGGTGGCACGCTCGTCACGGGTGGTCCCCTGGAGAACACACGGGAGTTTCCTCCGGACAGCGCCGCCGTCAGGGAGTTGATCGGCCCAAGCGGCGGTGGCACATTCCTCGCCGGGGAGAGTCGCGAGGTGTCCGAAGGGGACATTGTCGTTATTCCCGGCGGTGTGCCCCACGGATTCAGTCGCATTCCGGACCGCGTCAAGTACCTCAGCATCCGGATCGACCCCGATCAGGTCCTGCCGGCCGGATACGTTAGTCCCGTGCTCGACAAGTGAGAATTACTGGGACCCAATAGAGAGACAGATGGCCCTGACCGTCGGCTCCCGTCTCGGCCAGTACCACGTGACCTCCCCTCCTCGGCGAAGGCGGTGTGGGCCAGGTCTGGCGAGACCCGCTATCAAGACGAATCGCCCGCTTGCGACCATGGGGTGAGAGACAATGCACATGAATCTCAACGCTGTCGGCGTCGTAGATGCTGTTGTGGCCACGCTCGTCTTGTTGGGGCTGATGATCTTGCTTGTCTAGCGCAGGCCGGGCAAAACACGGTGCGCGACGGCTCATGGAAGGCAGCATGGCACTCGAACCTGGATCGCGTCTCGGCCACGATGACGTCGCCGCCCTCCTTGGCGAGGGGGGCATGGGTCAGGTCTGGCAGGCCACCGACACCCAACTCAATCGGCAAGTTGCCCTGAAGATCCTCCCCGACGCCTTCGCGGCGGATCCGGATCGGCTCGCCAGGTTCCAGCGAGAGGCGCAGGTCCTGGCAAGCCTCAACCACCCCAACATCGCCGCCACCTACGGCATCGAGGAAGCCGAGGGGACGCGGGCGCTGGTGCTGGAGCTGGTGAAAAGGCCGACGATTGCCGACCGGATCGCGCGCGGTCCGATCCCGAAAGCGGCTTCCTCAGGGCATCAGCCTCTCACTTCGGACCCGGAGCTGCGCCCGAGCGCCAATAACAACCAGTTCATCTTCGTCCTTCCGGAATAGGAGAAAACACCATGATGAGGAACAAACGGGTCCTGCTGGCAGTTACTGCGGTCATCGGTGCGTTAGCACTGTCCGCGCTTTCGGTCGTGGCACAGCAACAGGATGAGGAGCCGCCGCCGATGGGCTTCTTCATCACCAGCGTTGGCATCGGTGACGGCGCTAACTTGGGTGGCCTGGACGGCGCGGACGCCCATTGCCAGACACTGGCCGGCGCGGGCAACCGCACCTGGCGTGCGTACTTGAGCACTCAGGGGCCCGGCGCCGTCAACGCACGTGATCGGATCGGGGACGGCCCCTGGGCGAACGTGAACGGCCTCATCATGGCCACCAGTGTGGAGAACCTGCACTACGACAACTCGAACTTCAACTGGGAGCATTCCCTGGACGAGAACGGCGAGCAGTTCCCCTCACGCATCGACGGAGACCCTGACTTCTCGGAGCACGACGTGCTGACCGGCTCGCAGATCGACGGCACGGCGTTTCCGGCGGGCGAGGACCGCACGTGTGGCAACTGGACCAGCAATGACGAGGGAAGCGCGATGCTCGGCCACGCCGACCGTTACTCCTTCACGACCCCGGGCTCGTCCTGGAATACCGCCCACCCGTCACCGGGTTGCTCACAGGACAATCTGGTGGCGACCGGAGGGGCCGGCCGGTTCTACTGCTTTGCCATTGACTGATCTCGGAGCCGATAGACAGACTGATGGCGCTCGAAGTCGGTTCCACGCTCGGCCACTGCCAGGTGACCGCCCTGCTCGGAGAAGGCGGCATGGGCCAGGTTTGGCANGCGACCGACACGCAGCTCCACCGCGAGGTCGCCCTAAAGATCCTCCCCGCACGCGGCATGGGTGAGGTGCATCGGGCGAGGGACGCCAAACTCGACCAGGACCTGGCGCAGAGGGGATTCGGGCCGCACACACAGAGGGAGATTATGGATACAACACCTCAGCCCGCTCGCGTCGTCCTGATGCTCATCGCCGTGTTGGCATTTGTGACCAGCGTACCAACGGACGTTCTTGCCCAACGTGAGGCGCGAGACGATGAATACGCCGTCAACGACCTGCGTGTTCAACACCGTTCGTATGTGATGAACGAGACTGGAGAGACTATCCCCTACGCTCTCTTCGTCCCGTCCAGCTACGAGCCCACGAGACCGTCGCCGCTGATGGTCGCGCTCCATGGGGCCGGACGTCAGTTCGACTGGTTGATGAACTACGCCGGATTCCTCGATTTGGCCGAGCAGCATGGGTATGTTGTCGTGACACCGCTCGGCTACACGCGCCGGGGAGGATACGGCGCCCGTGGCGACTCGGAGCAGGATCGGCGTGCAGAGCAGGACGTCATGAACGTGTTCAAGTTGGTCGCCGACGAGCTAAACATCGATGAGAATCGGATCTATCTTTGGGGCCATTCGATGGGCGGCTCCGGCACCTACTACATCGCGAGTCGTTACCCGGATGTCTGGGCGGGACTCGCGGCGGTTGCCGGTGGCAGTATGACCGCAGATTACGTCGATCAGGAGGCGATCCGGCAGATTCCGTTTCTTGTTATTCAAGGCTCCGACGATCAGACCGTTCCAGCTTCGCGGGCTCGGGAGTCAGTTGCCAGAATGCGGGAGCTCGGGATGCAGCATCTGTATATCGAAATCCCAGGCGGTGACCACTCGTTGTTCGTTTCCAGGAGTCCCAAGGTTGNGGGACATTTGTTCTCATTCTTTAACCTTGTGGCGAAGACTCATAGCGGTGAGAGTGACCAGTAAACTCGTCACGGCTGGTACCTGATGCCCCTCCAAACTGGCACCACCCTCGGCTCGTATCAAGTCACCGCCAAAATTGGTGAGGGCGGCATGGGGGAAGTGTACCAAGCCCGGGACACCAAGTTGGACCGGGACGAAGCCTTGAAGGTGCTGCCCGAGGCGTTCACGTCTGACCCCGACCGGCTGGCCCGCTTCGAGCGTGAAGCCAAGGTCCTCGCCTCGCTGAACCATCCAGACATCGGCGGGATTCATGGGCTGGAAGACTCAGGGGACGTGCGGGCGCTGGTGCAAGTGAGCCGAATCGCGCTTGCCGTGATCCTCGCTAGCCTCTCTCTTTGGCCGGCCCTACCCTCAGCCCAACAACCCCAGCCGACGCTCGGTCAAGAGGGGAAGGACGCGCCCTGGGTGCCCACACCGCAGGTCCTCGTCGATACCATGCTCGAGATGGCGGCGGTGACCCCCAGCGACCTGCTCATCGACCTGGGATCAGGCGATGGCCGGGTGGTTATCTCGGCTGCGCAGCTCGGAGCACGGGCAATCGGCGTCGAGCTCGATGCCAGTCTGCTGGCGCTGTCCCGGAGGAACGCCGACGACGCCGGTGTCGCCGACCGCACCGAGTTCATCGGCGCCGACATCTTCGAGTTCGATCTTTCGCCCGCGTCCGTGATCACCATGTTCCTGTTGCCCGATCTCACCCTCGGGCTGCGCCCCACCCTGTTCGACCTCACGCCCGGCACCCGGATCGTCTCGAACACGTGGGACATGCGGGGCACCGACGACGCTCCGGACGCCCCCGGATGGGACCCGGACCAGACCATCGTGCTCGACCCCTGCCCCGGCTTTTGCACTGCCCATCTGTGGACCGTGCCGGCCAAGATCGAGGGGGTGTGGCGTTTGGAGAACGAGGGTGGCGAGCTGCACCTGGAGCAGCGGTTTCAGATCGTGACCGGCCAGCTGCACGCCGGAGGTCAGACGGTGCCGATCGAGGAGGGCCGGCTGAGTGGCTCGATCTTCACCTTCCAGTCCGCCGGCAACGACTACCGCGCCGAGGTCGACGGCGCGACCATGAGCGGCGTCGCCCGCCGGAACGGAGAGACTCGCCAGTGGCAGTCTGAGCGGATGCAGTGAGCTGCGCTAGCTCGCTGCCCGGCCGATATAGTCTGACGACACACGAACACGGCCATGGCGCTCACTCCCGGCACCCGGCTCGGCCGCTACTCCGTCACCGCCAAGATCGGCGAGGGCGGCATGGGTGAGGTCTACAACGCGCGTGACACCCGCCTCGACCGCACCGTGGAGAGCCCAGACTAGGCGATGCCTCTTGTACCCCGGCCGCTACGGCGGGCAGCTCACGATGTCTACGTGGTGCATCCCACTCTCGGCGGCGACGACCCGCCGAGCTTCGAGTGCGTGGTCTTCCGGCAGCTCCGGATGTCGATCATCGACGGCACCATCATGTCGTCCACTTTGCCGAGGTCGACTCCCTGGTTTGGATGACCGGGAGGCATCTCGCCTCTGGGTCAGCGCGCGACCATGAAGTTTCCTGGAAGTGACCTAGTGTCCGTCTTCCGCGAAGGCGAAGTGCGCCGAGACCTCCAGGCGCTGCTTCCGTATGCCGCCGTTCTCGTTGCGATCATCGCGCTCTGTGCGGTGCTCTTCCAGGTGATCATGGTTCAGGTGGAAGGGCAGTCTCACTCGTGGGTCACCGCCGTCTACTGGACGCTCGTCACGATGACCACGCTCGGCTATGGCGACGTGGTTTTTAGCAGCGACATCGGTCGGCTGTTCACGATCTTCGTGCTGGGGGCAGGGGTGGTGTTGCTGCTGATCGTGCTGCCGTTTACCTTTATTCGATTTTTCTACGCGCCCTGGCTCGAAGCCCAGGTGCGACTGAGGGCGCCACGGCGAGTGCCGTCCAGCCAGCGAGGTCACGTCATCATCAGTCGCCACGATGAGATCGCATCCGTGCTCATCGAGAGGCTCGGGGCCGAGGGGATCCCGTACAACGTCGTAGAGCCCGACCCGGCCGCGGCAGCGCACCTCGTGAACCAAGGGATTGCCGTGGTCACGGGCGAGCTCGACAGCCGGACGACCTACGAAGGCTTGCAAGCGGCACAGGCCCGCCTGCTGCTTGCGAACCGAGAGGACACGACGAACACCAACATCACGTTGACCGTCCGTGAAGTATCCGGAGACTTGCCGATTGTCAGTGTCGTCGAGCAGGAGGACTCAACCGACATCCTGGAGCTCAGCGGGTGTAACCACGTCTTGCCGCTGAAAGTGCGTCTGGGAGAGTACCTGGCGAACCGCATCAGTGCCGGTCAGGGCACGGCGGACGTCATGGGCACCTTCGAAGGGCTGCAGATCGCCGAGTTCTCAGCACGGAACACGCCGCTTGCCGGCCTGACCGTTCGCGACACACGGCTACGGGAACGGACAGGGCTGAACGTTGTCGGCGTTTGGCATCGGGGACGGCTGATGCCCGCGTTCCCCCAAAGCCGGATCGACAGCGCGAGCATCCTGGTGGTCGTCGGCACCACGCCGCAGCTGACCGCGCTCGACAGTTTGCTCGAGACTACGCCCCACTCCGAAGCGCCCGTCATGGTCATCGGGGCTGGGACCGTCGGAAGCGCCGCCACCCGCGCACTCAAGCGGAAGGGCGTCCCGGTCCATGTGCTCGAGCGCGACCCGCGCGCGCAGGAGCGTTTACTGGGCGTCGCGGATCGCGTCTTCGTCGGCGACGCCAACGACCGCGAGGCTCTGAGAGCGGCTGGATTGGAGGATGCACCGTCGGTGCTCCTGACCGCGAACGATGACGCCGTGAACGTGTATCTCACCGTCTACTGCCGGCGGCTCAAGCCGGATCTCCGCATCGTGAGCCGGATCACGCACGACCGGAACCTCGAAGCCATTCATCGGGCGGGCGCGGACTTCGTGCTCAGCTACTCGTCCCTCGGCGCCGAAGCTGTGATGTCTCTTCTTGAAGGGCACGAGCTGGTGATTCTGGGAGAAGGCGTCGACCTGTTCTCGGTACGGCTGCCACGGTCGTTGGAGAACAAGACGCTGGCCGAGACCGGGATCGGGTCACGTACCGGGCTGAGTGTCGTCGCAGTGCGACAGGATAGTCTGCTGGTGACGAGCCTCCGGGCCTCGATGCAGCTGGAGGCCGGCGCCCAGCTCATCATGCTCGGCAGCGTGCTGCAGCGGCGCGCGTTCGACGCCGCGTTCAAGTAGAGTGCCATTATCCCATCCAAGTGTGGACGGGCGTACTACGAGGACGTCTCGAAAATGTCGCCATCGCAGCCCGACGTCTTTTGTTTCAGTCGTTGCGCCGGTGTTCAACTGATTCGACGAACTCCAGCGCCTCGTCCCCAGCCAGTAGAGCCCGCCGAGCAAGCAGCCGTACCGGGGTGTCCCAGAATCCTCTTCGATGGCCGGTCACGAGACCGTCAGAAGTCGGCTGGTGTCCCAAAAACCTCCGACTTTCGCCCCCACGGAATCTCCGGCCAGATGTTAACTTTCGCTCGTACCGTGGCCTGTCCCAGATAGATTAGATTCTGAGACGGGACCGCCTGGAAACCAGGGCCTTGGCATCCTGCCTCCTGGTCGTGACGCCCGAATTCTACCTCTCGGGCTGGCACGGTCTCAGGGGGTCAGGTCATCTCTACCAGGTGCTTACCACCACGTTGGCAAGGGCCACTTGGACCGC
>PBRZ01000049.1 GCA_002726085.1 Acidobacteriota bacterium
GATGGAAGCCAGGGTCCCTGACCGGCTTGACACCGGCTGGTCCTCTCATGGAAGGCCTGATGGCCTGCGCCACAAATGCGACTCGAGCGAGGCTCAGCCGGCACGCGGTCATGACTACCAGGATCCCGAGGCTGTTCACGGTCGCGGGACTGGCGGTCTGCGGTGCGATCCTGCTGACACCGCCAGGGGCAGCGCGGCAGCCGCCGACGCCTCCGGTCGATCCGACGGCAATCACCGAGGCGGCACCTGCACCGGACGCAGTACCCGTGGGCGCGCGCTCGCCGCGCAACGCCAACTACTCCATCGACGTCCGGCTCGACCCGGAGGCCCGAACGCTCACTGGGCGGGCGGTGCTGACCTGGCGGAACATCGCCGCAGTGTCTGCGCCCGACCTCAGGTTCCACCTGTACTACAACGCCTGGCGGAACAGCCGCTCGACCTGGATGCGGGAGCGCGAGCTCGGCCGCGGACTCGGGCTCGCGTCCAGACCGGAGGCCGACTGGGGCTGGATTGACGTCACTGCGGTGCGTCTGCTCGGCGAGGCGGGGCCACTGGACATGACCGCGCGCATCGAGTTCATCTCGCCGGACGACGGCAATCCGGACGACCGGACAGTCCTCGCCATGCCGATGCCGACGCCGGTCGCACCGGGCGAGACGGTCAACGTCGAGATCGAGTGGAGCTCGAGGGTGCCGCGGACGTTCGCGCGCACCGGCGCGATCGGAAACTTCTTCTTCATCGCGCAGTGGTTTCCGAAGATCGGGGTCCTCGAGGACACGGGCTGGAACTGCCATCAGTTCCATGCCAGCACCGAATTCTTCTCCGATTACGGCGTCTACGACGTCCGGATCACCGTCCCCAGCGGGTGGGTGCTCGGCGCGACCGGCATCGGTGACGCGCCACGGGACAACGCTGACGGCACGACGACGCACCGCTACGTGCAGGAGGACGTCCATGACTTTGCCTGGACCACGAGTCCCGACTATCTCGACCTGACCGAGCGGTTCGCGGTCGCCGGGCTGCCGGCGGTCGAGATGCGGCTGCTGCTGCAGCCGGAACATGCCGGGCAGGCCGCGCGCCATTTCGCCGCGACACGGGCCACGCTGCAGCACTACGGGCAGTGGTACGGTCCCTACCCGTATGAGCAGATCACCATCGTGGACCCGGCATGGCAAAGTCGCGCGGGTGGCATGGAATACCCGACCTTCTTCACGGCCGGCACACGGTGGCTCGCCCCACCCGACGTCGCCGATCCGGAGGACGTCACGATCCATGAGGCGGGACACCAGTTCTGGTACGGCGTGGTGGGCAACAACGAATTCGAGCACGCCTGGCTGGACGAGGGGCTGAACACTTTCTCGACGGCGCGGGCGCTCGAGGCCTCTTTTACACCGCATCACATCGCCGGACGATACTTCGGCGGCTTCGTGCCGTTCGTCTTTCGCGACGTCGCGTGGTCGCGCGCAACCGACGGCAACCGACTGGCCACCTTTCGAGCCGGCGGGCGAACCGATGCGCAGCGAACACCCACGTTTCGGTACTGGCCCGGCACGGCGGGCGCCACCACTTACGACAGGACCGCGCTGTGGTTGCACACCCTCGAGCGTCACCTCGGGTGGGAGCAAGTTCGCGAGATCCTGTCGGTGTTCTACCAGCGGTGGCAGTTTCGTCACCCGGACCCGGAAGACTTCTTTGCCGTGGCGAACGAGGTCAGCGGACGTGACCTGTCCTGGTATTTCGACCAGGTGCATGGCGGCACGCAGACGTTCGACTACGCCGTCGAGCAGGTCGCCACACGCCCGTTGCAGGACCGCGGGTATGTCGACCGCGACCCTGAACCAAGGTCAGGACGGGGACCAGGACCGGTGTTCAGAGACCCGATCGACGAACGCGGCCTGACACGCACGACGGTGACTGTGCGCCGCCACGGCGACGGCATCTTCCCGATCGACGTGCTCGTCGAATTCGACGACGGCGAGACGGTCCGCGAACAGTGGGACGGCCAGGACACGTGGCGCGTGTTCACCTACGAGCGGGCGGCGCGCGCCACCCGCGTGCAGATCGACCCTGACCGGGTGCTATTGCTGGATGTCGACTACACGAACAACAGCTGGACGGCGACCCCGCGCGCAGCGGCCGCCGCGACGAAATGGATGCTGCACTGGATGATCTGGCTGCAGGATCTGATGTTGACCTCCGCGTTTCTATTCTAAGGACGATGCCAATCGTCACCTCCCTGCTCGACGGTGTCCGCCGTGTGATCCGGGCGCCGGTCATCCTGGCCGGCGCCACGGCGCTGACCGTGCTGCTGGCAGTGCCGCTGGGGCTGCTGCTTCGTGGGGAGCTCGAGACCGCCCTGGGCGACAGCGTCGTGGCGGATGCCATGGCAGACGGCTTCGCCTGGGAGTGGTGGCGGCAGTTTTTCGGTCAGGCTACCGGTCTCGGGCGATCGTTCACGATATCGGTCATAGGCTTTGCGGCCGTACTCGACAACGTCAGCGCCCTGCTCGACGGCGACGGCCAGGAACCCGTCATCGTCGGCGTGGTGCTCACCTACATCATCGTCTGGACTGTGTTCGCCGGCGGAGTCCTGGATCGCTACGCGCGGAACCGGGCGACGCGCAGCGCCGGCTTCTTCTCGGCGTGCGGACTCTACGGGTCGCGGCTGCTGCGATTGGCGATCGTCGCGGGGCTGACCTACGGCTTCCTTTTCGGCGTCGTGCACGGCTGGTTGCTCGACGACCTGTACGAGGCGATGACCCGGAATCTCACGGTGGAGCGTCAGGCGTTCGCGGTTCGGGTCGTCCTCTACCTCGTGTTCGGACTCACGTTGGCGGCTGTCAGCCTCGTCTTCGACTACGCGCGGGTACGCGCCGTCGTGGAGGACCGGCGGAGCATGCTCGGCGCGGTCGTGGCCGGGTGGCGATTCGTGCGCCGGCGCCCGGTGACGTGCGCCGGACTGTATCTGGTCAACGGGCTGGTGTTGCTTGCGGTGATGGCGGCCTATGCGCTCGTGGCGCCCGGAGCAGCGTCGACGGGCCCTTCGATGTGGCTGGTATTCCTGATCGGTCAGGCCTACGTGGTCGCGCGTCTGGCCAGCAAGCTCCTGTTCTACGCCGCCGAGGTCGCCTATTTCCAGAGCCAGTTGGCGCATGCCGGTTATGTCGCCGCGCCGGCGCCGGTCTGGCCAGAATCGCCCTCCGCCGAGGCGCTCGGCCGCCTCGGCTGAGCAGGCTGTTAGAGAACGGTGCTTTGAAGCTGAACCAGATGCGGCAAAGCCTTCCAGGCTCTCTTGTCTCCTGCCTCCTGTCTCCTGACTCCTTGGGCACCAGACTGTGATCGCCGCCCTCATCACCCTCGCCGTCCTCCTGGTGCTCACGGTTGTGCTTCCGATCTTGTCGTTCCGCCGCGCGTCGGCGGCTCGGGCCGGTGTGGGACGGCTCGAGCGCCGGCTCGCCGTCTTGGAAGGCCAGGCGCAACAGCGCCAAGCAACCGCGCGGACCCCGGCTCCCGCATCTGGCGAACCAGATGCGACCAAGACCGGGCCGTCGGTGCCGGCCGCGTTGCCCACCACCGCACAAGGCCCCGAGTCCACACCGGTGGCGGCGGACGAGACCCAGACGACACCAACGCGTCTCGAAGCCCGCATCGGCACGCGGTGGATGCTCTATGTCGGAGTGGCGACGCTGGTCATCGGCGTGGGGCTGTTCATCCGATATGCCTTCGTCAATCAATGGGTCACCGAGCCGTTGCGTGTCGGAATCGGCGTGCTCGCCGGCGCGTTGCTGATGCTGTCGGGTCGCCGCTTTGCGCGCGCCGGGCACGCGCCGTTCGGGCAGACCCTGGTCGGCGGCGGAATCGCCACCTGGTATCTGGCGGTCTACGCGGCCCTGAACCTCTACGGTCTCATAACCGCCGTGACCGGGTTTGTCCTGCTGGTGTCGGTCTCCGGCCTGGCTGCGGTGCAGGCAGACCGACTGCGCTCGCAGCCACTCGGGATGATGGCGATAGTTGGCGGCTATGGCACGCCTTTCCTGATATGGGGCGGCGCCCCCGGACAATTCACACAGCTCGGCTACGCGGCACTGCTCATCGCGGCCACGGTCTATCTCGCGGATCGACGCGACTGGCCCGCCCTCAACCTGGCCAGCTTCGTGCTCACGGGACTCACCGTCCTNNCGTGGAGAGCCCGCTTCTACGAGTCCAGCGTGTATCTGCCGACGGAGCTCTTTGTCACCCTGTATTGCGCGCTGTTCCTCTGGAGCCTCTACCGCATGCGCGGTTCGACCCATGCGATTGCGCCGTGGGTGCGACTGGCGCTGTGGACGACGCCGGTCTGGTATCACGCCGCCTCGCTCGCCATTCTGGGGGACCACTGGCTCGCGTTCCTCGTGTATCTGATCGCCGTGACCGGGGTCGGTGTGACGGTCTCCGTCCGGTGGGAGGCGATGTGGTCCCGCCTGCTCTTGTGGGCTGCGGTGGTTGGACCACTGCTCGGGTGGGCGAACTTCCAACCGAGCGGGGCCTGGCTGGCACCGGCCGTGGTGACCTGGCTCGCGGTCGCAGGCATCCACGCCGCGGCCCAGGTCGAGATGCTCAGACGCGCACCCGCGCAACCGCATGCCGCCGATGTCCTGCTGTTCCCGGCCAACGGGGTCGGCCTGTACTTCGGGCTGCAGACAGTCGTTGCACCGCACTACCCCGCGCTGACCGGACTCATCGCCGCGCTGGAGGCCCTCGCCTACGGGGCACTGGCCGTCGCGGTCCGGCGGGTCGAGCCGCGCGCGGTCATGCACGTCCTGGTGGTCGCGGTCACCCTGGCCGTGGCGGCGTTCGCGGTCCAGCTCAACGGCGCCTGGGTGACGATGCTCTGGGCGACCGAGGCGGGCGGCCTGATCTGGCTTGGGCTCCGGGAGCGCCGGACCTGGATCCGCATGGGCGGCGCGCTGCTCCTCGGAGTCTCGATCGTCCGTCTGGTCTCGCTGCAGATCGCGCCGGTCCCTTTCGCCTACACGGTCTTCCTCAATCAGCGCGCCATCCTCGGTCTCTTCGTCGTGGGTGTCCTGGGCCTGGTCGCCTGGTTGCATGCCCAGACCGACTCAGAGGCAGACACCTACCGGCACCGGGCGATGGCCACGGCTATCGTTGGGGCGAACGTGCTGATGCTGGTGACCCTGTCTACCGAGATCTACGCGTTCTGGGCGTTGCGCCAGGCCACGGCGCGGTTTGCAGCGAGCGCCGAGCTGGTCGGTCAGATGATGCTCTCGGCAACCTGGGGCGCCTATGCCGCCGGGATGACGGCGGTGGGCATCAAGCGGCGCTACGCTCCCATCCGCTATCTCGCGCTGGTGGTCTTCGGCATCACGGTGCTGAAGGTGTTTACGGTGGACTTCTCGCAGCTCGATTCGGTCTACCGCATCGTCAGCAGCCTCGCGTTGGGCCTGTTACTGGTCGGGGCGTCGTATCTGTACCAGAAGTACGGGGCCCAGCATGTTGCCATCGGGCAACGGGATGCCCCCGCAGCCGCAGTAACACCGCCGCCCGCAACCGAGTAGGGCTGGCGTAGCCCGCTGCCTTCTGCCTTCTGCCTTCTGCCTTCTGCCTTCTGCCTTCTGCCTTCTGACTTCTTGGAGCACACCGCTATCACACCCCGGCGGCCCCACTCATCCACCGCTCCGCCTCGGCGGTCCCGAGCTCCGGCTCGACCACCGTAGGCGCCAGGTGCGTCTTCGCGACGCGAGCCGCATCGCGTTCGGCCTGGTCGGCGGCGGCGAGCGCCCGGTCGAGCTCCGGTTCGAGCTCGCGAAGCTCGAGGGTGCCGACCGCGGACAGCCCGCACGCGCGCATCCACGAATCCTCGCTGCCGAGCAGTGTCTGGACCGCTTCGGCCGGTGTGGTCATCGTCGCGCCGGCGACGGCGCCAGCGGCCGCCGCGCGTTGCGCCGCAGTCACTTGATCATCGACCAGCGGCAGCACCTGCTGCCGCAGTTGCGGCGGCTCCAGCACATTGTCGAGAAACTCCACTGCGTTGGCGCGCACCACGGGGTTGAGAGACCGCACGCCGTCGTGCGCGCTGTGCAGGTCGTGGTCCAGAAACAACAAGGCGAGCAGCCGGAAAATTCGCTCCAGCTCGGCATCCATGGCCCGCCGCAGAGGGGTCAGCGTCACATCATTACCAACCGTGCCAACCGCGCCATCCGCGTGGCCCTCCAGGGCAACCAGCACCTGGTACGACCGATAATGCCCCATCACCTCGGCGGCCAGCGTCATCTCTACCACCTGCGTGTCGATGGCGACATCGGGGTACTGGTCACTCAGCTTGTTCAAGGCAACCACGACCTCGTGGCGTAATGCCGGATTCGGGCTCATGAGCCCCCCAACCAGCGCCCGTAGCGCCGCGGCGCCGCCAATCTGGCACAGCACCCCTGGGATGTGCTGCCGTATCGCCGCCGGCCACGCTCGGCTTCGAGGAACTGCTCAATGGCTGTCTGATGCCCCACACCGTCAAGACGCTCGAGCCCTGTGTCTCCCTGCGGCTGTCCAGCGAGGTAATGGGCACACTGCTCGCCGACAACACCGACCTCGTGCAGGGGTTCTTCCGCACGCTGGCCGGACGCGGCCCGCAGGGTGGGGAGCGCTCGGTCATGAAGGGCGAAGCGGCAGAGGCGATCGTGGGGCTGGCCGCCGGACCGCTTACTCCGATCCAGAAGGTGCTGGCACTGCAGCGCCTCTCGATCTTCTCCAGGGTCACCGCCACCGAGATGCGACACCTCGCCGCGATCGCCCAGCAGGTCGAGCTCGTCGAGGGAGCGGTGCTCTCCGGGGAGGCCGATCCACCGGTGGTGTGCATCGTGCTCTCGGGAGCGGTGTCGCTCGAAGCACCCGATGAGTCCATGGTCCCGCTGCGGGCCGAAGCGGGAGACGTCGTCGGCATGAACGAGGCGCTGGCCGGCACCGAGGCTGGCGGCACCATACCGGATCCGCGCCGCTTGACGGTCGCCGAGGCTGGTGTGGCGCTCCGCATCGACCGCGACGACCTGTTCGACCTGCTTGGACAGCGCCCCGATCTGCTCCAGCAGATCTTCAGCGCCGCGTTCGGGAAGCACGACCGATAGCCCGCCAGACCGTGCGTGGCGCGGGACGGCGGACGCCGACCGCGCGAAGCGCCCGGGCCGGCCGCAGGTGTGATACAAACTGAGAGATAGCGAACACACAAGGAGACACCCATGCAGCGTCACGCATCCGCGACCGTCATCGCCCTGATCGTCGTGTGCGAGTTCGGCGTGTCGGTTTTCCCGGTGGCGGCGCAAACCGCGACCCAGCTAGAGCGGGACGTGCGCGAGGAGCTTCGTGGGGAACGCGACCTGCGGCGTCTCGACGTGGCGATCGCAGGCAGCGAGGTCACCCTGACCGGAGAGCTCGAGACCTTCTGGTTGAAGAGCGAGGCGATCCGAAGGGCGTTCGACGTGGACGGGGTAGAAACCGTTGTCAGTGAGATCGAGATTCCACCCGCCGAGAGCGATCAGAAGCTGGCCGAAGAGGTCGCGAAGGTGATGCAGCGCTACCCGTACTACACGCTGTTCGACTATCTCGACGGCATGATCAATGGTGGAGAGGTCACGCTTCTTGGCAAGGTGACACCGGACAAGGACAAAGCGGACGATCTCTTCGAACGGGTCGCGAAGATTCCGGGTGTGCAGGACGTCCAGAACCAGATCGAGACGATCACGCCGTCGTTAGGGGACGAAAACCTGCGGAGCGCCATCGCGCAAAGCATCTTCAGAAGCAGTCACTTCCAACGGTTCGGCTCGCAGGCCAACCCGCCGTTCCACATCATCGTCCAGCGAAGCGTCGTCACCCTGACCGGCTGGGTACAAGGCGACATCGAGCGGCGCGAGATGGAAAGGATCGTCCGCAACACGCAGGGGGTCCTGCGGGTCGACAACCAACTGCAGACGGTGCAGTGAGGGCAGTGCTCTCAGGAGGCAGGAGAAGCTGGAGGGCTGCGCTATCCTGCCTATCGCTCAATCCCGATGACATCGTAGGTCGCGCTGTTCGGTCGCAGATAGACCCGCACCGGCTCATTCCAGGCCGGGAAGTCCGCGTGGACAGACCGGATCTCCGCCATCAGATAGGCATCGCCGTCGAGGCCGGGGTTGGCCGGTAGTCGAACTGTCGTGGCACTCTGGGTCGCGGAATCGGTCAGGCCTCGCACGCCGTCGGTGCCATTGTCGTAGACTGACCACTCTACGTCGTAGGCTGTCCCCGATTCGGCGAACCCATACCGCTCGGAGAGATTGACGAAGCGCAGACCGTCGGCGCCAACCTCGAACTCGTCGATCGGGTTCACCCGGTTTATGTAGTAGCGGGCGCTCTTGATCTGCCGTTCGACCAGCACCTGGTGGAAGTAGCGCTCCTGTTCAGGGTCGCTCAGCTGCCCGGTCTCGACGATGGCCAGCAGCTCCTCGGGTGTGAACCGCATGATGACCTTGGCCGCCCAGAACGCGTCGCGGTCGGTCATCCGGACAAACGCCGGATTCGGATAGTCGTTCTTCCACTCCTGGGGCTCGAACGACACCGACTCCCAACGCCCGACGGATTCGTATTCCGGAAAGCTTGGCCAGTCCACGGTGCGGTACTTGGGGGTGCGCAGCCCGAAGCTGACGAGGTTCCGCTTCACCTCATCGGTATCGAGCCAGTAGTGAAAGCCCAGATTCGGGAGCTGCAGGTCGACGCTGCCACTCCCGAAAGTCGATCCGAAGTCGAGCAGGTGGTGCCGAATGTAGTGGCGTCCGTCTTCTTCCACCCAGCTGTCCTGGGTGTTTTGGGCACGCGTGTCGTCGTGGTTGGTCCAGGCCGCGAACAACCTGAGCCCACGCAGCTCACGCCGATTCTCGTGCGCGACGACATCGTTCGCATCGTCCGTGCGGGTCCCGTAATAGCGGAACGGGCCGATGGGACGCCCGGAGAGATACCGACTGGCGGTCACGCGCATCCGGCCGTTGTCCAGCCTGGGCACCAACCGTAGCCGGCGGCGCAGTTGCCCGCGCGTCAGCGCCGTCTCATCTCCGAACTCGTCTTCGAGCATCGTACCCGGCTCGATCGTCAGACCGGCCTCGGGATCGACGGCGACAATGAAATTCTCCGGCACGTTATAGCCGATGGCGTAAAAGAGCTTGGTGGCAATGACCTCGGCGGCCGAGCTGAGCTCGGGGACGCCCACCGGGTCGAATTTGATGACATAGCGGTCACCGCGGCCGTCGATGATCTGGAACCCAGGAGTGAGCCCACCGATCTTGCTCCGGAACACCCGCCACGGGACGGTCATGTCCGGGCCCTCGTTCGTGTCGGGACCTCGGACGAGCGCCGCCCTCGACATCCGTTGCACGCCGTGTCGGTTCGTGAACCAGGAGCTGTCGGGCACCTCGTCGAGCGTGTTGGCGTTCTGCGCCTCTCCCCGGGCCGCATCGCCCAGATCGGCCATGATGTGTCCGAAGCGGTCGAACATATCGCTGAGCGCGATCTCGGCCGGCTCGGTCGGCACGTCGAGCCTGTCGTTGTCGACCAGCAGCGGATCGTCCGAGTAGAACTTCCGCTCCTGCGCCCGGGGCACAGCCACCAGCACCGCCAGTCCGACGACCAAGGCGACCGATTGCCTCAGCATCACGAAGTCCCCATCCGACATGTGAACGGTTGACGGCGCGGCCTTCCGGCTTCTCCTGCCTCCTGCCTCCTGCCTCCTGTCTCCTTCGTCAAAACGACGGCCCCCCCCCCGATGTGCAGCTTGAAGCCCTCGTTGCTGCGGGCGAAATCGAACCGAAGCACCATCCCCCCCGGAGCGTGCCCGCGAATGCCGAACCCGTAGCCGGACTGCATGTCCTGGAAGTCGAGATCGCCGGCATCGGAGAAGACCTTTCCCGCGTCGTAGAACAGCGCGAAGTCGACGTAGGTCCAGACTTCCCAGCGATACTCGGCGTTCACCACCAGATTCCGGCCGCCCCTGAATCGGTATTCGCGGAACCCGCGAATCGAGTTGGCGCCGCCAATCGTCTCCATCAGATAGAACGGGACCGCGCCGCCGTTCTCACCCACCGAATTCGAGCTGCGGACCCGGAGCGCCAGGATGCGATTGCGGTATCCCAGCGGAATTTGCGTCTGCACATCCCCGACGAGGCGGGTGAAATCATAGAGACCGCTGTCCCGATCGTCGTACCGCGACGCCTCGACGCGGAGCGACACCCCTGCCGAGGGGATGACATGCGCATCGCGGAGATGCAGCGTCAGATGCCCGCCATAGACCAGAAAGTCGGTCGTGGTACCGAACCCGGGTGTCAGCAGCGGGTCGAACCGTTCTTCCAGGCTCGCGCCGGCCGTGCCGGGGCCCACCTCGGCGTTCATCCAGCGCGCAACCGCGCCTAGCTCCACGAACCGGGTGGCGGTGGCGGTCACTCCGGCCTCGAGCGACTGGTCCTCCAGACCGTAGGTCGACCGGCCGGACGCGCTGCTTTGGGGACCCAGCCCGAAGAACCGCAGCGACGTGAGGTCTCGCACCTCCGCCTTGACGTGTGCCTGGACCGGCAGGCGGCTCGCCGGCGCCGGAAAGATGATGCCGGTGTCGAAGCTGCGAAAGCCGCGAGTCGAATAGCGCGCGTTGGCGGTGAACTGGACGAGCTCGTGGTTGAAGCCGGCGATGTAGCCGCCACCAAAGACGAAGCCGGACCCAGACGGCATGCCGCCCACCACGGGACGGAACCCGCCGAAACCCTTCGCGAAGATCCGACGCGGCAGTCGAAACGTCTCCAGACGACCAACCCGCGCCTCGGCGTCCGACACGGCGTAGGGGGCCAGCTCGGCCCTTTTCGCTTCACGCTGACGCTGCAGGATCTCCTGGCGGGTCGCCGGCGGCGCATCCCGCTGGCTGCCCTCCGCGCTGGAAGCCGGCTGCGCCGCGGCGGCCACTGGCCACGCCACGAGCGCCACCAGCAAGCAGACCGCACGCACCATCGCAGACGGCACGCCTGTTCGACGCATCGCCCCAACCAGGCGCACCAACACGGCTCCAATCGCTGCGTGAGCTTCCATCAGCCGGGCAACCCCGGTAGGTTGTAGAACGCTTTTGGGCCAGGGTAGCGCGCCCGGGCCCCGAGCCTGTGCTCGATGCGCAGTAGCTGGTTGTACTTGGCCGTTCGGTCGGTGCGGCAGAGCGACCCGGTCTTGATCTGTCCCGCGTTGGTCGCCACGGCCACATCGGCGATGGTCGTGTCCTCGGTTTCGCCGGATCGGTGCGAGATGACGGCGGTGTAGGAGGCCCGCTGCGCCATCTCGATCGCGGCCAGCGTCTCGGTCAGCGTACCGATCTGGTTCAGCTTGACCAATATGGCGTTGCTGACCGACTCGCGAATGCCTCGCTCGAAGATCTTCGTATTCGTGACGAACAGGTCGTCGCCGACCAGTTGCACGCGTGTCCCGAGGGCAGCGGTCAAAGCCGACCAGCCGTCCCAATCGTCCTCTGCGAGCCCGTCCTCGACCGACAGGATCGGGTAGGCCTCGACGAGCCGGCGGCACCAGTCGACCATGTCGGACGAGCTGCGTTCGGCCTCACCATCGGTCGAGAGCCGGTAGCAGGCGTTCTGCTTGTCATAGAGCTCGGAGGCCGCGACATCGAGGGCGAGATAGACGTCGTCGCCGGGACGATAGCCGGCCCGCTCGATCGCCAGCATCAGCACGTCCAGCGCGGCCTCGTTCGAGTCGAGGTTCGGCGCGAAGCCGCCCTCGTCCCCCACCGCCGTCTGATGACCGGCATCCCGCAGCACCGCACGCAGGTGGTGAAAGATCTCGACGCCCACTCGCAACGCGTCGGAGAAGCTAGGGGCGCCGACCGGAATTACCATGAACTCCTGGATATCGACGTTGTTGTCGGCATGGGCGCCGCCGTTGAGCACGTTCATCATCGGCACCGGCAGGTCGCGCGCTCGGTCACCGCCCAGATAGGCGTAGAGCGGCAGATGGGCGGCGGCCGCCGCCGCCTTCGCGACGGCGAGCGATGCGCCGAGAATCGCGTTCGCGCCAAGACGGCCCTTGTTGTCGGTGCCGTCGAGATCGCGCAGCGTCTGGTCGATCTCCGCCTGGCCGGTCGGGTCGAGACCGACGAGCGCGTCGCGGATCTCGGTGTTGACGTTCTGGACCGCCCGGGTCACACCCTTGCCGAGATATCGCGCCTCGTCGCCGTCGCGCAGCTCGACCGCCTCCAGCTCGCCGGTCGACGCGCCCGAGGGCACGGCGGCGCGGCCGGATGCCCCACCACCCAGCGATACCTCGACCTCGACCGTCGGGTTCCCTCGGCTGTCGAGAATCTCCTGAGCTTCCACATTTGCAATGACCCGATCCTCGTGCATTCTACGTCTCCGGCGTATTTCGGCGGCCCTGACGCCCCAGGGCTCGGCATCTCCTCCGAAACCGCGATGATATCAGCCAGCGTCGCCGAGTGGAGGCCAAGCGACGGAGCCCTTCGGGCCCCGCCTCAGGCGGTGGTCTGGTCGCTGCCGGGATGGAAAGAAGTATTACCCGAGGAAGGTCGTGTGTAGCCGAGCGCTACGAAGGATGATGATGTCGCGTTGCGACGGAACCCGGACACTCTGATTACCGAGCCCGCTGGCTTGTACCGCCCATTCGGGCGATCGTAGTAACCGCAAGCTGCGACCAGACCGAACACCCTTGTTCGCAGTGCCCTTAAGATACCGCCACTTACGGGGAAGACGCTATTAGACCTTGGTCTAATGCCGGACCACCGGCAGGACCGGCCTAGTGGTCCCGGTCTGGCCGATCAGACTCATGGTGCAACGCCGCTCGACGGTCCGAGTTGCAGGCGTTCAGCCTGACGGACGAGATCCGCCAGGGAGGCAGCCTGCATCGTGGTCATGACCCGCGCGCGGTGGACCTTGATGGTGGCGTCGGTGGTTCCCAACTGGGCGGCAATCTGCTTGTTCAGCATCCCGGCGGCGACCAGTGCAAACACCTGTTGCTGTCGAGGCGTGAGGCGGTCATATCGGACTCGGAGCTCCTCCAACTGCAGCCGGTCGCGCAGCAGCGCGCGATCGCGCGCGATTGCGCGATCGATGGCAGCCAGCAGCGATTCGTCGTCGAACGGCTTGAGCAGGAAGTCGACCGCGCCATCCTTCATCGCCTCGACGCTCATCGGCACGTCGCCGTGCCCGGTGATGAACACGACTGGTGTCGACCATCCGGCCGCCGTGAGACGCCGTTGGAGCTCGAGCCCGCTGATGCCGGGCATACGCACGTCGAGCACGACACAGCCGGGGCCGTCGGGCCGCTCCCGCTCGAGAAACGCCTCGGCCGAGGGAAACCCTTCAACCAGCAGTCCGGCCGTCTCGAGCAGCCGCACGACGCTTCGGCGCACCGACCGGTCGTCGTCGACGACGAAGACCATGGGCTCGACGGTCATTGAGCCGATCCACCCGGGGGTAGACCAAAGCTGACGGTCGCGCCGCCATCGGGGCGGTTCTCGGCCCAGATCTGGCCACTGTGCGACTCGACGATATTGCGCGAGATCGAGAGCCCCATGCCAAGCCCGCCGGCACGCGAGCTCGTGAACGGCTCAAATAGCGTGTCGACCATCGACGGCTCGATGCCGGGCCCACTATCGATGACCGACACGATCTGCCACCCGTCGTCGCGACACCGCACCCGCAATGTGAGACGCGCCTCGGCGAGCCCATCCATCGCCTGCATCGCGTTGGTGACCAGGTTCATGACCACCTGCTGGATCTGAATCCGGTCCGCCACCGCTGTCGGCAAGTCGGCGGCAAAATCTGGCACGACCGTGATACCGCGCATCGTCAGCCCGCTGCGCATAATTTCGCGGACCTCGCGCACCACTTGACACAGATCGAGCGGCTCGCGCGTGGCGCTGTCCCGCCGCATCATGTCCCGCAGCCGCTGGATGATGGCGCCGGCCCGGCGGTCGTCCGCCACAATGTCGCGAAGCACCTCGCGGATCTTCGGCACGTCGGGCTGGTCCCGCTCGAGGAGGCGCACGGCAACCTGGGCATCGCTGAGTATCGCCGCCAGCGGTTGGTTCAGCTCGTGCGCGAGCGTGGCGGTCAGCTCGCCAAGCGAGTTGACACGGGCGACGTGCGCCAGGGCGTCGCGATGCTGGAGCGCCTCGGCCCGGGCGACAATCTGCTCGGTGACGTCCGAACAGACGGCGATGAACTTCGTTGGTGGCCCGGGCCCATCGAGCCACGGGACTCTCCGGACCGACCAGTGTCGATACGACCCATCCTTCGCCCTGATCCGATACTCGAGGCGCATCCCTTCCGGCCGTTCGAGCTCTTTCCGGTCCACCGACAGCAGCCGGTCGCGGTCCTCCGGGTGGAGCTGTTCCGACCATCCTTGGACGGTGCGGGGAAACTCACCGGCCTTGTAGCCCAACGCCTGGTCCACCTGTCCGAACCATTCGATCTGTCCCGTCTCTATGTCGGTCTCGCCGATGATGTCGGCCCCCAGGGTCGCTGCAATGCGGAACCGCTCCTCGCTCTTGAGCCGTGCCGCCTCCACGGCGATCCGCCCAGAGATGTCCCGAAGGGTAGTGACGACGACCGTGCCCTCGTCGGTCTCGAGCGGGCTGAAGTTGATCTCGAGTGGAATCGAGCGACCGTCTCGGTGCACCCCATTGATCGGCGCGTCAGTGCTGCCCATCTGACTGATCTGGAGCGCGTTCCCGTCGCCTCGGTCCTCCGTCAGCTGCGTTACGTCCAGTTTGCCGGCGACCAGGCTCTCGTACGCCCGCCCCACCAGCTCGCCCGAGCTATACCCGAACATCCGTTCCGCCTGGCGATTGACGAACGCGATTTGCCCATCGGCCCGCACCGCGATGATTGCATCGGGAGCCTGCTCGATGAGCTGCCGGAGCCGCGCGTCGCTGGCGCGCGCTGTCGCCTCGGCACGTTTTCGCTCGGTGACATCGATCAGAAATCCGCGGATGACGGCTGGAGCGCCGTCGAGTCGATCGACCGCGACGACATCGTGCAGCCACAGGATCTGTCCACTGGCGGAGATCATCCGGTATTCGAGCTCGTAGGCGTCCCGTTCCTGCGCGGCCTGCTCGCAGAAGCGCACCGCCTCGTCCCGATCGTCGGGATGCACATGAGCCAGCCAGAAGTCGGGCTCATACCATCGCTCGATGGGATAGCCGAGCAGCCGCACCGCCTGCGGCCCTACGTAGGTGAAGGCCCACGTGCGCGCATCCGCCTCCCACTGCACGATGCTGGTGGTCTCGAGCAGGCGCCGGAAACCCGCCGCGCGCGTTATCTGCTCCGTGTCGACTGCATCGCGCGACGCGGTGTCGGCCGGCGGGGCGTCCGGTTCTTCTGTCCGAGTCTCGGTCTTGAATGTCGCCATGGGAGGCAAGTACCCTAAAAGTCAGCGATCAAGATCAATGTTACAACTCGAAGACCGCGCCGCGAAGCCGGCGGGCGACGTTTAGGGTCCGCGCAAGAATAGGTTCCTATTTTGAGGCGTCGAGGCGCCCGGCTGGCCAGGCGCGAGGAGGGAGCATACGGGCAGTATTCGACCGACAAGCAACGCCGCCAGACGGGATGGATCGGCGGCCGAAAATGGGAAGTTATTCTTGCGCGGGCTCTTACCAGAACGGGCGGCCCAGGGCCACGTAGAACGCCCCGGACCCGTCGTCGCCGATGCTGCCGCTGACAAGCAGCGCCCCCATGAGCGTCTCGACCAGCAGCCCGCCGGACAGGTCCGAGTGGACCACCGCGTCGCGCGGGGTCTCGAACGCGCTGCCTGACTCGAGCCACCCGACGAGATGGATCGGCCCGCCAACCAGGTCCGGCAACCGCCCGAGTCTGTGCATGTAGCCGCCGCCCACGTAGGCTGTATGGGATCCGCGAAACTGGTCCAGCTCGAACGCCCCCAGCCGGAACGGGCCCCCGAGCGTGAACTGATAGAAGGGTGAGGCCGCGTCGCCGAATGAGGTGGCACCGGCAAGGGCAACGAAGATGCGACCGGCGTCCCCGACGGACATGAACGTCGCGCTGTCGAGTGTCGCCTGCCTGAGATCGCGCGACTGCTCCGGCGCTTCGACAAGCCACCTGACTTCGGTGACCAGCCGGGTGCCGCGACTGGGCACGATCCAGTCGTCGTGCCCATCGTAGACCCAGCGGAGGCGCGCCCCGTGCTCGCGCCCCTGCACCGGCGGCAACACCGGCGTGCCGACTCGGACACGAGCATCCACCACACCGATGTCGTAGCCCACACGCAGCTCGCTCGTCGCGCCCAGGGTGACACCGAGATCCCCGCCGGCCTGCGCCCGCTGGGTGCGAAAGCTGGCGATCGGGTCGCTCTCGAGCGCGAACTGCTGCGTGCGGCTGCGCAACCCAATGCGGGGCGCAACGAACAAGGATGAACCGGCGATCGGGCGCAGATACTCGGCCTCGAGACCGAGATCTGACCCGAGCGTGAGATCGACGCGCGCCTCGGTGTCCCGCCCGCCGACGTCATAGGCGGTGAGCCGTGCACCGAAGCCGCGCTCGACGGCATCGGCACGATTGTCGAGCTCGAACGCGAGGTTGAGAAACGGGGGACCGTGCGACTTCTCCCGCACGTGCACCGCTAGACCGGCCCGCTCCCCCTCCCGCACCACGTCGTAGCCTAGGCTGCCGTAGCGCCCGGCGCCGGCCAGGGTCGTCAACCGACGCTCGAGCTCGACCGGGTCCAGTGCCCCTCCGATTTCCGGCTCGAGCCGCCGGCCGATGTCGGCAGCCACGTCCGCGTCCACGCCGTCGACGCGGACGAACGCCGGCTCGACAGACGCGGCCGGGCGACGGCGACGGCGCTTGGCCACGTGGCGATCCCATGCGACAGGGTCGAGTGACAGTGGGGCCAGGCGGTCGGCCAGTGCCGCGGCGGCGGCGTAGCCGCGCTGGCGAATCTCCTCGAACCGGCGCCACCCGTTCGCGCTGATATCGTCGACGACCGGTCTGATGACATGGTTGGCGTGATCGTCGAGCACCTGTCTGGTGCGCGCCACCATCATGACGCCGATCGCCTGGTTCGCTACGCCAACCAACGACCGGAGCGCCTCCCGGTCTCCGAGCGGCGCGCTCACGTCGACCGCGATGACGACCTCGGCGCCCATCTCACGCGTTACGTCGGCTGGCACGTTGTTCAGCAGCCCGCCGTCCGCCAGCAGGCGCTGGCCGATCTCGATCGGTTCAAAGATGGCTGGAATCGCCATGGTGGCGCGTAGTGCGGCCGCCAACGAGCCGCTATCCAGCTCGACGGCAACCGCCGCTTCGAGGTCTGACGCCACGGCGCGAAACGGAATCGGCAGGTCGTCGAAATCGAGCGGCGCAGCGAAGGGCAGTACCAGCCGACTGAGAAACAGGCCAATGTAGTGCCCTGGGTCCAGCCCGGGGGCCAGGCGCAGCCCGTCGCGCAAACCGAGCTCCAGACGCACCGGAAAGTCTCGCCGGTCCTCTTTCCGCCGGAACGCCTTCTGCGCGTACTCGACCTCGCCCTGAAACATGGCGTCCCAGTCGATCGCCTCGATGAGGTCTCTGACCTCGGCTGCCGTTCGGCCCGTGGCGTATCCGCCGCCGACGAGTCCGCCGATGCTGGTGCCGGCGATGACGTCGACCGGAATCCGATGCTCTTCGAGCCACTCGAGCACGCCGACATGCGCCAGGCCGCGCGCGCTCCCACCGCCGAGGGCGAGACCGACGCGCCGACGCGTCGTCTGGGTGTCCTGGGGTGATGCGTCGCCGGACTGTCGCGCGACGACAGCCGGTGCGGCGACGACAAGAAAAGCCGCGGCGAGCAGGGCCCTCCTCGTCATTTTGCCTTCTGACTTCTGACTCCTTCGTGCGCATCACCTCACCCTCAGCCCGACCGGGCAGGAGACGCCGGTGCCGCCAAGTCCGCAATAGCCGTTCGGGTTCTTGGCCAGATACTGCTGGTGATAATCCTCGGCGTGGTAGAACTCGGGCGCGGCGACGATCTCGGTCGTGATCGGGCCGTGGTCGGCCTCCCGCAGCGCCTCCTCGTAGGTGCGCTTTGTCGCCTCCGCCGACTCGCGCTGTCGGTCGCTGAAGAAGTGAATCGCGGATCGATACTGGGTACCGACGTCGTTCCCTTGACGCATCCCTTGCGAGGGGTCATGCCCTTCCCAAAACCGCGAGAGCAGCTCCCCGTAGCTGACGTCCGATGCATTGAAGATGACGAGCACGACCTCGGTGTGACCCGTCTGACCGGTGCAGACCTCCTGATAGGTCGGATTCGGCGTGAGCCCGCCGGCGTAGCCGACAGCGGTGCTGTAGACCCCCGGAAGCTCCCAGAACACCCGCTCGGCGCCCCAGAAACAGCCCATCGCGAACACTGCCTGCTCGAGACCCTCGGGAAACGGTGGACTGAGACGCGCGCCGTTGACGAAGTGCGAGTCCGGCACCACCATGCGCTCGGTGCGTCCGGGAAGCGCTTCTGCCGCCGACGGGACGCGTTGCTTGCGATCACTGAACCACATCGCTGACCTCCCCCTGACCGTGCGTCGGCCGGGTTCCACGATATCGCAACTTGTACTCGAGGAGGCAGGAGGCAGGAGGCAGGAGGCAGGAGCACATCACAGTGCGGGCCAGTAGGCGCGGTGCACCGCGAGCGCCTCGGCCTCGAGCACCGGGCCGACCACCTCGATCGGGCGTTTGCCGCCGCCAAGCACCTGCCGCGAGGGAATGACCAGGCTGCCACCGACCAGCGCGCCCAGCTCGACGGCCGAACAGCCATAGACCATGCGCGGGATCCGGCTCCAGTAGATGGCGCCGCAGCACATCACACATGGCTCGGTGCTCGTGTAGAGCGTGGCGCGCGCCAGGGTGGAGCGGTCGAGCCGACGGCAGGCCTCGCTGGCAAGGAGCAGCTCGGCGTGGCGAGTCGGGTCCGCCTCGGTGACGGCCCGGTTCTGCGCCGTCAACCGAACCTCACCGTCGACCACGAGCAACGCGCCGAACGGCTCGTCGCCGAGCCGAACCGCCTGTTCGGACAGGGTGATGCACTGACGGATGAAGGGCTCGTCTTTGGTCATCGCGTGGCGCAGGCTCGAACACCTTAGCCTTTACTGTCGGCTTCGGGCTCCAGGGCACCGTTGAGCGCGGCCTCGTAGGCCGCCTGCACCGCCGACCCGAAACAGACGAACAGGGCCTGCTCGATCGACCGGTCCATCCGCAAGAACGCGGTAACTGCGCCGACGGCGACCACCGAGGCATCATCGACCGGATAACCGTAGGCACCGCAGCTGATCGCCGGGAAGGCAATGGTGCGCAGACCATGCGCCACCGCCAGCTCGAGCGCTCGACGATAGCAGGAGGCGAGCAGGTCGGCCTCGCCGTGCGACCCGCCGTGCCAGACCGGGCCGACGACATGGATGACGTACCGGGACGGCAACCGATGCGCATCGGTGATCTTCGCGTCGCCCGTCTCGCATCCGCCGAGCAGGCGGCACTCGGCCACGAGGTCTGGTCCCGCCGCCCGATGGATTGCCCCATCGACCCCGCCACCCCCGAGCAGCGTCGTGTTGGCCGCGTTGACGATGGCGTCGACGCCGAGCGTCGTGATGTCGGCCGCCGTGATCGCCAGGCGCGAAGAACTCATGGCGTCAGGCTTTCATAGCCGTTCATCGCGAATCAAGTTCGAGTCTAGCAGTCGAGTTCCGCGCGCACGCCTGGCCGGCGGCCTCTGGTGTGGCGATGATGGCCGTCGATTGCTCCGGCAACCTGGGTGCAGTAACATCGGCTCGTCATGCGGGTCTCAATCAGCTACTGCAAGGTTTGAAACTACCTGCCGAAGGCCACCAGTCTGGCGGCCTCGATTAGAGACGCTCTCGGCATCGAAGCCGAGGTGGTCGAAGGAGCGCGCGGCCAATTCGATGTGGTCGCCGACGGCGATCTCATCTTCTCGAAGCAAGCGGAGCACCGGTTCCCCGAACCGGATGAGATCATCGGCCCGCTCCGATCCATCACCTAGCCGGGGCGACGCCCCGGACTCCGCACCCGCGGGGCGCACCTTGTCGCGCGCCTGGGCTGCTTGTGAGACGCAGTCCTTCAGACTACTGTCGACACAGCTGAGCTCTGGGGCTTAGGCTTTGGGCTTTGGGCTATGGGCTTTGGGTGGTTGGGCGAGGGTCGAGGAGATGCCACGATGACCGACACGCGAAACTCGGTGACGACCTCTCGAGGGCGGGGACGACTGACGCGGCGGGAGGTGCTGGCGGGGGCGGCCGGCGCCATCGGCGCGGCGGCGGTGACGCCGGTCGCCGGCCAGCAGGCAATCGACACGACCCGGCGCCCCGGTCGTGGTCCGAACGAGATCGACCAGCGGTCGCCGTTCGTGACGCCGCAGCGCGACCCGAGCGCGACATCGTCACGCACACCGCTGCAGGACCTGCGAGGCACGATCACGCCGGCCGACCTGCACTTCGAGCGTCACCACGGGGGCGTACCGGAGATCGACCCGGACCGCTACGAGCTGATGATCCATGGTCTGGTCGGCCGCCCGCGAATCTTCAGTCTCGCCGACCTGAAGCGCTTCCCCTCGACCTCCCGCATCTGCTTTCTCGAATGCTCCGGCAACCTGCGCCGTGGCAGTCCGGAGACGCTTCCGCAGATGGTCTGCGGGCTGACCAGCCAGACCGAGTGGACCGGAGTGGGGCTCTCGACGCTGCTGCGAGAGGTCGGCGCAAGCCCTGACGCCACCTGGTTCCTCGCCGAGGGACAGGATGCCGCGGTGATGACCCGCAGTATCCCGATGGAGAAGGCGTTCGACGACGCGATGGTCGTCTACGCGCAGAACGGTGACGCGCTGATGCCCGGCAACGGGTACCCGGCGCGACTGCTGCTGCCCGGTTGGGAAGGCAACAGCAGCGTCAAGTGGCTGCGACGGATCGAGCTGGCCGACCAGCCGTTCATGACCCGGGAAGAAACGTCGAAGTACACCGACCCGCTGGGCGACGGCAGCACGGTGCGTCAGTTCAGCTTCGTCATGGACGCGCGGTCGATCATCACCGACCCGGCGTATCCTCGTGTCATCGAACCGGGGTGGCACGAGATCCGGGGGCTGGCCTGGAGCGGCCGCGGCCGGATTGCCCGGGTCGACGTAAGCACTGACGGCGGGGCGACATGGCAGGCGGCCGACCTGCAGGAGCCGGTGCTCGACAAAGCCCACGTGCGGTTCCGCTATCTGTGGAACTGGCCCGGAGGACCCGGCGAGATCATGAGCCGGGCAACCGACGAGACCGGTTACGTGCAGCCGACCTGGGAGGCGCTGCGCGCGGCGCGGGGACCACGGACACGGTATCACCAGAACCCGATCACTTCCTGGACGATAGACGATGATGGACGCGTGCTGTTCGGCGCCGAGAGGTTGCGGTCGTGAGCGGTGGTCGCGGCGCCGTGGCCACAGTCGTCGGGCTCGTGATCTGGGCGGCGTTCGGATTCTCTGTCGCGGGGACGCTCGCGGCCGGTCAGCAGCGGGCGAGCTCCGCTCCCCTGCCGGACACGTTCGATTTCGGCCACTCAGCGACACCGGAAGAGATCGCCCGCCTCGACATCGACGTCATGCCGGACGGCACGGGTCTTCCGCAGGGCAGCGGCACCGTGGCCGAAGGCGCACGGACGTGGGCGCAATCATGTAGCGGGTGCCACGGTCCGGAGGGCGAAGGCGCGACCGCCGCGCCGCTGGTTGGGCGTGACCCCGACAGCCGACGGGTGACGGTCGGGAACTACTGGCCGCATGCCACGACGCTCTACGACTACATCAACCGCGCGATGCCCCGGGACGCCCCCGGAACGCTGACGCCCGACCAGGTCTACGGACTTGTGGCCTGGGTCCTGTCGCAGAACGCCATCGTCGGCGAGGACGCCGTCATGAACGCCGAGAGCTTGCCCACGGTCGTCATGCCGGCCCGGGATCGCTTCGTGCCCGATGACCGCCGCGGCGGCCCCGAGGTGCGGTAACGACGGGGCGACATTCTTCTCCGGATGGCTCGCCTGGGCAAAGCACAAAGCGCAGAGCACCAGGGCTCGTCGTTCGCAGTCAGAACAGCTGTGTCTTCGTGTTACCATATATGGTAGCCACATGGAGAAAACGACTGTGTATCTAGACTCGGACGACTATCGGCGCCTCAAGCGCCTCGCGGCCGAGCAACACCGGCCGTCGGCAGAGCTCGTTCGCGAGGCAGTGGCGGAGTACACGCGGCGCCACGCTCAGCACAGAGTTGCTCGGTCGGTCGGAGCCTTCTCGAGTGGCCGAAGCGATGTCGGAGAGCGCGCCGAGGAGCTACTCGAAGGCATGGGAAAGCAGTGATTGTCGCCGACACGGGCGCCATCGTCGCGTTGCTCGACGCAGGGGACCGACACCACGCGTCACTGCGCGAAATCTACATGAGCGACCCGGACAGCTGGGTGCTCCCGTGGGCAGTCCTGCCGGAGGTCGACTATCTGGTAGCGACACAGCTCGGCGGAAAGGCCGAAGAGATGTTTCTCGCCGACCTCGCTGGTGGTGCGTTCGGCGTCGAATGGGGACAGGAATCTGATCTCAACGCGGCGAAGCGAATCTGCCAGCAGTACGCCGACCTCCAGCTCGGACTCGTCGACGGGGTGGTCATCGCCACCGCGGAGCGAATCGGTGCCTCGGCGGTCGCCACGCTGGATCTCCGGCACTTCGGCGCGGTCACGATCGCCGGCCAACCAAAGCTGCTACCCCGCGATGCCTGAACAGACGCGTCACGCTTCGTCTTTCATCCGACGCAAGGCGCGGGTATGGGCGCTCGCGCTTGTGGTCGCGACCTTCTTCGTGCTGCTTGTGCCACACGCCGCCGCGCAGCCCCCACCGGTGGTGATCGGGCAGGGGGGCAAGGACGTTCCGTGGGTGCCGACGCCGGACGAGCTGGTGGACACGATGCTCGAGATGGCGCATGTCACTCCAAACGACGTCGTCATCGATCTGGGCTCGGGTGATGGGCGCACCGTCATCGCGGCTGCCAAGCTCGGCGCGCGGGCGGTCGGCGTCGAGCTCGAGGAGAACCTCGTGGAATTGTCGAAACAGCGAGCGGCTGAAGCGGGCGTCGCCGATCGCGCGTCGTTCCTCGCGACCGACCTGTTCGAGTTCGACCTCTCACCGGCCACCGTGATCACCATGTTCCTGCTGCCCGATATCAACCTCAGGCTCCGCCCGACGCTCCTCGGACTCGAGCCGGGCACGCGCATCGTGTCGAACACCTGGGACCTGGGTGGTTCGCAGCGAGACCCCGACGCACCCGGCTGGACCCCGGACCAAACCGTCCAGCTCGATCCGTGCCCCAGCTTCTGCACATCGCTGCTGTGGATCGTGCCGGCGAAGGTCGCGGGAACCTGGCAAATGTCAAACGGCGAGCTCCAGCTCGAACAGGAGTTCCAGATGGTGACCGGCAGGATGCGCGCCGATGGACGAAGCGCCGAGATCGAAGAGGGCCGGTTGAGCGGAACGGCGATCACCTTTCGAGTCGGCGACACCCACTACAGCGGCATGATCTCCAACGACACGATGCGCGGTATCGCGCGGACGCGCGACGATCGTGATGATCCGGTCGACTGGAGTGCCACGCTGACCCGCTGACTCGATGACCAGATAAGACCGAAGGCCTTTTCCTAGCGCTCCCTCAGCCCCGCATTACGCCTGACAATAGCCAGATATCCTGGCGTGACACCAGAGGCACTGGTCAGATCCGCGACGGGCAGGAGTGAGATCCTTGCCCCAACCGAAGCGCCTCGTCACAATGAGAACCACAGGGGCGTCACGTGGAGCAGGCACGAACTCGGCACGACGATCCGGACGACGAGCGCCTGCGCAACATGACCGCCGCGCTGCGCTTCGCCGAAGCGCTCCACGAGGCGGGCCGCCGTCGGCAGTCCTCATGACCGACTTCGAAGGACTGATCCGCCGGCTCGGGTCGGCTGAGGTGCGGTACGTGCTGATCGGGGATTCGCCGGCACCGTCCTCGGCTCGCCGCGGACCACGGTCGACCTGGATATCGTCTACGCGCGTGACGAAAGAATCTCACCCGCCTGGCTGGTGCCCTGGAATCTCTCTCACCAAGAATGCGCGGCGCACCGGACGGCCGAGGGGCCTTGCAGCCCTGGCCGAGCTCGAGGCACTGCTCGAAGAACAGCGCCGCAAGCCGTGATCTAGTGGTGTGTCCCTCAATTACCTTTACACTTCCCGGGCGGGGCATCCCGTCTGACGGCGTTGCTCCTCGGTCGCATACTGCCGGTATGCTCCCTCGTCGTGCCTTGTCCGCCGGGCGCCGCGCGCCGGGAAGTCTGTCAAGCCATTTGAGGGACACACCACTAGCAGGGCGCTGAAGACGACCAGCACGGTTTCCTCGCGAGGCGTTCGTCTAGCAAGGCGCGGCTTCAGTCACGCGGGGCTGCGCCCCGAACCCCACGCGAACGCTACGCGGGGACCCCGAGAACCCCACTCCGCGTCCGCGGGGCGCGCACGTGCGCGCCCTGACTGCAACCGAGGAGCGACGCCGTCCAAAGACGAGAGCGGTTTCCTGGCGAGGCGTTCGTCTGGCAAGGCGCGACGAGGGAGCAGCCAGGCGGGCTGTGACCGAGGAAGCAACGCCGCCAGACGGGCGCTGAAAACGACCAGCCGGTTTCCTGGCGAGGCGTTCGTCTGGCAAGGCGCGACGAGGGAGCAGCCAGGGCGGGCTGTGACCGAGGAAGCAACGCCGCCAGACGGGCGCCTCGCCGGGAAACCTAGTACCCGATCGCCGCGCCGTCCTTGCGCGGGTCGGTGCCGGCGTGCAGCATGCCGGTCTCGGGGTTGATCATGATCGCCTGATAGCCGCCCATGCCGCCGCCGCCGGCGCGGCGCACACGGTGCCCCATGCGCTCGAGCTCGGCGATGACCGCGTCGGTGACACCCGGCTCGACCTGCACGCTGCCGCCGTGGCGCACGCGGGCCGCGTCACCCGCCTCCTGCAGGTTCATGCCGAAGTCGATGATGTTCGACAGCACCTGGGTGTGCCCCTGCGGCTGCATGTCGCCGCCCATGACGCCGAACGACAGGAACGGCTTGCCGTCCTTGGTGACGAACGCCGGCATGTTGGTATGCAGCGACCGCTTGTGCGGCTCGAGCGAGTTGAGGTGCCCCGGCTCGAGCGAGAACCCGGAGCCGCGGTTCTGTAGCGCGAACCCGAGGTCGGCCGGCACCACCTTCGACCCGAAGCCGCCGAAGATGCTCTCGATGAGCGAGATGGCGTTGCGGTCCTTGTCGACCACCGTCAGATAGACGGTGTCGGTCGGGTCCCCGGCGTTGACAGTCTGCGACGCGCGCGACGGGTCGATGAGCGCGCGGCGTTCTTCAGCGTAGGCCTTCGAGATCAGCTCGGTGACCGGCAGCGCGTTGGCGTTCGGGTCGGCCACATACCGGTCGCGGTCGGCGAAGGCGAGCTTCTTCGCCTCGACGATGCGGTGAATCGCCGCCGCCGAGTTATGCCCCAGGGAGGCCATGTCGTAACCCTCCAGGATGTTGAGCATCATCAGCGCGACGATGCCGGAGCTGTTAGGCGGAATCTCCCAGATGTCGTAGCCGCGATAGCTGCTGGTGACCGGGTCCACCCACATCGAGCTGTGGTCCTCGAAGTCGCGCATGGTGAAGTAGCCGCCGTTCGACTCGCTGAAGGCGACAATCTTCCGCGCGATCTCACCCTTGTAGAAGGCGTCGCGTCCCCCTTGGGCAATCGCCTCGTAGGTCCGGACGAGCCCTGGGTTCTTGAACAGCTCGCCCAACGCCGGCGGTCGTCCGTTGGGAAGATAGGTGGCGGCCGAAGTGGGCCATTCGGCGAGCGTGCGCTCCGAGCCCGCCCACTGCCCCTGAATAACCTCGCTGACCGGGAAGCCGTCGCGGCCGTAGGCAATCGCGGGCGCGAGCACGTCGGCGAAGCTCATCGTGCCGAACCGCTCCAGCAGCTGGGCCCAGCCGTCGACCGCACCCGGCACCGTCCAGGTCAGCGGTCCGGTGCCCGGCACCCGTTCGAGCCCCTGTCGCTCGAACACCTGCCGGTTGATCTCGTACGGCGCCCGCCCAGTCGCGTTGAGCCCGTAGAGCTGCTCTGTCTCGGCGTCCCAGACGATCGCGAACAGATCGCCGCCCACGCCGTTCATGTGCGGCTCGACCAAACCCAGCACGGCGTTGACCGCCACAGCGGCGTCGATGGCGTTGCCGCCCGCCTTCAGGATGTCGATGCCGACCTGCGCCGCCAGCGGCTGGCTGGCCGCCACCATGCCGTAGGGCGCGATGACCTCGGACCGGCTGCCGTGCGGGCTGCGCGCCGGACGCGAGTACCCGTGACCCAGCGCCTCGCCGTCCCGGTTGGAGCTGCGGTCCTGTCCGGCGACAGTGCCGACACCGACGGCGATCGCCGAGACAACCATCAGCGCCTGGGCGACACGATGACTTGCAGATCTCACGAGCATGGCTCTCTCCTCTGCGTGACGGGGTCTGGCCTGGTCTGGCTTGGTCTGGCTTGGCAAAGACCCGCTCATTCTAGCAGCCAGGCTCAGGATGACGGTAGGAGGCGGCGGACGGCCTTCGCGATGCCGGCTGAATCGATCCCCTGGTAGCCCATCTGCTGCCAGAGACCGCCGCAACCCTCGAGGTGGATCCCGATGTGGTCGTAAGTCCCGCGGAAGCCATGCCTGAGCAAGGCCGACCCGAACCGGCTCCCCACCCCGGTCTTGACGTTCAGCGCCTCGGCGACGAGCACGAAGGGCGCCTTCGCCAACCGGTCCAGCATATCCGGGTCGTCCACATTGAGCGTCGCCTTGTTGACCAGCCCTACGTGGATGCCCTCGTCCTTGAGCGCCAGCACGGCATCGAGCGCGCGATGCAGCGTCTCCCCAAACGAGACGACGTAGCCCTGCTCGCCAGTGCGGATGAGGTCGTCGCGTCCGGGCTCGAACGCGTAGTCGCCGCCAAAGAACGGCTGCTCGTCCTCGCCGAGGATGTCGGGCACCGCCGAGCGGGTCGAGAAGACGAATCGGCAGCCCGGATCGGGGAAAATGCGCCGTAGGCAGGCGCCGAACTGATGCTGGTCTGCCGGAAAGTAGAGACGGGTCGAGTCGGTCCCCCGGTTCGACAGCCCCCCATCGGCAAACAGATTATTGAGACCGAAATGGCAGGTGTTGTCCGCCATGTCGTCGCAGCCGGAATGGGAAAAATGCGCCAGCACGTTCGACTCGTTGAGCCGAGCCATGGTCAGCTCCGACAGCACCATTTCGAGGAAAGCGGAGAAGGTAGCGAACACCCCCTGCTGGCCCGGCTTCCACCCGAAGCCGGCTGCCGCCGAGAAGTTGCCGCGCTCCATGACACCGCCGCTGATGAACACCTCGGGGTGGGCCTTGCGGACGTGATGGAGCCCGCACGAGCCTTCCAGATCGCTGTCGAAGACGCGCACCGACGCAAGACGCTGCTCCTCGCTCATTTTCGTCAGAATGGCGCTGAGCACGAGGCCGAATTCCTCACGGTTCTTGCCCTTGCTCGCCGTCCCCCGGGAAGTGGGGCCACCCGGCAGCTTGGCCGCCTCCGACAGCATCTTGACCGCCTCGGTCCGCCCGTGGCGCTCGAGATAGGCTCGACCCACATCTGGCGGAATCGGCCCATGTCCCTTCGCGGCACCCTCGAGCCCGTCGATGCCGACACAAATCTTCCGTTTGTTGACGAGGGCGACCGGACCCGGTGTTTGCACCGCTGCGGCCAGACGCCGGTAGAGCGCGTCGAGGTCCTCTCCATCGCCGACGTCGACCGCCAGACCATGACCTTCGAGGGTGCGCGCGACATCGAAGCCCGGTAGGTAGGTGGATGGGCTTCCGCTGATGGTGATGTCGTTGTCGTCGATGAGCAGCTTCACGGGCAGGCCTCGAGCCACCGCCAGCCGCGCCGCTTCGGCGTCGTTCCCCTCCATCTGCGAGCCATCGGAGCCGAGCAGCAACACCACAGCGTCTGGATTCGCCATCGCGACGCCATTGACGAACGGCCACAAGTGCCCCAGACGTCCCGACGAGAAGTGCACACCCGGCGTGAACCCACGCTCGGGATGACCCGGCAGGCTCATGTCGAACTCACGGTGGTGCAGCAGCCGTTCGGGGGCAAGGTCCCCCTCGAGCACCGCCAGCAGATACTGTGTGGCCACGCGGTGGCCGGCCTCGTCGAACATGACCGGCACGATCTTGGGACCACCGCCAGCCCGGGCGTGCAGCATGAAGCTGTAGGCGATCATCACCTCCGGCACCGTGTCGTAGGCGCCCCCGGAGTGGCCCCCGACACCCTTGGCCTCGGCCAGGGACGTGAAGAAGACGATGACGTCGCGGCAGAGCCGGATGTTGGCCTCGAGCCCCGTGCGGGCCGCGTCGGTCAGCGGCTGGGCCGGGTCGAGTGGCAGAGGTGTGAACTCAGAGAAATCGATCGGAAAAGAGCTGCTCATGGAACGCTGGCTTTACTCTTCAATGCGGTGGAGATGGTTTGCCGTGGAGGTCGGCGGCCTCTGTGGCGCGAAGTGTAGCACGGGTTGTGTAGCTGGAACACCGAGCTGCGGCTTCGGGCTCCGGGCTTCAGGCTTCGGGCGCACCAGGCCCTGATCTCCGGCCGATGAGGGGCAACCATTATGAGCCCTCAACGGCCTGGATCTGGTCGAGCGCACGCACGTAGCTGGCGCCGTCGAGACCGTGCTCGCGGTAGACGGGCGTCTGGCAGGCCAGGGTCCGGAGCGCGAGATCCCGATACCGGGGCTCGCCAGCGCTGGCACCCAGGCGTGCCAGAACAATCGCCGCATCGCAGTTGAGACCAAGCGGTCGGTGCGGCTCGCGCAGCAGCCCGACCGGGGCGTCGAACCCTGCAAGGCCTGTCCGGGCTCGGTCGGTGAAGCCACCCGCCTCGTCCCACATCATCTGATCGCAGTAGGCCATCAGCTCCCGAGGCATGTCGAGATAGACCTCCTGCCTCGTCGCGTCGTAGAGGTCCAGGAGCGCCGCGCTGACCCGTACCTGGTCGGTCAGCAACCCGCGCGCCACCGGCATTCCGGTCGCATTGTGCCCAACGCCGGCACCAGGCTCGTAGGTCGCGAGGACGACCCGGTCGATGGACGTCGCTGCATACTCGAGCAGGGAGCTGTCCTCGAGCACCGACGCCCCGAGGACGTAGGCGGAGGCCATCGCGGCGGTGGCGGCGGTGAAGACAGTGCGATCGATTGGCGGGCTCGCGTGGCCGCTTCGCGCCTCGCGTGACGACAAGGCGGCGTAGGCCGGGTCTGCGCGCTGGCTGGCATAGAATCCGCCGTCGGGATCCGCGAACGTCCCGGAGACGAAGCGGACAATGTCGGTCGCCTGGCTGGCGTAGTCTGACCGATCGAGCAGCCGCGACGCCGACAGAAAGAGCTCGAGCAACTGCGCGTTGACCGTCAGTACCTTCTCGACATGCGGTTCGGACCAGTCGCGTTGGTCGCAGTAACGAAAAAACCCGCCCTCGACGGGGTCCCAGAGCCCCCGTGTGGCGATCGCGTCGAGCGTGTGGGTCGCGACATGGGTAAGGTCGGGGCTCGCCGTGTCACGGCCGCGAACCAGCGCGGTCGCCAGAGCATCTGGGTGCACCCGTTTGGACGCCGAGCCAAAGCCGCCCCAGGTCCGATCGAAGCAAGCGAGGAGCTGCTCGTCCAGCCAGCGGCCGGCATCCACATCCAACACCGGCGCCGCCGTGTCTGGGCCGGCGAGCGTGCGGCGGCTGCCTGTAGGCTCCCCAACCCGTGTGTCGATCTCCGCCCGCCTGGTCGCGAAGGCCTCCGACACCTGCTGCAACACCAACACCAGCGGCGCCGGCTCCAGGTAGGTGCCGCCACCCAGTATCTCTCCGGAGGGGGTAAGAAACGCCGTCGTCGGCCACCCCCCAAGGGTGTAGCGCTCGCTAACGTCGGGGCGCCGGTCGGCGTCTACTCTGATGGAAATGAAGCGTTCGGTGACGAGCCGGACGACTTCGGGGTCGCGATAACTGACACGGTCCATCTCCTCGGTCCAGCGGCACCAGGCCGCACCGATCGCCAGCAGCACCGGTTTCCGCTCGGCCGTGGCGCGCGAGAATGTGTCGGCACCCCACTCGAGCCACGGGATGGCATGGCGGTCGGTCGTCATGACGCCGCGTATAATGCCGCGATGGTTGCCCTGCGCTGTCTGTATCTGATCGCGCTCATCTTCTGGGTCGGCGGCATGGTGGCACTCGGTGCTCTCGGCGCGCCCGCCGTGTTCGACGTGCTCGAGGCCCACCATGGGCTTGGCGGACGAATCGAGGCAGGTGCCGTCTTCGGAGAGATGCTTCGCCGCTTCCGGTTCTTCGATTACGGATCGGCAACGGTTCTGCTGGGATGTCTCGTTGCGTTGTACCGTCGAACCCCCCGTCCCACGGCACTCGGGATACGTATCGTCACCGTAGTCGCGATGCTCGGCGTCAGTCTGTATGCCGGCTTCGGTATCACCGGACAGATCGAAGCAGTGCAGGTCGACATCCAGAACACAGTGGCCAGCCTGGGCGACAACAGCCAGTTCGCCGCCCGATTCGACTCGCTGCACGCGCTGACGACATCGTTGTTACTGCTGAACCTCGGCGGCGGGCTCTCGCTCATCTACTGGGAGGCGAGGGCGCGTATTGCGTAGGTTTCCGGGCGGGGCATCCCGGCCTACTGAGACGGGGCTTCGCCCCGAACGCCGCGCCCGCGGGGCGCGCATTGTCGCGCGCCTCAAGCGTTGCTTCGTCGGTCACAGACCACCAGTCTGCTCCCTCGTCGCGCCTGGCAATAGCCGGTCGCGGCATGAGTACGACGCCGGAAACCGACCCTCATCGTTCTTCGCGCCGGCTGCCCCCTCACTCCTCCGTGATATCCGCGCTGATGTCGAGATCGATGCAGCCGCGCACGCTGTTGGCGGCCGGACACATCGTGGCATGTGTCGCCACGGCACGCTCGGCGCGCTCGCGGGTGCCTGCCGGAATGTTCAAGCGATAGCGCACGCGAATCCGGGTGATGCGCAATACTTTGTCGACCGCCTCGATGTCTCCCTCGACATCGGCCTGGACCTTGTCTCTCGGCGCCGGAATCTCGCGCACCTCCAGTGCGCGTGCCAGGGTGCCGAGCAGTCAACCGCCGACGGCGCCGACGATGTAGTCCAGCGTGGCCGGCACCTCCTCCTCCGGTTCGACGCCGTAGAACTCCTTGATGCCGCCGTGGACCCCGAACCGAATCGGCTCGCTGAAACCCTCTAGATACGCATGTCGTATGGGCCCCGCGACCCGTTCGAGCCGCAGCCGGCTCGTGTGCACCACCTCTGCCACTAGACTCTCCTTTGGCCGTGCTTCCGAGCCGACGACGCCATCGACGTGCGACGACGGCTCGTTATCGGGCCGATGGTGGCGATGCTACAATTTTTGGCCATGCACACCAAGTGGCCCCTCTCGAACGCCGGCTGAGAAGAGTCTGTGTCCAAGGACCCGACCGACGGCCGTTCCGCGACGGATGCCGCGCCCTCGCTCGGCGACATGGACCCTGCAGCGTTCCGGCGAGCCGGGCATCAGCTCGTCGACTGGATCGGCGCATATCTCGAAGACACCGAGCGGTACCCGGTGCTGTCGCGCGCGCGACCGGGTGAGATCCGGGACGCGCTACCAGCCTCGGCCCCGGAAACCGGTGAGCCGATGGACGCGATTCTCGCCGACGTCGAACGTCTCATCGTGCCCGGGCTGACCCACTGGAACCACCCGGGTTTCTTCGCTTATTTCGCCATCAGCGGCAGCGGCCCGGGCGTGCTCGCCGAATTCCTGACTGCGGCGTTCAACGCGCAGGGCATGCTGTGGCGCACCTCGCCTGCAGTGACCGAGCTCGAAGAGGTGGCCCTGGCCTGGCTCCGTCGCCTCCTCGGTTTACCGGACACGTTCGAAGGGGTCATCTACGACACGGCGTCGATCGCCACGCTGCACGCACTGGCGGCCGCCAGGCAGGATGCGGCACCGGAGGTACGGGAACGCGGACTCGCCGGTCGACCGGACCTGCCGCCGATGCGTGTCTACTGCTCCGAACACGCGCATTCCTCGGTCGACAAGGCGGTCATGACGCTGGGTCTGGGACAGGCCGGGCTTTGTCGGATCGACACCGACGACCACTTCCGGCTACGACCCACCGCGCTCGCTGCCGCGATTGCCGACGACCGCCGGAACGGGGTGACACCGTTCGCCGTCGTTGCCACCGTCGGCACCACCGCTGTGACGAGCGTCGACCCGGTGGCGGCGGTAGCCGAGCTCTGTGAGCAGGAGCGGCTCTGGCTGCACGTCGACGCGGCCTACGCCGGCGCGGCGGCGATGGTCCCCGGACGGGAGGACACGCTGGCCGGGTGCGACCGCGCCACTTCGCTCGTCGTCAACCCCCACAAGTGGCTGTTCACACCGTTCGACCTCAGTGCGTTCTACTGCCGCCGGATGGATCGTTTGCGCGAGGCGTTCTCGCTGACACCGGACTACCTCGAGAGCCGGGAGCCCGAGCCGGTGCGAAACCTGATGGACACAGGGGTCCAGCTGGGCCGGCGCTTCCGCGCACTCAAACTGTGGATGGTGCTGCGACACTTCGGCGCCGACGGTATGCGACGCCGGCTGGCTGAGCACATGCGACTGGCGGGACTCTTCGCCGGCTGGGTGGACGCGAGTGACGCGTTCGAACGGTTGGCACCGGTACCGTTCTCGGTGGTCTGCTTCCGCGCGCGTCCCGCCGAGCTGGCCGAAGACCGAGCAGCGCTCGACGACCTGAATGCGAGACTACTCGACGCGGTGAACGCGACGGGCGACGTATTCCTGTCGCACACCCGGCTCGATGGCCGGTTCGTGCTGCGGCTTGCGGTCGGACATATCCGCACGACCGAACGTCACGTGGCCCGCGCGTGGGAACTGCTCCAGGAACAGCTCGCCCGCCTTCGCCAAGGCTCCGGCGGTCAGGCCGCGGAAACCGATTAGGAAACGGGCTTGAAGACCCTTGCTACCGGCCGGACTATCAAACCTGACCACCACCCAAGGGCAGGACGCTAGCCGGCAGGGTACGGAGAAACGACACGCGCCGTTTCCTGGCGAGGCGTTCGTCTGGCAAGGCGCGACTTCAGTTAAACGGGGCTCCGCCCCGAACCCCTCGCGAGCGCCTCGCCAGAAAACCTAGCCGCGCGCCGCGGCGCGCCAGTGCGCGGACCGCCAGACCTCTGGGCGCAGCAGCGCAAGGACGGTCAGCACCTCGAGCCGACCAATCCACATCGCGCCGGTCAGGACCAGCTTGCTCAGTGGGTGCAGATGCCCATAGTTCGCCATGGGGCCGACCAGCCCCAGCCCAGGACCGACGTTGCCGAGCGTCGCCATGGTCGCCGTGACACCGGTGACGAGGTCGGCGCCGAGCAAGATGACCGCTATCGCACAGAGTGCAAACGTCAACACGTAGAACAGGAAGAACACCAGAACGGTGCGCATCACGTCCTCAGACACGACTTTGCCGCTTATCTTCACAGGGAGCACGCCGCGGGGGTGCAGCGTCCGACGCAACTCGGTCAATGTGAAACGCCCGATCAGCAAATGTCGTATCACCTTCGGTCCACCCGCGGCCGAGCCGGCGCAGCCGCCGATGAACATCAGGACCAGCAGGATCATCCGCGTCTGGTCGCCCCAAAGCTGAAAGTCGACACTGGCATACCCGGTCGTCGTCAGGATCGACAGCGTCTGGAATAATCCCTGTCGAAACGCCACCGTGAGCTCGCCGCCCGCGCGCCACAGAAAACCGGTGACGAACAACGCGGCCACCAGGACGATGGCGGTGTACATGCGAAACTCCTCGTCGCGCAGGAACACACCCGGGCGTCCCAGGAGCGCCCGATACTGCAGGGCGAAGCTCGCTCCGGCCAGGAACATGAAGACACAGATGATCCACTCGACGGCTGCGTTGTCGTACCCGGCGATCGAGAGCGCATTCGGCGAAAACCCCCCGGCTGCCAGCGTCGTCATCGCATGGCACAGGGCGTCGTAGACCGGCATCCCGGCAAACCACAACGCAAGGAACTCGGCCAGCGTCAACCCGGCGTAGAGCCGCCAAAGCACCGCGGCAGTCTTGCGGACGTGCGGCGTGAGCTTCTCGTCGGTTGGTCCCGGCGCCTCGGCAAAAAAGAGCCGCCCGACCCCCATCGCCAACCGCGGCAGAACCGCCACGAAAAGCGCGATGACCCCCATGCCGCCGATCCACTGGGTCAGCGAGCGCCAGAACAGCACCCCCCGACCGAACGCGCCGAAGTCGGTGAAGATGGTGGCGCCCGTCGTCGTGAACCCGGACATCGACTCGAACACCGCATCGACCGGAGAGAGCCCGACCCAGACGTAGGGAACCGACCCGAGCAACGCGACCACGAGCCAGGTGCCGGCCACGACGGCGAGCGCCTCGATCCGCCGCAAATCCGGCTCGCGCTCCGGGTGGGCCAGCCACATCGTCTGACCAGCCGCCGACGCCAGCACCCCGGCCAGTGCGAACCCTCCGAGGTCGGTCCACTCGCTGTAGTAGGCCGCCACCGCCATCGGCCAGAGAAACATCAGGCCGAAACGGCGGAGGAGGTCGCCGGTGACTTTGACGATGATGCACAACCGCATGGTGGATTAGTGTGCTCTCAGGAGACAGGAGACAGGAGACAGGAGGCAGGAGGAAACATGATGGCTTCGCCGCTTCCCTGCAGTCGACCTTGATCGTCAGCTGGAGGGCGTGAACAACGTTCTGATCTCCTCGGCCGAGATTCCGGTGGCGCAGACCAGCACGCGGTCGCCCGGCTCGATTCGATCCTCACCCCGCGGCACGATTGCCTGCCCGCCCCGAACGATCGACCCGATAATCGCCTCGTCGGGAACACCTAGGTCGCGCAACGCGGTCGGCTGGAACGTGTCCGGCACGGTCAGCTCGACCACCTTCGCCTGCCCCTCCTCGAGCACCTTCAGCAGACTCGAGCGCCCGCCATCGATCTGATGGACGACCGAGGCCACAGCCGCGCCGCGCGCCGAAAGCGCCACGTCGATGCCCACGAGCTCGAACAGCCGCAGGTTTGCTGGTGTGCTGACCCGCGTGATGACCGATTCGACACCTAGTTGCCGCCCGATCAAGCAGGCCAGCAGATTGCGCTCGTCGTGATCGATGACCGACACCATCACGTCGCTCCGGCCGATTTCCTCGCTCTCGAGTAGCCCGAGGTCGGTGCCGTCACCTTCGAGAATGAGTGCGTTCCCCAGCGTGGCTGCGAGCATCTCGCCACGCGCGTGGTCGTGCTCGACGATATACAGCTGAATCCCCGGCTCGGAATCCAGATGCTGGGCCAGCCGGAGCCCAACGTCGCCGCCACCGATAATCGTGACCAGCCGTGTCCGGCGCTCCGCCGCCTTGGGCGACAGCTGTCCCTGGAGCGCCTTCATCGCCTCGCGCGTGCCCATCAGGACGACCTTGTCGCCGGGGTCCAGCACGGTGCGGCCGCGGGGGATCGAGGTGCTGTCGCCATGGTGGACGGCCACGATGACGACGCCGTACGGCAGGTCCAGCGCCGCGATCGGCTTGCCAACCAGCGGCGAGTCCGACCCGAGCCGGAACTCGAGCAACCGGATCTCCCCGCCGGCGAACACGCCGGCGTCCACCGACCCAGGGGCCATGATGATCCGCTCGATCGCGTCCGCCAGTTGCGCCTCGGGCCAGATGACCTGGTCGATCCCGAAGTGCTCGCTCAAACTGTCGCGTCCTTCAGCGGTGTGGACGAAGTCTTCCTTGGAGACGAAGCAGATCGTGCGACGGCACCCCAGTTGGCTGCCGAGCGAGCAGGCGACGATGTTGACCTCGTCGAGCCCGGTGCAGGCGATGAGCAGGTCGCACGTACTGGCCCGCGCGCGCTCCAGCAGGCTGCGACTGGTGCCGCTGCCGGTCAGGAACTCGACATCGAGCAGACCGAACCGTTCCGCCACGGAGGGCACGGCGTCGACCACGCACAGCTCGTGGTGGGCGGCCAGCGCCTTGGCGAGCGCATACCCGATTTCGCCGCCCCCGATGATGATGATCTGCATTACGGAATGCCCAAGGAGGCAGGAGACAGGAGGCAGGAGGCAGGAGAGAGCCGGAGGGCTTCGCCAGCCGTTACTTCAAGGGCGACAGCTCCAGAACTCGACATGTCCGTACCCCTAGCTACTGCGCCAACAGGAGAATACTTGTCATTACCTATTGTCGGCCGGAGGGGCCGGCGCCGACAGCGGCGCGGCCTCTCTAGACGGGGCTACGCCCTGAACTCCACGCGGTCGCTCGCGAGGCCCCGCTGCCTCGCCAGGAAACCCTAGCGCACGACAAGAGCGGTTTCCTGGCGAGGCGTTCGTCTGGCAAGGCGCGGCTGTACTCAGACGGGGCTTCGCCCCGAACCCCCCGCGAAC
>PBRZ01000050.1 GCA_002726085.1 Acidobacteriota bacterium
GGCGCCTGCCGCGCCAGGTCGAGCTGTCGGTCGATCTCGGCGAATGAACGGGGATGGACCAGACGCCGCATGCGCGCCTTGACCGCCTCCAGGTGTTCGTCCGCCTGCCGGTCCGGGTCGATCTCGAGCGCCCACAGCGAGGCGGTCAGTGCGGTATTCTGGTTCCCGATCGGTCGGCCGAACAGGTCCCCCAGCGAGTGCGCCGGGTCGGTGGAGACGAGCAGACAGCGCCGGGCGGGCTCGGCGGCGACGAGCGCCAGCGCCGCCGCCGTGGTCGTCTTGCCGACTCCACCCTTGCCGCCCACAAAGAGCAGCCGTCGCGTCAGTACTTCGCTCAGCATTTCTTAGCCGGGGCCTCGCCCCGGACCCCACGCGGGTACTTCGCGGGGACCCCAAGGCCCCGCGGCGCGGAGCGGGGCGTCGGGCCCCCGCGAGCGTCCGCGTGGGGTCCGGGGCGCAACCCCGTCCAAGGATGCTGAAGCAACGCCGTCCAGACGGACGCCTCGCCAGGAAACCTCAGCAGCAGCGGAACCCGTCGAGGGGCGAGTGTTCCAATCCCTGACGGCGGTGCCAGTCGTGGAACCGCTCGAGCAGCAACGGCTGGAGCTCGAGCGTGTAGTACGCCGCCGGGTTGGGAACACCCATCAGCTCGGCGAAGACAAAGAGCATGAACAGGTCATCCTCCTCGCGCTTGGCCCGCGCCAGGGCGCCGCGATAGGGCGCGACGTAGAACTCCTCGAGGAGCGCTTTCAGCCGGGCGAGACGGCTGCCCTCATTGCCCACCGTGCTAGCTCGCGGCCGCGGCGGTGGCCGCTGCCGCGCGCCGCTCGCGCATGAACGCCGAACTGGCTTCCAGCATGACGAAGACCGCCGCGACGACGATCAGCAGGTCGATGAACACCAGCAGGTAGTTGCCGTCGGTGTAGAAGTGCCAGAGCTCATAGAGCGCACTGAAGAACGCCATGGTCGTCACGAACACCATCGGGATCAGTGTGTAGCGGGCGGGTCTCCCGAGCTTGACGAGGATGACGCTGATGACGAGGAGGATCAGCCCGGCGAGGAGCTGGTTCGTGGTGCCGAACAGCGGCCAGATGATCATGCCGCCCGTGCCGTCTGCGCCGCCCGCGCCGAACGCGAGCGCCAGACAGCAGCTGACCGCGACGAGGGTGGCGACGTGGCCGTTTCGCAGCGGGGCGATGTTGTAAATCGACCCCCACTCCTGCACGATGTAACGTTGCAGCCTGACCCCGGTGTCCATCGTCGTGCCGGCGAACAGCACCAGCATGACAGCGAGAAGCGTTTGCATGAAGCCGAGCGGCAGGCCGAGGCCGTTGGAGGCAATCTGAGCGCCGCCCTCGACGAATGCGGCGACCGCGACCCCCGCGCCGTTGTACTCCGAGTACATCGTCTGCCAGTCGCCGAGGGTGGCGAACCCGGCCGTGGCCGCGATGATCGCCACCAGCGCCAGCGAGCCTTCCCCGGCAGAGCCGAGGTAGCCGATGAACCGGGCGTCAGGCTCGGTGTTGAGCTGCTTCGAGGTCGTGCCGGAGCCCACGAGCCCATGGAAACCGGAGATCGCTCCGCAGGCAATCGTCACGAACAGCAACGGCACCATCGGCGGCGCGGAGGCCGGCACGTCCGGGTTGAACGCGGGAGCCACGATGGGCGGGTGAGCAATCAGTACCCCGCCATACAGGAGGCCGAGCCCGATGAAGAGCTGGATGCCGCCGATGTAGCCCCTGGGCTGCAGCAACAGCCAGAGCGGGAGCATCGAGGCGATCGCCGCGTAAAGGAACAGGATGACGATCCACTGGGCTCCCGGGGCGATCCCCAACGCGCGGGCCGGCAGCTCGATCGGCACCAGCTCCCCGACATAGATCAGTACGTAGAGAAAGAGGGTGCCGACGATGGTCGGCCACGTGATCGGCACGTGTAGCTTGAAGAAGACCAGGCCGATGATGACCGCGACGAACACCGCGCTCCAGGCCGGAATGACGGCGCTGGGGGTCGCCTGGAGCGCGTTCGAGATGGTGACGGCGAAGACCGCGTTGACCATCAGCAGCAGCAGGAAGATCACGATCATGAACAGCGTGCTCGCTCGAGGACTGACGACATCGCCGGTCAGGGACCCGATGGACCGCGCCTGATTACGCACGCTGGCCCAGACGGAGCCGAAGTCGTGCACGCCGGCGAAGAACATCGTGCCGACGATCACCCAGATGAACGCCGGCAACCAGCCCCAGATGACCGCGATGCCCGGACCGATGATCGGCGCCGCCCCGGCGACCGCGGTGAAGTGGTGTCCCCACAGCACGATCCGCTTGGTCGGGATGTAGTCGATGTCGTCCCGCATGGAGTGGGCCGGCGTCTCGTAACTCGGGTCGAGCTGGTAGATCTTCTCGGCGATGAACTTCGAGTAGAAGCGATACCCAACAAAGAGACAGGTGATACCGATGACGGCGAGAACGGCTGCATTCATCTGAATGGCACCTCGTGGCGACGCGGTCAATGCCCCTGGCAGTAAGTCAGCCTATTCTACACACTGGTCTAGCCGGCACAAGTGGCTGACGGCCACCCGAACGTCCGGTCTGTGACGTGTGACACTCGATGTACGGATTCCTGGCGGACCTCGTCGTGGTGGTGCATGCGGCCTTCGTGGTCTTCGTGGTCGCTGGCGGTCTCCTCGTCTGGCGTGCGCCGCGGGTGGCCTGGGCGCACTTGCCGGCGGTGGTCTGGGGCGTGGGGATCGAGTGGTCGGGCGCCATCTGCCCGCTCACCCCGCTGGAGGTCTGGCTGCGCCGGCAGGCCGGCCTGGCCGGCTACCGGGGCGATTTCATCGACTATTACGTCATGCCGCTGTTGTATCCGGCCGGGCTGACGAGAGAGGTGCAGATAGTCTTCGGCGTGGCCGCGCTCGTGCTGAATCTGGTCGTCTATGGCTGGTGGCTCCGCCGGCGCAGGCTCGCGTCTAGGCGTCGGGTGGGCGGAGCTGGGGCATGACCGCCGTGGCAGCAGGCGAGGGCGGGGTTGCCGGGACCGGGTCGTCCGGGATCCCTGTTGCATAATAGTGAGGATGCTGTCGCAGAGAGGGCGGAAGCTGGGTGGCGCCGCCGCGATCGTCTTGGGCGCCGCGCTGACTGGCTGCGGTGCCGGTGCCGGCTCGACGCAGCCGGTTGAGCGGGCGACGCAGGGTCCCACAGTTGCGGCGTCCGCGCCGTCCCCGATCCGAGACCTTGGTCCCTTGCTCGTGGCGCTCGGCGACAGCCTGACAGCGGGCCTCGGACTCGAGACCGACCAGGCATATCCCGCACTCCTGGAGCGGCAGCTCCGGACGGAGGGCCTCGACCTGACCGTGATCAACGCCGGGGTCTCCGGTGATACCACGGCGGCCGGACTGCGGCGGGCGGAGTGGGCGCTCGAAGGCGACGTGCGGGCTGTGATCGTAGCCTTGGGCGGAAACGATGGTCTGCGCGGGCTGCCGATCGACCAGATGAAACAAAACCTCGCCGACATCGTCTCTTTGGCTAGGAGCCGTGGCATTGCCGTGCTCTTGGCCGGCATGGAGGCGCCGCCGAACTTCGGCGTCACCTATACGGCTCAGTTTCGTGGCGTGTTCCAAGAACTGGCCCGGGAACACGACGTGGCATTTATGCCGTTTCTGCTCGATGGCGTGGCGGGCGATCCGGCGCTCAACCAGGCGGACGGAATCCACCCCAATGCTGCGGGCGCCGCGATCGTGGCCGTGCGGGTGCGCGAGGCGCTCAAGCCGCTCGGTCCTGTTCTCACGGCGGCGAGCCAGTAGAACTCACTCCACAGGCCCGTCGATTCCAGCGCATGATCGAACTGCATAACGTGTCGAAGACCGTCATCAGCGGCACCGAGCCGCTGACCATCGTCCAGCCGATCGAGCTCTCCATTGCCTCAGGGCAATACGTCTCGATCGTCGGGCCCTCCGGGAGCGGCAAGTCGACGCTCCTGGGGCTGATCGCCGGGTTGGATCTGCCCACGACAGGGGAGATCGTCATCGATGGGGTGGAGATCACCACCCTGGATGAGGATTCGCTGGCTCGCCTTCGGGGCGAGAAGATCGGCTTCGTCTTCCAGTTCTTTCATCTGGTGCCCTCGCTGACCGCATTCGAGAACGTGTTGGTGCCGCTCGAGATCGCCGGGGCGGCCGGGGCGCGCACTCGCGCGACGGCGCTGCTCTCCGAGGTCGGTCTCGCGGAGCGGGCCCATCACTACCCGGCCCAGCTCTCGGGTGGTGAGCAGCAGCGTGTGGCAATTGCCCGTGCGCTCGCAAACGAACCACCAATCCTCCTGGCGGACGAGCCGACCGGCAACCTCGATAGTGCCAACGGCGGTCACATCGTTGAGCTGCTTCACAATGTGAACGCCGCACGCGACACGACGGTGGTACTTGTGACGCACGATGCAGAGCTGGCCGCGTCGGCCGATGTCATGCTGCGGATGCGGGACGGCAAGACCGAGCGCGTGAGCGCTGATCCCGCGCCAGGGGTGGCCATGTGACGTTCGTGCTGCGCATGGCCGGCCGCGAGTTGCGCGCCTCCTGGCGACGGCTCGCCTTCTTCTTTCTGTGCGTCGCAGTTGGTGTCGGCGCCATCGTCGCATTGCGCTCCGTCATCCAGAGCGTCGGCGCCGCGATGACGGCCGAGACCCGCGCGTTGACGGCCGCCGACATTCTCATCACATCCGAGCAGCCATGGTCCGACGAGGCGCGGGCGGTCATCGACGAGGCGCTGGCCAGCGAACCGGATCTCGCCCGGACCTCGTCGATCGAGACCGCCACGATGGCGCGACCGGCGGACGAGACCAAGACGGTCGCGAAGGTCGTCGAGCTGCGCGGTGTGGAGGCGGCGTTTCCCTTCTATGGCGAATTCGTGCTGCAGGGTGCCGTGCCCTATCGACACGACCTCCTGGCCGGTGGTGGCGCGCTGGTGCGCCCGGAGCTGCTCACTCAGCTCGATGTGACGGTCGGCGAGGAGATCATCATCGGTGAGGGGACGTTCGAGATTCGGGGCGTCATTCTGCGCGAGGCCGGCGGGCAGCTCGGCGCATTCAGCTTTGGCCCGCGCGTGCTCGTCGACCATGACGATTTGCTGGCCACGGGCCTCCTTGGCTTCGGCACGCGCGCGGATTGGCAACTGTTGCTTCGGATCCCGGAGGCGCGCATCGAGCCGCTGGTCGAACGGCTTCGGGAACCCTTGCGCGACCTGTTCATCCGGGTTCGGTCCTACCGGCGGACCGAAGACCGGATTGCCGCAAACATGCTGCGGGCCGAGAACTACCTGAGCTTGATCGGCTTCGTGGTCGTGATTCTAGGAGGCATCGGAGTCTGGAGCGTGACCCGGGTCTTCGTCCAGCAGCGGATCCGGAGTGTCGCCATTCTGAAGTGTCTCGGCGCGACGAGCCGACAGGTGCTGGCCATCTACGTGGTGCAGGTCGTGGCGTTGGGGCTGGGGGGATCCTTGCTGGGTGTCGCACTGGCGGGTGGCGCGCTGGCGGCGATTCCGGCGTCACTCGTCGGTCAGGCGGCTACGGCGGCCGGGCTGGGTGATCTGTCCTATGGCCTGACCGTGTCGGCAGTGGCGCAAGGGGTCGGTGTCGGGGTCGTCGTGTCGCTGCTGTTCGCACTGGGTCCACTGCTCGAGATGCGATCTATCAAGCCGCTGGCGCTGCTGCGTTGGGGCATCGTCACGAACCCGGTGCGGGACTGGGTTCAGATCGCGGCGGTCGCGTTGCTCACGGTCGGCCTCGTCGTCCTGGCGAGCTGGCAGGCGGCGTCGTGGGAGGCCGGGTTCTGGGTGTGTGGCGGGTTCGCGGTCGTGGCGTTCGTCCTGCACCTGGTGGGGCTGGGGCTGGTCAAGGCGATTCAGCCGCTGGGGCAGGAGGCGCGGTTCGCGGTGCGGCACGCCGTGCTCAACCTGGCTCGACCGGGAAACCAGACACGGGTGGTCTTGTTGGCCGTCGGACTGGGGAGCTTCTTCATCATCGGGATTCATGCGGTTCAGGCGAATTTGCTCGGTGCGTTTGCGCTCGAGATTGGCGACGACACGCCCGACATGTTTCTCATTGACATCCAGCGGGACCAGGTCGACGGCGTCAGTGCCCTGCTCGACGAGCGCGTTGGAGTGGTGCCCGATCTCCTGCCGGTGTTGCGCGCCCGGGTGACCGGTGTGACCGGGCAACGGACCACGCTCGAGAGCGCTCGTGAGGTACGGCGGCGCGGCGTCGGACGCGAATTCACGGTTACCTACCGGGATCACCTCGAGGCAAACGAACGGATCGTGGCGGGCACCTTCTGGGAGCCGAGTGCGTCTGGCCGCGCCGAAGTATCGGTCGAGTCGAGCGTGCGAGACCGCCTGGACCTGGAGNTCGGTGACACGATACGGTTCGACATTCTGGGCCGGGAGGTGCTGGCCTCCGTCTCGAGTGTCCGCACGGTCGAGTGGGACGACTCGCGGAGCGGCGGGTTCATGTTTCTGTTTCGGCCCGGTGTGCTCGAGCAGGCGCCCCACAGTTTCATTGCGTTCATGCAGGGGCCGGCGGAGACCGTGGCGCGCGCCCGGCTGCAGCGGGACCTGGTCGCCGGGTTTCCCAATGTGTCGATCATAGACGGCCTCGAGGTGATTGCAACGGTCCGACGGATTCTCGACTATGTGACGGTCGCCATCACGATTGTGGGAGGTATCGCGCTNCTCAGTGGTGTCCTCATCCTCGTCGGCTCGGTCGCGATGACGAAATTTCAACGTCTCTACGAGACGGCCATCTTCAAGACGCTGGGTGCGACGACCCGGACCATCGTCCTGATGCTGGTGTTCGAGTACGGCACGCTGGGCACGTTGGCCGGCCTGGTCGGCTCGGCGGGCGCCCTGGCGCTGACGTGGGGCCTGACACGGTTCCTTTTGGAGATCACCTGGAATCCGGCGCCGTTGACGAATATCGTGGGGTTGGTGGTGACGGCGCTCGTCGTCGGTGTGGTGGGTGTGGTCGCAAGTCTCGACGTATTGAGGAAGAAGCCGCTTAGCACTCTCCGAGCCGAGTGAAGAGCAGGGCGTCGATCTGGTATGATCAACGTTTTGCCGGTTGAAGGGGAGTCTCGATGGACGTGGCACGCTACAGGGACGCGCTGTTGCACAAGCGCTCGGAGATTCTGGCGGCCGGCGCCGGCGCCGGTGCCAAGCCAATCCAGACAACTGAGGGCACCAGCAGTCGACAGGGGGATTTGGCCGATCAGGCGACGGGCAACAACGAGGTGCACATTCAGCTCAAGCTGAAGCAGACCGACGCCAAGATTCTGCAGGCGATCGAAGAGGCACTTGGTCGTATCGAACAGGGAATCTACGGGGTCTGTCGGGACTGCGGGGAGCCGGTGGCCGCGGCGCGGCTGAATGCGATCCCCTGGACACGCGTATGTATCACCTGTAAAGAGAAGCAGAGCGCGCGGTGAGCTTGGAGCTCTGGGGCCCGGTTCGGCGCACGCGGAGCAGCGGCGATGGACCGACGAGAGCGGCGGGCGGCGGTTGCGCTCGGGAGCAATGTGGGCGACCGGATGTCGCACGTTGGGTATGCGGTTGAGCGGCTTGGCACGCTGCTCTCCGACGTGGTTGTCTCGACCTTGATCGAGACGGTTCCAGAGCACGGTGCCGCCGATCCTCTGTTTCTGAACGGGGCGCTGGTCGGGACGACGCTGGAGACGCCCGAGCAGCTGCTGGCCACGCTGCTGGCGATCGAGCAGGAGCGGGGGCGTACGCGACACCGCCCAGGCGCACCGCGCACGCTCGACCTCGACCTCGTGCTCGTCGGGGACCTAACCGTCGAGTCGTTGAGGCTCACACTGCCTCATCCACGATTCCGGTCGCGCGCATTTGTGCTTGGCCCGATGGCGGAGATCGCGCCAGGGCTGGTAGACCCGGTGACCGGCAGGTCGGTAGGCGAGTTGTTCGAGATGCTGAGTGCGCGTCGGGACTGGCTGGACTCGGGACCTGGAGGTCAGGTTCCAGGGGCGTCCACCGAGTGCCCGCGGGCGGTTTCCCCNGAAGAGGGGAAGGAGACGATGAGATGAGAAATCGGCTGATCGTGCTGATTGGGTTCGTGATTTCCCTCGGCGTGGCGGTGACGGCGCAGACCAGTGTTGCCGGGCGGTGGAACATGATGTTCAACACCGACCAGGGTTCGCAGTCCGCAACCCTCGAGTTGCAGCAGGATGGCGAAAAGCTGATGGGGACGATCGACGGCGAACAGGGTGCGCTCGAATTCGAGGGAACCATCTCGGGGAACAAGCTCGAATGGTCCCTCGAGATCGATGCGGGGGGGCAGTTCCTCGAAATCAGTATGAGTGGCACCGTCGATGGTGACGAGATGACGGGCAGCGCCGACTTTGGCGGTTACGGCGGGGGAGACTGGACCGCCAAGCGGGCACAGTAGCAGACCCGACGATGGCAACGGGGCTCGGCTCAGATGGCCCGAGTTCCGTCCGGCGAGACGTCCCGCCTTCCGACCGGAAGGCGGGACCACTATCCTGCCTTCTGATACACCAGCCTGAAGCTCTGGTCGCCTCTGGGTGTGCNGCGGGTCGCCTCGATGGTCAGTGTTTGGCCGTCCGAGCTCAGTGTCCGTCGCTCGGTGATGTCGAGCGTGAAATTTCCGCGACCGGTCTCGATGCTCTGGGTGCCTTCCGTGACCAGCGCCGCGCCATCCCAGCTGGCGGTCACCGTTAGCGTGCCCCGCCCCTGCGCAACACTCGTTTCGCTGCCGTCGAGCGCATACTCAATCGTCTGGCTCTGATCGCCGATCTGTTGCTCGACAGTTACCGTAGATGCGCTCTGGCTGATGACAAGCGTGTCGGCCATCAAGCCACCGAATCCGCCGCGGCCACGGCCGCCACCGCCGCCCCGTCCACCCCTGCCCCGTCCACCCCCGCGACCTTGCGGGAGCTCGCTGCTGTCGCGGTCGAGGTTCCAGGTGCCCGAAAAGTCGGTTCCCTGCGCCAACACGCCCAGCGAGGGTGCGCCAAGCAACACTGCGACCGCCACCATCACCATCATGCGTTTCATAGACAGTCTCCTCGGCCGAGGGCCCGCGCAAGAATAACTTCCCATTTGTTGGCCGCCGATGGATCCCGTCTGGCGGCGTTGCTTCTCGGTCACATACTGCCGTGTTTTCCCTTGTCGCGCCTTGCCAGCCGGGCGCCTCGACACCCCAAAACGAGCACATATTCTTGCGCGGACCCTGAGGACGCCGGTCTCGCGGCGGCATCCGGTGTCTGCGCTTGCGAGGCTATTCGAAGCGGAGCGATTCGATCGGGTCGAGCTGGGCGCCCTTCCAGGCGGGATAGAAGCCAAAGACGATACCGATGACGGCGGCGAAGCCGACCGACACGGCAACGGCGTCAGCCGGCACGCTGGTCGGCCATGCGAGGAACTGGGTGAGGCCCTGTGAGATGCCGAACCCCAGCCCGACACCGATCAGTCCGCCCACGAGGCTGATCGCCATCGCCTCGACGAGAAACTGCCACAGCACGTCCTGTCCCTTGGCGCCGACCGCCATCCGCAGGCCGATCTCGCGCGTGCGTTCGGTCACCGACACCAGCATGATGTTCATGATGCCGATACCGCCNACNANNAGCGACACCACGGCGATCGCCAGGGTGAACATGGTCATCGTCTGGGTGGTACTGGTCATCATGCTCATCATGTCGTCCTGCGTGCGCACCATGAAATCGTTATCCTGCCCCGGGATCAGCTCGTGCTGGGCGCGGAGCACCTCCTCGATCTGCGCGGTCGTTTGCTCCATCCGGTCCGCATCGCGTGCCGAGATCGTGATGCCTGAAATGTTGGTGCCGTCCCGCCCACGGAGCTTGCGCTGCACCGTCGTGTAGGGTGCGAAAATCGTGTCGTCCTGGTCCTCGCCGAAACCTCCAGAACCCTTCGTGGTCATCACGCCGACGACCTTGAACGACTGGTTCCGGATGCGAATTGTCTGGCCTACTGGGTCGCTTCCCTCACCGAACAGGTTGTCGCGCACCACCGAACCAAGCACCGCCACCTTGGCGGCGCTGTTGACATCGGTCGTGGTAAAAAAGGTCCCGAGATCGACGTCCCAGTACCGGATCAGCGGCAGCTCGATGTCGCAGCCTTCAATGCGCGTCTGCCAGTTCTGCCCGGCAGCGATGACCTGGTCGCGCGTGCCGACACTGGCCGTCAGATATTGCGCGCCCGGAACTTGTTCGCGTAGCGCGGCGACATCCTTCGCTTTCAGACGTGGGGACGTTCCCATGCCGCTACTGACGCCGCCCCGGCGGTAATTGCCGGCGCGGATCATGATCAAGTTGGTGCCGCCCGATTGGACCTGCTCCTCGATTTGCTGCTGCGCGCCGTTGCCCAGCGCGACCATCGTGATGACGGCGGCGACACCGATAATCATCCCGAGCATCGTCAAGGCGGTGCGCATCTTGTTACGGCCAAGCGCCTTGAGGGCGACGCGAAAGATCATGAACAGGGACATGGCTAGGTGCTCCGTCTCTTATGTCGGATCGCGGTCAAGGTCCAGATCCAGGTCAAGGGTCTCGAGCGGTGAACCGGGTGGCGGCGGCGAATCGACGGATGAGGGCCGGTCGTCAGCTGCCTCCGAGTCATCTTCGGGTGGCAGAGCGGAGAGCTCGTCACTGGCCATCCGTCGGACGGTGTTGGGTTTGTCGCCGACAATCTTGCCGTCGCGAAACGTGATGATCCGCGTGCCGTATTCGGCGATTTCGTGTTCGTGAGTAATCAGGAGGACCGTGATACCGCGATCGGTGTTGAGCTTCTGAAAAATATCCATCACCTCGATGCTGGTGCGCGTGTCGAGGTTGCCGGTCGGTTCGTCGGCCAGCAGAATGGCGGGACGATTGATGAGCGCCCGCGCGATGGCGACCCGCTGCTGCTGCCCACCGGAGAGCTGATTGGGATGATGACGGGCGCGGTCGCTGAGACCGACCGAGGCAAGCGCCTCTTCGGCCCGTCGGTGTCGTTCCTTGCCGCGCATGCCGTTGCCGTTGTAGAGCAACGGGAGCTCCACATTGTCGATTGCTGTCGTCCGTGACAGCAGATTGAAGCCCTGGAAGACGAACCCGATCTTCTTGTTGCGCACGGCGGCGAGCTCATTCTTCGAGAGTTTGGACACGTCATGGTCGTCCAGGATGTAGCGACCGCTGCTCGGTCGGTCGAGGCATCCCAGGATGTGCATGAACGTCGACTTGCCGGAGCCAGACGGCCCGATGACGGCGACGAATTCGCCCTCCAGGATGTCGACCGTGACACCCCGCAGCGCCCGTACCTGGATCTCGCCCAGGTCGTAGACTTTTGTCAGGTCTGTGACGGAGATGTTGGTCGCCATGGTTAGCGTCGCCGGCCACGCCCGAACTGCGGCATCAGCGGCGACCCGCCGCCACCGGAGGCGCCGCCGGTAGACCCGTTGTCCGGTGTGGTCACACCGGTGACCAGCCGATCGCCATCGCTCAGGGTCGACGCCATCTGGGACTGAGGCGCCTCCGGTACCGCTCGGTCGGCAGTCGCCTCGANCCGGGCGAGCAATTGCGCAAGGTTCTCACGGGCCGGACCCTCGTCGAGAGCCTCGATCTGCTGGCGCAGATCGGCGATCTCCGGATCCGGTGCCTGCCGGCGCGGAGGGGCGCCGCCTCGCACGGACAACAGCTCGGTTGCGGTGCCGTCGGTCACGCCCAGTCGAACCTCGACCGGTCGGAGCTGGTCACCATCGAGGACCCAGACGGTGCCGTTGGTTTCGTTGATTTCGAGTGGTGCAAAGAGCGCATCGATGGTCGTCGCGCCTCGGTCAACGGTTGGAACCGCCGAGGCGGCACTCTGGCTGGCACTCCGGCGAGCCCCGCCACCGCCGCCGCGGCCACCGAATCCGGCCCGACCCCCCCCTCGACCACCGCCACGAGCGGCAAAGAAGTCGGCGCGTTGCTCGGGTGTCATGTTCTGCATCCGCTCGCGCATCGCCTGGCGGTCGGCGTCGCTCATGTCGCCGCCGAATCCGCCGCCCTGACTGCCGCCCGGACGCCCGCCAGAGCCTTGCGCCCGGTCCCCGCCACCGCCGCCCTGCCGCTGGAGGATTTCCGGCACCGGCTGGTTCATGACGGCGAACATCTCCGGCGTCGGTCGGAAGCGCAGCGCCGAGTTCGGGACCCGGAGGATGTTCTCGCTTCGTGCGATCTCCAGTGTTACGGTGGCCGTCATCCCGGGCTTCAGCTTGAGCTCGTTGTTCGGCACGTCGATGACGGTGGCGTAGGTCACGACGTTCTGCAGCACGACCGGCTCGAGTCGGATCTGCGAGACGGTGCCGGTGAATACCTCGGCCGCGTAGGCGTCGACCGTGAAGGTGACCGGCTGACCCGGGCGAATGCGGCCGACATCCGATTCGTCGATGTTGGCGATCACCTGCATCTTGGTCAGGTCGGCGGCGATAATGAAGAGTTCGGGTGCCGACATGCCGGCGGCGACCGTCTGCCCGGCGTCCACCTGGCGGGCGATGACGATGCCGTCGATCGGCGCGGTGATCACCGTGTGGCCAAGGTTTACCTCGTTCTGGTTGAGGGAAGCTGCCGACTGAATGACGCTGGCTTCGGACGACTTGAGCTGGGCTGCTGCCGAGCGCACCGCCACCTGCGCCGCCTCGAGCTCAGTCGCCGAGATCAGTTCGCGCGCCGCGAGGTCTTCCGACCGCGCCAGCTGCGTGTTCGCGTCTTCGAGCGTCACAGCCAACCGCTCCACGTCTGCTTCGGAGCGCGCTAGATTCGCCCGCGCCTGCTCGATTTGGGTCTCGAAAAGCGATGGCTCGAGTCGTGCGATCACGTCCCCCTCGCGGACGATCGAGTTGTAATCGGCGTTGAGCTCTTCGATGATGCCGGAGACCTGGCTGCCGACCTGGACGGTCGTCACCGCCTCGAGCGCGCCGGTGGCCCCGACGGTATCGACGACAGCGCCCCTGTTCAGCGGAACGGTGCTCACCTCGGGGATGAACTCGGTGGTTCGGAAGCCAAGGTAGCCATAGGCCGTGATGCCGGCACCGATGATGATGAGGACGAAAAGCGCCTTTTTCATGGGGTGTAACCCTCAGTGTGTTCGTGACCCGACCGGCCGGATTATCCCGGCCTGACGTCGTTGTTTGTTACACATGACTTCCTGTGTCGTGCTCGATCCGACAATCGCTTCTGGGCACTGACTGAACAATCACTGGACGATGGAAATTCCGGCGCCCGACAGCGACGTCCGCTGCACGCGGTCGAGTTCGACGAGCGCCTTTTGTTGGTCGAGTATGGCGCGGAGCTCGGTGTCCTGCGCGGTCGCCAGGTCTCGCTGGGCCTGCACCACGAAGAACTGCGTCGACAATCCAGCTTCGAACCGGCTCTGCTCGGCCGCCATTTGCTCCTGCGCCAGTTCCCGCGCCGCGATGGCGGCCTCGATGCGGCGTTCGATGGCCTGGACCTGTACCACGGCGGTGGTGACCTCGGTGGCAACTTGAAGCTCGAGCTGCCGTAGCTGCGCCTGGACCTGCTGCACCTGGATGCGCGCCCGCGCATAGGCCGCGTCGGCCGCGCTTTGGCCGAGTGGGTAGCTCACGTTGAGCTGCAGGCTCCACACCGGAAACGCGGCGTCGAACAGCTGGTTGAAGGCGTCGGTGATGCCACCCGGGATCGGCGTTCCAATTATCCCGCCGCCCAGCCCCGACCGCTCGAAACGCGTGCCGCCCTGGCCCTGGAGCTGATAGCTCCCGACGAGGTCCACCGACGGCAAGGTGTTGTTGCGCATCGATGACAAGTTGACGTTGTTGATGTCGAGCTGTCGCCGCGAGCGGGCCAGATCGGTCCGTTCGTCGAGGGCTGCACGAATCACTGCCTGGAGGTCGATCGGCTCCGGGTCGAGTGTCGGCAGGTCGACCGGATTCAGGGTCGCGGTCCAGAACTCGTCGTCGGTGCCGCCGACGATGAGCTGCTTCAAGACGAGCTCGGTGGTTGCGAGGTTTTGCTGCGCCTGCGCAAGTGTCTGGCGGCGTGCTGCTGCTTCCGACTGGGCCTGCACGATCTCGAGCGGGGCCAGCGTGCCGATTTCCACCCGCGCCTGGTTGTCACGCACGAGGCTCTCGGCCAGCTCGAGCGCCTGTTGCTGCACTGCCAGCGTCTGGTTCGCGTAGACCAGGTCCCAGTAGGCATTTCGGACAGAGGACACCGTGTTGGTCATCGTCTGCCGCAGGTCGATGTCGGCGATGTCCCGGTTGATCCGTGTGACCTGGATTTGCTGCCGGTTCGAATCGATGCTGAAGCCGCGGAGGAGTGGCTGCGTATAGGAGGCCTGGAACGTCGACCGGTAACTCGGGTTGAAGCTCGAAAAAAGGTTGTTCGTCGCCGTTCGGTTGTTGTTGAAGTTGACCTGGTAGCTGCCACCGCCCCACTGGATTGCCTGGTCGATTCCGCCGTTGAAAGTAGACGTGTCGCTGACCACCGCCTCGCCACCGTCGAGCTGCGTCGACGACGGGTTTGTGCGCGAGTTGTTGCCGAAGGTCGAGCTCAGGGTGGGTCGATACACGGACAGCTGCTGGGCCAGCGACAGGTCGATGACTTGTGGGTTCAAGCGTTCCACCGCGATGTCGAGGTTCCGCTCGAGCGCGCGCGCAATCGCATCTTCCAGGGTCAGGTCGGCATTGGGACCGGTGCCCGGAGTCTGAATGGCGTTCAGTCTGGCCGTGGCCTGGGCGAGGAGATCGGTGATGCCGCTATCGGTGGTTTGAGCACCGGCCGTGGCCGCAGCCAGCACGAAGGCCGGAAGACCGATCAGAAAACGATGTCTCAGAATCCGCATGACGCTACTGCTCCTTCACAGACGTGGCAGGCGTGTCTTCGCTCAGGGTGCCGCCGCGATGCTGGCCGCTGAGGCGTTCCGGCCGCATCCTGCCGATATGTACTTAGACTGAGCCCCGTGCCCCGATCTTCCCCACGGGCGAGCCACACTCTCGACTGGCCGCCACTTGGTCGGTGTGGATGGGCCCCTGTCAGCGGCGCCTTCTCTGGGATCGGTCCGACCCGTTCTCATCCGGTTCCGGTTTCATCCACTCATCGAGGGCGTCACGCTGTGTATCGGTCAAGATTCGGTGCATACGGAACACCATCAGGATTCGGGTCTTGCTGGTCTCGCTGCGCGCCGCCTCCACCCGATCGATCTGACGTGTAACGTCAATCTCCTCGATTTCCATGTCAGCGACGAGCCGAGACAGCGTTCGCTCCTCGGCGTTCAGCCGGCGCATGGATTCACGCAGTTTTGGCAGGGTCCTGCGATAGATCCTGTCGAGCATGACCGACTGCTCATCGGTCAGCCCGAGTAGCCCTGTCACTTCGTCCGACTGCCACCACCGGTGCGGTCGGCGTCCCTGTTCGCCCGCTTCCACGGCCGCTGTGGCCATTACCCCAACGACGACGACGACGCTCAACAGTGCGATGGCCCGCAATTGCATCGGCGTCCCTCCTGTAACATGGGAACTCGGCGCCATATTCTCGCAATACTTCAAATAATAGAGAAATGTTTACCCGCCCGGGGGCTTGTTTCGCTCAGGGGAGCAGGCTCCCACCTTGGCAGATCAGTCGGCCTCCACGGTGAGTGACTCGAGTCGCTCGACCACCTGGCCGACGACCGAATCCGGCGTCGACGCGCCCGCGGTCAAACCGATCGTGACGATCCGGTCGGCTGGCAGCCAGTCCGTCGTGCAGGTTTCTGATATCCCAGCGGCTGGCAGGGCTGGCTGTCCCACGTCCACCAGTCGGTGCCTGAGCTCGTGGTTGGACACCAGACTGGCGGCGTCGGCGATGTGAAAGGTGGGAAGTCTCCGGCCAGCCAGACGCGCCAGGTTTCGCGTGTTGCTGCTGTTGAAGCCGCCGATGACGATCATCAAATCCAGGTCCTGGCGGTCGAGCAATAGCGCGACCGCGTCCTGCCGGTCCTGGGTGGCGGAGCAGGTCGTGTCGAATGCGCGATAGTGCGCGTCCAGGTCCTTGTGCCCGTAGCGGTCGAGCATGGCCAGACGGAGCATTTCTCCGATCGCCAGCGACTCGGACATCAGCATCGTAGTCTGGTTGGCGAGACCGACACGCTGCAGGTCGCGGTGCGGGATGAATCCCGGTGACACCGCACGGCCGAATCGTGCCAAGAACGCCACTTCGTCGTGGCCGTCGTGGATGAAGTTGCAGACGATCTGCGCCTCGGCACGGTCGAGCACGACCAGGGAGCGTCCTCCCCGGTACTGCACAACCTGAGAGGCAGTGGCCTGCGTTTCCTCATGTCGGACCTTGCCGTGGATGATGGCGGTGAAGCCATCACGCGCGAACTGGAGCACATTTTTCCAGACGTTGAGCACCGACCCACAGGTCGTGTCCACGAGGGTACAGCCCTGGCGCTGGAATTGAGTCAGCATGGCGATGGTGACGCCGAACGCCGGCAGGATCACCACATCGTTCGGGCCCAAGCTGTCCGTGTCATATTCCGGGTCACTCAGGAATTGGATACCGGCTGCACGCAGTCGGTCGTTGACCTGTGGGTTGTGGATGATCTCACCGGTCAGGTAGATCGGGCGATTCGGAAACCGTCGCCGCGTCTGGTAGGCATAATCCACCGCCCGATCGACTCCGTAACAGAATCCGGACTCGCGAGCGAGCCGGAGGCGCAATCGCCCCACCTGCCATTGGTAATCGGCGGCTCTGATTCTGTCGATGAGGGCGCTGTGGTAATCGGCGGCCAGCTCTCCGGCAACCTCCTGCTTCAGGGCCAGCCCCTTGCGAAACACCGGTGCCGGTGCGGTCAGGATGTCGCCGTGTGTGGTCGGAGCGGTTGTCACCGGATGTTGATGGTGAGCTCGCGGACCCGTGGCGTCAACGCATCGATCGATTCGAGCTCTGACACCTGGAAGCTGGTCAGTGCAAGGTCGAGGCTGCCAAGGAACTCTTCTTCCCCAACGACGCGTTCAAATTCGTCCAACGTCAGTGTCGGTGGTGTCCCTGGGGGCTGTCCAGACGTCTGAGCCAGAGTGGTGCCGTCGGGGGGGGGTAGTTCGACCGTGCCGGTCATGTCGAGGGTGCCGGCCCTTCTGCCGAGACCAATCGCGGACCGGGAGGAAGCGTCCGGCGGTTCCTCGATCATGGCGGCTTGGGTCGCGACCGGGTGATAGTGGATGAGCTGACCGGCGGTGATGCCGAGCAGCAAGCCGGCGGCCGCCGCGCCAGCGAGCCAGCGACCCGGCCGGACGGAGAGACGTCTAAGCGGTCGACCGGAGAAAGGGAACGCGAGGACCCGAGCCGGCTCAATATTTCCCACGAGGTGCGCCAGTCGATGCTTGATCCGCACACGCTGGGTTTGGAGTCGTTGCGGTGTAATGACTTCGTCGAATGCAGCGGCGGCTTGCTCTGGCATCGCCTCGAGTAGCGTCGTCAGAACGCTCAATCGTTCATCACACCGTCCGCAGGTCTGGAGATGGGTGAGTGCCGCGGTGGCCGTTCGCGCCGACTCGTCGGTGGTGCCCAGCGCCAGCGCCAGCAGGCGGTCTTCCGAGAGGTGGGGCCTCGGGATTCGCCACCATGTCCGTTTCAGGTACCAAACCGGCCCAGCCATGACTTATTCCACCAATTTTTCAGGTGCGCGGGTCACGCTCCACGACGTGACGTGCGTCCGGATGCAATCCGTTCCGGCGCCGTCCAGGTGTCTCGGTCGAGTAGGCCCCGCAACTTTCGCACTGCCCGAAACAGGTGTACCCGGACCGTCGACTCGTTCAGCCCCATGATGACACTGACCTCCCGCGCCGAACGTCCTTCGAGGTGGCTCAAAATGACTGCCGTGCGTTGCCGGGCAGGCAGCCGCTCGATGGCAGCCTCGAGACGTCGCCGGCGTTCCTTGGTCAGCAGCATAGCCTCTGGCGACGGTTCCCCACTCGGTGGCCCTTCGGCGAGCAGGCCCTCCCGAGCGTCGGACGGGACCAGCCAGCGCGCACGCCGAGCCCTCGCCTTCAGGCGGTCGAGACAGGCGTTGACGAGGATGCGTGTAAACCATAGCTCGAAAAACAGATCCTCACGGAAAGACGGCAGGTGCACGAAGGCTCTGAGAAACGCATCCTGGACGACCTCGTCCACCTCCGCCGGATCACGCAGGTAGTGGTAGGCGATCCGCGACGCCCGACGCTGCTGCCGATCGATGATTCCGCCGAACCGCTCGGCTGCCTGTTCACGCTGGCCCTCGGCCAGGAGACGCTTGACCTCGCCGGCGAGCTCGGTTTCCACGCCAACTCGTTGGCCATCCTCAGGCGCCGCCGCATGCCCTCTCTGTGTCATACGTGTCACAGCCTAATTCATTTACCGTCATGATCTCCCACCATTATAATACCGATGAGGGCCCGTTGGGTTGTCCCGATTGTCGTCGGGTGTGCCCGCGGAGTGAAATGAACGCGTGACCGACGGAATCCGGCCGCACCCGCAATCTCCAACGATTCTCCTGGTCGAGGACGAACCGGCCATCCGCTCGCTGATCCGGCGCATGCTGGAGGGGGCAGGATATGAATTGCTGATCGCCCGAAATGGCAACGAGGCGTTGACCGTGGCGAAGCAGCATCGGGGCGTGATCGACCTCCTGCTGACCGACATCGTCATGCCGCGGATGAACGGGTTTGAGCTGGGCGAGCAGATCGGGAGCGCGCGTCCGGAGACCAACGTGCTCTTCGTGTCCGGATTTTTCAAGGACTCGACGGCGGTGCGTAGCGGGCTCCGCGCCACCGGTCGGGCCTTTCTGCTGAAGCCGTTCACGCAGGATGCGCTGCTTGGAAAGATCCAAGAAGTGCTGCAGAGCTGAGTGGTCGTCGCGTGGCTGGCGACTAACGACGGGCGACCACGCGACGGAGTCGGCTGTTCGCTGTGGACAACCGCGTGGTCGCGCCCGGACGGGGCTCGAGCCAGGTTCCGGGATAGTAGTGGGCGAGGATGGCACGCACCGGCTCGCCGTGTCGTGCTTGGACGATCGCGCCGGTCTGACACAATCCGACTCCATGCCCGAATCCCTGGCCCGAGAACAGGATGCGGTCGGCCTGCTGTTCCACTCTGAAGCGTGTGCTGCGAAAGGCCCGTGGACCAAGTTGTTCGCCAATCACGGCCCGCAGGCGCTCTCCTTGAATTACCCGTCTCTCATCGCCAACCACGGAGATACTGATTGCCCGGCCCGAGCGGTCACGGCTGACGACGGCGATCTGATCGAGCCGTTGCCCGATGGCCGTGTCCTGACTGGTATTGAGGATTCGACGCAAATGGTCTCGGTTGAGGGTCAGGTGCCAGTCGGTGTTCGGGACCGTCACGCAGAAGCTATCCCGAACACCGACGAGATACTCGGGGGCGGGTCCGCCCCAGACGTCGGTGGCCGAGCTGGTGTGACCACCGCAATCGGCATGAAACAGGGCCTGAATCGGACCGTGGCCATCGGTGATGATCTGCCCGTGAGTCTGCTCGACGGCGGCGGCAACGAGTCGGGCCACGGCAACCGGCTGACGCTCCTGCGGTATGTAGACCTGGCAGTGCGTGGTCGAGCACAAGTCGAACCCTTCATGCGCGTGACGGCCTCGGTTGGCCAGCGCGTAGGTGCGCGCTAGGATCGCCTGGAGCCGCGCCAGGCGGTCGGCAACTGCGGTGTCCGGCTCGTTGAGCGGCATTTCGGCCGGGACCGAGCCGGCGACGTATTGCTCGAGCGGTAGCGTCAGGATCCGTTGCTCGCCATCGACGGCGACCTCGACTTGCAGAGTCACGTCGGCCGACGCCTCCGGAAACGGGGCGTGTGGCGTCGGAAGCGGCGCGGTGGCGCAGCGAGCCGTTCCGGCAGCGAGCGCCAGCAGGAGCAACGTTCTGGTCGAACGGCTCGTTCGTGTCTGAGAGCACGCGGACGTTCGGTTCTTCCTCACGTGGTATCTATCGGTCGGTGCGGCCGTCGGGTGCATGAGACCGACGGGTCGATTTGACGCGGCCGGGACCGGATCGTACGATCCCGCCACACCGTGTGGGCGGATGTGCGGCCGGGAAGACCGGGCGGGTAAGGTGGATGAGACTTGACTGTAGACGATCGTTTAGAGGCGCTTGGAATCGCCAACGCGGGGTCGGTGTATTGGAACCTGTCGACTGCCGCGCTCTTTGAGGAGGCGGTCGCCCGCCGCGAGGGGACCGTCGCTGTCGATGGGCCGATTGTCTGTCGCACTGGGTCTCGCACCGGGCGGTCGCCACGCGATCGGTTTGTAGTCGATGAAGCCTCGAGCTCGGCGAACATCAACTGGGGAGATGTGAATCGCCCCATCACCTCTGACCGATTCGAGGCGGTCCACCGGGTCGTGATTGAGCACCTGCGGGGCAAGGATCTGTTCGTTCAGGACTGCTACGCTGGCGCAGACTCGGCCTACCGGCTCCCGATTCGCGTGGTCACCGAGTGCGCGTGGCACAGCCTGTTCGCGCGTCACATGTTCATCACCGAGACCGACCGGGCGAAGTTGGGCGATCATCGACCCGAGTTGACGGTCATCAACGTCGCATCGTGTGAGGCTGATCCCGATGTGCACGGAACCGACTCGGAGGCGTTCATCCTGCTGGATTTCTCCAAGCGACTGGTTCTGATTGGCGGGACCAGCTATGCGGGGGAGATCAAGAAGTCGGTCTTCAGCGTGATGAACTACTTGTTGCCGCTGCGCAACGTGATGCCGATGCATTGTTCGGCAAACGTCGGACCCGGAGGCGACACCGCCGTGTTCTTTGGTCTGTCCGGCACCGGGAAAACCACGCTGTCGAGCGACCCGGACCGGCGATTGATTGGCGATGACGAGCATGGCTGGAGCGACCGCGGCGTCTTCAACTTCGAGGGGGGCTGCTACGCAAAGATGATTCGGTTGTCGGCCGACGCCGAGCCTCAGATCTACGCGACGACCCGTCGGTTCGGTACGGTGCTCGAGAATGTGACGGTGGACCCGATTACCCGTCGGCTCGATCTCGACGACGACTCGGTAACGGAGAACACCCGCGGTGCATATCCGCTGTCGGCGATCGACACCTTCGTGGCCTCCGGCCAGGGAGATCATCCGCCGCATCTCATCATGCTGACCGCAGACGCCTTCGGGGTGCTGCCGCCGATCTCCCGGCTGACGTCGGCCGGCGCGATGTATCACTTCTTGTCCGGGTATACGGCCAAGGTCGCCGGCACGGAGCGTGGCGTGACCGAACCGACGGCCACCTTCAGCACCTGCTTCGGCGCGCCGTTCATGGTCTGGCCGCCAACCACGTACGCGTCGCTGCTGGGCGAGCGAATCGCCGCGCACGGCACAACGGCATGGCTCGTCAACACCGGGTGGACCGGTGGCCCGTTCGGTGTTGGTCACCGTATGCCGATCGCGCACACGCGTGCGTTGATTGCGGCGGCGCTGGGAGGGGAGCTGGACGACGTGGAGTACGAGAGCGACCCGGTCTTCAACGTCGAGGTGCCGGTCACCTGTCCCGGGGTGCCCGCCGAGGTGCTGCGTCCCCGGCAGACGTGGGCGGACCCCGCCGACTACGACGCGCAGGCCGGGAAGTTGGCGGCGATGTTCACTCGGAACTTCGAGGCGTTCGCCGGGACGACGACGCCGGAGGTGCTGGCGGCTGGGCCCCGAGCGGGCGCGTCGGTGTAGTGTCCCGGTGGCTGAATCGAACGTGAGCGCGGCGGGGTTTGAACCTGTCATCGGCCTTGAAATCCACGCCCAGGTGGTCTCCAACGCAAAACTCTTTTCCGCCGCGCCGACCGAGTTCGGCGCCGAGGCCAATACCCAGGTCTCATTGGTCGATGCCGCGATGCCCGGCATGCTGCCGGTGATCAACGGCGAATGCGTGCGCCAGGCGGTGCGCACCGGCCTGGCGCTGGCCGCCGAGATCAATCTCTATTCGGTTTTCGACCGCAAGAATTATTTCTATCCCGACCTG
>PBRZ01000051.1 GCA_002726085.1 Acidobacteriota bacterium
GCGAACTGCGAGACCCCGCCCGTCTGCGTCATGGACGACGCTGGCGCGGGGATGACGCGATCACCGTGCCCTATTTCGAGCTGCTCGGCGAGCGTGTCTGGGGCGCCACCGCCATGGTACTCGGCGAGCTGCTGCACGTGCTGCCTCCGCTCGAGGAGTCTGAGGTGGTGTCATAGTGCCCCGTCTCAGAAGTTCATTGCCACATTCCCGGGCGGGGCATCCCGCTATGGGCGGCACCGAGCTTCGACTCGGCGGGGTCACAAATACCCAAGTTGCTCCCTCGTCGCGCCTTGCCAGCCAGGCGCCGCACCCGGGACTTTACCAACGAACTTCTAAGGCGGGACACTAGTGGCGAAACGACGTAAGCGCCGCGGTGTACCGCTCTTCGACGGGCTCGATTCGGGCGCAGACACCGTCATCTCCCGACCGGAGCGCGAACCGACGGTCGAGCTGACCGACGCCGCCGAGAGCCGCTATCTGAACTACGCACTCTCGGTCATCACCTCGCGCGCGTTGCCGGACGTGCGCGACGGCTTGAAACCGGTGCAGCGACGAATCCTCTTCACGATGTGGGAACAGCGGATCACCGCCGACGCCAAACCCCGCAAGTCGGCCAAAGTGGTCGGCGACGTCATGGGTGGCTACCACCCGCATGGTGATACCGCGCTCTACGACACGCTGGTGCGTATGGCCCAGCCGTTTGCGTTGCGGTATCCGTTGATCGATGGACACGGCAACTTCGGGTCGCTCGACGGCGACAGCGCCGCCGCCATGCGATACACCGAGTGCCGCCTCGCCCCGCCGAGCGCCGAGCTCCTTGGTGAAATCAACCAGGACACCGTGCATTTCCGACCCAACTACGACGGCACCAAAGTGGAGCCGGTCGTCCTCCCGGCGCGTCTCCCCAACCTGTTGATCAACAGCGCGACCGGCATCGCGGTCGGCATGGCGACCAACATCCCACCCCATCACGTGGGTGAGGTCTGCACGGCGCTGCTAAAGCTGCTCGACAACCCGGAGCTGAGCAGCGAGCGCCTCTGTAGGTATATCAAGGGACCGGAGTTTCCGACCGGCGGCCAGGTCCTGAACACACCGGACGAGCTGAAGCAGCTCTACAAGACCGGCAGTGGGTCCATCCGGCTGCGCGCCACCTGGAAGTCGGGGCCAACGACCCGCGGCAGCAAGACCATTCACGTTACGAGCGTGCCCTACATGGTCAACAAGGCGCAGCTCGTGGAACGGATTGCCGAGGTGATACTGGCCCGCAAGCTGCCGCCGCTCGTCGACGTCAGGGACGAGTCCACCGACGAGGTCCGGATCGCGCTCGAGCTCAAACGGGATGCCGACGAGCGCCTGGTGATGGCGTATCTGTTTCGACACACGCCGTTGCAGACGAACTTCGCCGTCAATCTGACCTGCCTGGTTCCCACGGCGGTACCGGAAGTCGGCCGCCCGGAACGACTCGACCTGCACCAACTCCTATCCTACTTCCTGGGATTCCGGCTCGAGGTCGTGACCCGACGACTGGAGCACGAGCTCGCGGCGCTGCGGCGGCGCATCCACATCTTGGAGGGCTTCGAGACCGTCTTCGACGCGCTGGATGAGGTGCTGCGCATCGTGCGGAAGTCAGACGGAAAGGCCGATGCCGCGGCGAAGATCATGAAGCGTTTTGCGCTCGACGCCGAACAAACCGACGCCATACTCGAGCTGAAGGTCTATCGGCTGGCCAGGCTCGAGATTCTGGTCATTCGCCAGGAGCTGTCGGACAAACGAAAGCGCACCCGGCAGATCGGCGGACTGCTCAAGAACGAGGCGAAGCGCTGGGCGTTGGTGCGGGACGAAATCCGAGAGATCAACAAGACGTATGGTCAGGCCAAGACCGACCCGCGCCGGACCCTCATCGAGAGCGCGGAGGAAGAGGTCGAGTACCGCGCTGACGACTTCATCGTTGCCGAGGACAACATCGTGCTCGTGACGGCGGACGGCTGGGTCAAGCGTCAGAAGGAGGTCCGCGACGTGTCGACGACCCGGCTGCGAGAGGGGGACACGCTGCTGACGGCCCTGGCCGGTAGCACACGCGCCACGGTCGTCTTCTTCAGCAACTCCGGGGTCGCTTACACGGCACGGATAGCCGACGTGCCCGCCACGACCGGGCACGGCGAGCCGATACAGCGTCTCTTCAAGCTCAAAGACGGCGAGCGCATCGTGGCGGCGCTGAGCCTCGACCCGCGCGTCGCACCGAACATCGCGGCCAAACGCGCGGGGGCCACCCCGCCGGTGCACGCGGTCGCCGTCTCCAGCGACGGCTACAGCCTCCGGTTCAGCCTCGAGCCGTTTGTCGAACCGAGCACTCGGTCTGGCCGCCGATTCGCGCGGCCGACCTCCGGCGCCAGGGTGGTCGGAGTCGCCCGCACCACCGGCGCCGAGGTCATAATTGCCGCCACCGCTCAGGCACGTGCGATGCTCTGCGCGGCAAGCGACATCAATTTCCTCTCCGGTCCCGGAAAGGGCGTAATCCTGATCAAGCTGCCACGGGGGGCAGACCGAGTGCTCGGCTTCATCGCATCAACCGGAGACCGCGACCTCCTGACGGTCGAGACCAACCGAGGCGCCAGTCAGACTGTCAGCACGGCAAAATACAGCGTCACCGGTCGCGGTGGCAAGGGCCGGGAGCTGCTGCAGCGCGGGCAGTTCATCCGCGTGATCCGGCCGGCCGTCACCGTGCCCACCCTGGTCGATTGACGGCAATGGCGAAGACCTACACCGCTCAGGACATCACCGTACTCGAGGGGCTCGAACCGGTCCGCCGCCGCCCGGGAATGTACATCGGGGGCGTCGGACCGCCCGGGCTTCATCACCTGGTCTGGGAGATCCTCGACAACGCGGTCGACGAGGCGATGAACGGACATGCCTCGACCATCGGCGTCACGCTCCACGCCGACGGCGCATCGGTGACGATTACCGACGACGGTCGTGGTATCCCCGTCGACACCCACAAGAAGAGCAGGCGGAGCGCACTCGAAGTCATCTTCACGACGCTCCACGCCGGTGGCAAATTCGGGCACCGCACCTACCGGACCGCCGGGGGGCTACACGGGGTCGGCGCCAGCGTGGTCAATGCGCTCTCGAAAGAGCTCGTCGCCACCTCGAAGCGCGACGGCGCGCGGTGGGAGCAGCGCTTCAAACAGGGCAAACCGGTCAGCAAGCTGAGACGCGTTGGCGGGGCGCGGGGTACCGGCACCACGGTGTTCTTCCGCCCTGACGCCACGATTTTCCCGAAGACGACGTTCGATGCCGACCTGATCGCCGAGCGGCTCAATGTCGCAAGCTACCTGCACAAGGGCGTGAAGGTGGTCCTCGAGGACCAGACGGCCAGCCAAACACGCGTCTTCCAGCACGACGAAGGGCTCACCGACTATCTGCGGCAGATTCTCGCCGACCGGAGCGCACGCCCGGTCCATGAGGCGCCGTTCAGCGTCTCGAGGAACCACGAGACCACCAGCTCACGACTCGACCTGGTGCTGCAGTGGACCGAGTCGACCGACGAGCACCTTCGAAGCTACGTCAACGGCATTCCGACCGGATCCGGCGGTACACACGAGAACGGGCTCCGGGCCGGCATCGGCAAGGCGATCCGCAACTTCATCGATACGCACAGCCTGACCCCAAAAGGGGTGACGCTGACCACGGACGACATTCGCGAGGGTGTCACGGGGATCCTCAGCGTCTTCATTCCCGAGCCGCAGTTCCAGGGGCAGACAAAGGACCGGTTGAACAATCCCGAGTTGGCGTCGGTGGTCGACGGTGTCGTGCGGCCGGCGCTCGAGCACTGGCTGAATCACAACATCAGCGTGGCCGAGGCGATTGTGGCGCGGATCATCCTGGCGGCCCGCGCACGCGCAGCCAGCCGCGCCGCCCAGCAGGCGGTATCGCGCAAGAGCGCCACCTCGAACCGACTGAACCTCCCGGGAAAGCTCAGCGACTGCACCGCGCCGGGTGCGGCCGGCAGCGAGCTGTTCATCGTGGAGGGTGACTCGGCCGGCGGCTCGGCCAAGCAAGGCCGCGACCGGGTGCATCAGGCGATTCTGCCGCTCCGCGGTAAGGTGCTCAACGTCGAGAACGCGCCATTCGCCAAAGTGCTCGAGAACAAGGAGCTCTCAGATCTGGTCACGGCGCTGGGCTGCGGACTCGGAAAGAACTTCGAGCTGACGCGACTCCGCTACGACCGGGTCATCATCCTGGCCGACGCCGACGCCGACGGCAACCACATCGCGACGCTGCTGCTCACCTTCCTGTATCGCTATCTCCCCAAGCTCATCACCAACGGCAAGATCTATCTCGCCCAGCCGCCGCTCTACCGGATTGACGCCGGCAAACAGACGTTCTGGGCTCTCGACGACAGCCAGCGTGACGCAACCCTGGCCGAGATCAAACAAGGCAACGGACGGGTAAAGACCGAGGTGACGCGCTTCAAGGGGCTCGGAGAAATGATGCCGAAAATCCTGTGGGAGACGACCCTCAATCCCCGGACGCGCCGTTTGCTACGCGTCGGGATCGCGGATCAGATCCGGACCGACCGGGTCATCGCCGATCTCATGGGACGGGACGCCTCGGCTCGCTTCCGGTTCATCATGGACCGTGCCGAGGATGCCGAGGCGCTCGATGTCTAGCCACCTCCGGCTAGCGGCCCGAAGGACCACCCGCGACGATACGCGCATCGAGGAACCCGAAGCGACGCTTGACGACGGTCTCCATCAACCGCGCGTCGGCCAGCGACGCATACGGACCGACCCACACCAAGTAGCCGGCGTCCCCCCCCTCGGTCGCAACAACGGCGGCGTCGGCGCCGAGCTCGCTCAGCATGGCCGCGGTCGCGTCGGCCGGTGGACGCGTTTCGAAGATCACGGTGCGGATCGAGTACGACTGCCGCTCACCAGGCCCGGCCCCCGCGGCAAATTCGACCGGCGCCGGCAGAGCGAGCCTGGCTAGCATCGCGGGCGGCGCTGGCACGGCGGGACCCGCCCCAGGCATCCACGGCACCAGCACCGCGAGCGCCGCACCGATCCCGACCCCCGCAACAACCCCGGCGGCCGCCGCCAACCAGCGCTTGGTCTGGGCCGCCACGACGCCGAGCGCAGGGGCCCGACCGGATCCTGGCTGGGGTGACGGAACCTCCGTGTTTCCGGCACGCGTGAACTCCAGCACACCGGCCGCCTTACCAACGAGCGTCTCATCGATCGTGGGACTCAGGGCGGCGAAGCCCGCCTCGAGCGACCGGTCGCAGATGAGGTTGATCTTCCTGGGGATCCCCTCGCTGAACTCGTAGATCAGATCCAACGCCCGCTCGGAGAACATCGTCTCGGCAACGCCACTCGCCAGCTGGACCCTGAAACCGACGTAACGATCGACCTCCTCGCGCGTCAGCGGACGGAGCGTGCACCGCCTGGCAATGCGCTGGTTGAGTTGCCGCATCTCGGGTGTTCCGAGCAGAGCCTGCAACTCCGGCTGGCCGACCAGGAGAATCTGGAGCAGCTTCTGTTGGTCGGTCTCGAGGGCAGTCAGCACCCTCAGCTGTTCGAGCACCGATGGCGCCAGGTCTTGCGCTTCGTCAACCACCGCGAGCGCGCTGGCCCCGACGTGAGCCAGGGACAGGAGGAACCGGTTCAGGGTCTCGACCAGACTCTGCCGGCTGGCGTCCTGGAGCGCACGACTGTCCGACACGACCCCGAAGTCCTGAAGCAGGACTCTCAGCAACTCGTTTTCACTCACAAACGGGTTCAGGACGAGCGCGGTGAAGACATCTCGGTCGACCAACTGGAGCAGCGCGCGGGTCGTGGTGGTCTTGCCAGTCCCGACGTCGCCCGTCAGCAGCAGCATCCCCTCGCGACGCCCGATGCCCCGCTGCAGCTGCTCCAGCGCCTGCTGATGTGAGGCGCTCTTGAAGAGGAACTCCGGGTCCGGCGTGGGGCTGAACGGCCGACGACGAAATCGATAATAGTCTTCGTACACGGATAACTCGTGGAATCAGGAGCCCGGAGACAGGCGCCAGGAAAAACCCGCCCGCCCGCCGAAGCCTCGGCGCCCGTGGGTGGGCTTCGCCACCATCCGATTCAATTCCGGCTTTCGCACCGCGTCACCACCCGCGTGAGAGTAAACACCGACCTTGTTCAACTCGTCTTCCAGCTGGTGGAACCGGGTGCCACAACGCTGATAGCATAAGGGAATGCCCCCGGCGAGGTACAGCGTTTCTTTGGAAGGGGCGATGCTGTTCGCCCGAACGTAAGTCACTCGCGGTTCGCCACCGTTGCATGGGACGGCGGAGCCGCCTCCACGATACCAGGAGTCCTTGGTGATCAAGCGAGTTCTCTTCTTCTGCATGGTCACACTGTGTCTGGCCAGCACAGTAGCCGCGCAGACTCATCTCGGCGCCATCCGCGGGACCCTCAACTCTGCATCGGGCTCCGGGATCCCAAGGGCACCGTTCACGCTCATCGACGAAACGACCAACCTGACCCGCAGTGGCATTACCGGTTCCGACGGTCGATTCAGCCTGACCCAGCTCGAACCGGGGTCCTACCGCGTCGAAATCGCTGCGCCAGGATACAAGACCACGATCCGCCGGGCGACCCTGCAGGTGAACCAGCAGCTCCAGCTCGACCTGGTGCTGGAGCTGGGAACGCTCACCGAGGAAGTGGTCGTCACGGCGCCAGACCTGACCGTCAACCGCGAACCAAACGGTCTGAGCATCGTTATCGACAACGTGCAGCTGACAAACCTGCCGCTCGATGGCCGAAACTTCCTGGAGCTGTCGTTGTTGGCGCCCGGCGCGGTGCCGGCAGCCCAGGGCTCGGCGGGGTCAGTGCGCGGCGCCTTCACACTCAACGTCAATGGAGCACGCGAGGGGGCCAACGCCTACCTGCTTGACGGCGCCTACAACGTCGATCCGAAGCTGAACACTGTCGCCGTGCGTCCGCCGGTGGACGCCATCGACGAGTTCCGCCTCCTGACAAGCAGCTACGACGCTGCATTTGGCCGCCACGCGGGAGCGCAAGTCAATGTCATTACCAAGTCGGGGTCGAATCAACTCCATGGCACCGTGTATGAGTTCTTCAGAAACGATGCGCTGAATGCCGCCAATTTCTTTGCGCCTCGCAACGAACCGGACCCGACCCTGGAGCGCAACCAGTTTGGGCTGTCCCTCGGCGGTCCCATCGTCACCGACCGGACCTTCTTCTTCGTGGACTACGAGGGCACCCGGCTGACTGAAGGCATTACGCGGGTCACGACCGTCCCGACCCTGGCCGAGCGACAAGGAGATTTTTCGAACAGCCTCTTCCCGGCGCCGGTGATTCCAGGCACCCAGTTTCCATTTCCGAACGACCAGATCCCGGCACCCTTCCAAGACCCGATCGGCGCCGCGATCGCCGCGCTCTATCCCTTGCCAAATCGGGACGCACCGGGCGGCAACTTCGTGTCCTCTCCCGAGTTCACCGACCGCAACGACCAGGTGGACCTGCGGGTGGACCATCGTCTGGGGGCCGGCTCCTCGCTCACGGTGCGTTACAGCCTCAGGGACCGCGAACTGTTCGAGCCGTTTTCTGGCGTCGGCTTCGCCGAGGTGCCAGGCTTCGGCACCAATGTGCCGCAACGCAGCCAGAACCTGCTGACGAGCAACACGCAGGTGCTCTCGCCGTCGTTGGTGAACGACATTCGGGTCAGCTACACGCGGGTCTCGGCCGGCGCGTTCCACGAGAACACGGGCCTGAGCTTGAACGAACAGGTGGGACTGCCCGAGCTGTCGGACAACACGCGCGACTTCGGGCTCAGTTTCATCACGGTGACCGGGTTCTCTCCGCTCGGCGACGAATTCAACAACCCGCAGCAGAGCACGACCAACACCGTGCAGGCGATCGACACGATGACCTACGCCCGGGGTCGCCACCTGTTGAAATTCGGCGCCGACCTCCAGTTCACGCGACAGGATGCGTTTCGCGACGTGCAGTCTCGCGGGTTGCTCACCTTCTCGTCGTTTCCGCCGTTCTTCACCGGAAACGCTCTCGCGGACCTGCTGCTTGGTCTGCCGCTCGTCACCGGCGGGGCGCGACTCGACAACCAGCAGCAGCTCCGCACCGAGAGCTACAATCTCTTCCTGCAGGACAGCGTCCAGATCGGCTCGAACCTGACGGTGTCCGCCGGTCTGCGCTACGAGTTCAGCTCGCCACCGGTCGACGCCGACAACCGGGCGAACGTGTACGACCCGGCCACCCAATCGCTCGTGCCGGTCGGCAGTGCCGGAATCCCCCGTAGCGGCTACGAGGCCGACCGGAACAACGTCGCGCCGCGGATCGGCGCCGCCTGGACGCTGAACGACGCCCGGACGGTGGTGCGCGGAGGCTGGGGCGTCTATTACGACCAGTCGGCGCTGGCGCCAGGAGAGGGGCTCTATTTCAACTCGCCGTTCTTTGACTTCAACCTGTTCTTCCCATTGCCCGGGCTGCCACTGACCCTGGCCGACCCGTTCCCCAGCTTCTTTCCGGTCGCCCTGCCCCCATCGGCGCTGACCTTCCAGCGAGATCTGCAGACCCCGTATCTGCAGCACTGGAACGCCGCAGTACAGCAAGAGTTGGGACCGGGTCGCTCGGTGGAGATTGCCTACGTTGGCTCGCGCGGCCGCAACCTGCTGCGCGGACGCGACATCAATCAGGCCGACGCGGACCCGTCCCCCGTGAACCTGCGACCGGTGCCCCAGTTTGCCGACATCGTGTCGCTGGAATCGACCGGCCGCTCGCGCTATCACGCGCTCCAGTTGAAGGCGGAGCAACGACTGCGGTCGGGGCTCTCGCTGCTGGCCGCCTACACGCTCGGCCAGTCGGAGGACGATGTCTCGGACTTTTTCTCGAGTTCGGGCGACCCGAACTTTCCGCAGGACAGCAACAACCCGGACGCCGAGTTTGGCCGGTCGAACTTCGACGTCCGCCACCGCTTCTCGCTGAGCTTTTCCTATGACCTCCCATTCGGCCGAAACGGGCGGTTCGCCACCGGCGATGGAGGTTTCGCCGCGCTCTTGAGCGACTGGCAGGTGGCCGGCGTGGTCACGCTGCAGAGCGGACGTCCGTTCACGGTCGGACTGCTGCCGGCCATCGACAACAGCAACACCGGACGGGCCGCGCTCGGCTTCGGGTCGAACGACCGACCAAACCAGACCGGCTCCCCGGCACTGAGCGACGCTTCGGTGGAGCGCTGGTTCGACACCGAGGCGTTCGTCTTTCCGGCCTTCGGCAGTTTCGGGAACACCGGACGCAACACGCTCGAGGGTCCTGGATTCGCGAACGTCAATCTCGCGCTGCTGAAGGGCGTGGCCCTCAGCGACGCGGCCCGGGTCCAACTGCGGCTCGAGGCATTCAACCTGTTCAATCGCACAAACCTCGACCTACCCGACGCCTTCCTCGGGTCGCCGACCTTTGGGCAGATCCGCTCGGCGCGGCCGGCCCGCCGGCTGCAGCTGGGGCTGAAACTCATGTTTTAGAGCGAGACGGCTCTCAGGAATTATGACTGCAGCCTCGGGGGAAGCCACGGCGTCTAACATGCAAGACACGGTTGCGCCGGTCGTCGAACAGGACGTGATGACGCCGTTCGACTTTCAGCCTCGCACACGTCTGGTGTACGGGTACGGGGTCGTTGGTCGCCTGGGCGCCCTCGCCGCCGAGTTGGGTTTCAGGCGGCCGCTCCTGGTGGCCGACCTTGGACTGGTCGCCGCCGGGCATGTCGCGCGCGCCGAGCGACACCTGGTCGATGCGGGTCTCAATGTGGCGTATTTCAACGACTTCGACGTCAACCCCGACACGACGATGGTCGATGCTGGCTGCAGCGTGGCACGACGCGACGACATCGACAGCATCATCGGGCTGGGCGGCGGTAGCTCCTTGGACTGCGCCAAAGGCATCAACCTGCTGCTGACCAACGGCGGCCGCATGGAAGACTATCGGGGTTACGGCAAGGCGTCGCGCCCGATGTTACCGATGATCGGTGTCCCGACGACCGCGGGCACCGGCAGCGAGGCCCAGAGCTACGCAGTCATCGCAGACGCCACCACCCACATGAAGATGGCCTGCGGCGACCCGAAGGCCGCGTTCGGTGTAGCAATCCTCGACCCGGAACTGACCCTCTCACAGCCAGCTTCCGTCACCGCGACGTCTGGGTTCGATGCGATCGCGCATGCGGTGGAAAGCGCGGTGACTACCCGCCGAACGGCGATGTCAGACTGCTTCGCGCGCGAAGCATGGCGGCTGTTGAACGGCAGCTTCGAGAGGGTGCTCGACCGGCCCGATGACCTCAACGCCCGTGCTGCCATGCACCTCGGCGCGTTCTACGGCGGGCTGGCAATCGAACAGTCGATGCTTGGCGCAGCGCACGCCTGTGCCAACCCGCTCACGGCGCGTCACCAGATCACGCATGGGGTGGCGTTGGCGATTCTGCTCCCCCACGTCGTGCGCTGGAACAGCGCCGCGGTCGCGCCACTCTACCGACGGTTGCTCCCGCCCACAATCGATGATGATGATGACGATACGGGTGCCGGCGATCCGGGTGAACGCCTGGCCACGCGCCTGCGTGCACTCGCCAGCCATGCCGGTCTGCCGCACCAACTCCGCACGGAGGGTGTCGTCCTGGACGATCTGCCACAGCTGGCCAACGACGCCGCTCAGCAGTGGACCGGCACGTTCAACCCCAGGCCGTTGACCGCAACCGACGCACGAGAGGTTTACCGATGCGCTTTCTGAAGACGACCGTGCCATTGCCGGTGCTCGTGGCAATGCTGCTAGCGGCGCCGGCCACTGGCCAAAATGCGACACCGGACATCGCCACAACCGCCCCAGCGGACGCCTGGCGGCAGTTCCGGGGCAACCCATCGCTGACTGGAGTGTCCGAGGCGATCTTGCCTAAAGAGTTGACTTTGCTATGGACCTACGAGGCCGACGAGGCGATCGACTCGTCGGCGGCGATCGCCGACGGCATGGTATATGTCGGCACCTATGCGGGCACATTGATCGCGCTGGACCTGGAAACAGGCGCAGAGCGCTGGACCTACTCAACTGGCGATCTGGGTATCGGCGAATCGTCGCCGGCAGTGGCCGGCGACCTGGTCTTCATCGGCGATCTGGGTGGCGTCTTCCATGCCGTCGACACCCAGACCGGTGCCGCCCGGTGGACCTTCGAGACGATGGGCGAGATCAAGTCGTCGCCGGTGATTCTCGGCGACCAGGTGCTGATCGGTTCCTATGATGGCTATCTGTATGCGCTGGCGACTGCCGATGGGGCCCTGAAGTGGAAGTACGAGACGCTCAACTACGTGCACGCTACGCCCGCGATTTGGAACGGCGTCGCGTATTTCGGCGGATGTGACGAACTGTTTCACGGGGTCCGCGTCAGCGACGGCACCGAGGTGGTCAGTCTGTCGGCGGGAGCCTACACCGCGGCGTCTCCCGTCATCACCGACGGCAAGGTCTTCTTCGGCACGTTCGACAACGAGGTGCTGGGGCTCGACCTTGCCACACAGGAACCGATCTGGCACTACGAACACCCGCAACGGCACTTCCCGTTCTATTCCTCCGCGCTGGCGGTGGACGGCACGATTGTCATCGGCGGACGCGACAAGATGGTGCACGCCATCGACGAACGGACCGGCGAGGCGCGGTGGACCTTCATGACCCGGGCACGGGTCGATTCGTCGCCCGTGGCGAGCGGTGGCCGCGTCTACGCCGGCTCGAGCGACGGGCGGCTGTACGTGCTCGACCTGGCGACCGGCGAGAAGCTGTGGGAATTCGACACGGCGGCGCCGCTGGTGGCGTCACCGGCGATCGCCGAGGGCCGGCTGGTCATCGGGTCAGAGGACGGCGTGCTGTATTGCTTTGGGTGATCACCCTAAGTGGTCCCGGTCATAAGTACGGTCACGCACCGAGGGCTCGCTGAGTGAGGTCGCGCTCGCTCCGCCCTGCGCGAGGAGGGAGCATACCGGCAGTATTCGACCGACGAGCAACGCCGCGGTGTGGGATGCATCGGCGGCCGAATGCAACCGTATTCATGACCGGGGCCACTAAGCCCCCGAAGGAGACAGGAGAAGGCGGTAGCGCTCGTGTATAGTGAAATCGATGAGTGACACCGGGCGGACCGCGGCGGCCGAGAAGACCGGCGTGGGCAGCCACTTCATCGCCAACTATCCCCCGTTTTCGCTGTGGACACACGAAGCCGTCGAAACCGACGCCAAGCCGGCGCTTGCCCATCGTCCAGCCGACGTCCCGCTCGGGCTGTATCTCCACATCCCGTTCTGTCGTAAGCGCTGTCATTTCTGCTACTACCGTGTCTACACCGACAGGAACGCGAGCGAGGTGGCGGAGTATCTGGATCTCCTGGGCCGCGAATGGGAGCTCTACGCCACGCAGCCGGCAGTTGCCGGCCGGCCGCTGCGGTTCGTCTACTTCGGTGGCGGGACCCCGTCGTTCCTATCAGTGCGCCAGTTGCAGGGTTTGATCGACCGCCTGTCGTGCGTCACTCCGTGGACCGACGCCGATGAAATCACTTTCGAGTGCGAGCCCGGCACCCTGACCGAGCCGAAGTTGGCCGCCATTCGCGAAATGGGCATCACCCGGCTCAGTCTGGGACTCGAACACTTCGACGACCAGGTGCTCGAGTTCAATGGCCGCGCCCACCGCTCGGCCGAAATCTTTCGCGCATACACGTTCGCCCAGTCGCTCGACTTCCCGCAAGTGAACATCGACCTGATCGCCGGCATGCTGGGCGACACCGACGAGAAGTGGCGTGCCGCGGTCGACCAGACGATTGAGCTCAGCCCTGACAGCGTGACGATCTACCAGATGGAGCTGCCGTTCAATACGACGATCAGCAGCGACCTGCTGACCGGCACGGGGCGATTCACCGACACGGTGGCTGACTGGCCGACCAAGCGTCGTTGGGTTCGGGAAGCCTTCGAGACGCTCGAGCAAACCGGCTATACGGTTGTCAGCGCCTACACCGCAGTCAAGGACCCGGCGACCACCCGGTTCGTCTATCGGGACCAGCTCTGGCAGGGCGCGGACCTCGCGGCCCTGGGAGTCGCCTCGTTCGGGCATGTCAACGGCGTCCACATGCAGAACCTCGACACTTGGAGACCGTATGCGGCCGCTGTCCAGCGCGGTGAAATCCCCCTGAACCGCGCCTTTCGGCCGAGCGACGAGGAACGGCTCATCCGGGAGCTCGTGTTGCAGCTCAAACTGGGGTCGGTCCGGCCGGCGTATTTCCAGGGCAAGTACGGCGTCGACGTGCTCGAGCGCTTTGCCGGCGCGTTGGCGTCGCTCCGGGACGACGGCTATCTCATGGCGGCCGACGCCGGTCAGATCGCATTGACCCGCGACGGGTTACTGCAGGTGGACGGCCTCTTGCCCCGGTTCTTCCTACCCGAGCACACCAATCTCAGGTATACCTAAAACCCGACCGCTTCCAGGAGGCAGGAGGCCGGAGACAGGAGAAGCCGGAGGGCTTCGCCGCGTATTGCAGCAACCTGCCCATCGCCCATCCGTACCCGATGGCCAAGTCGACCCGATCCACCCACAAGACACGTGTCCGGCGCCCGACGACGTGCCGGTCCTCGTCACGCGACACGCTCTATCCACTCGATGTCGTGTATCGGCGAGCGGGCGTCGAAATGCCGGCCATGCGGATCGTGGCACCAGACGAGATCCCGCTGCCATATCGCTCGCTGCTGGTGCACGAGACCGACATGACGATCACCCTCGAGCGTCATTTCGGTGGCCCGGTGGCCCTGCGCGCCCTGTCGACCTTTAGGAGCGGCGCCTGGTATTTCCGCCGAGTCCTTCTGGTGCAGGAGTATTCCGGACGTCCGGTCGAGATGGGCGCCATCCGGATAAAGCTGGAGGCGTTCGGCGCCCGGCTGAAGAAAGAAATTCTGCGGAACGAGATACCGCTCGGTCGCATTCTGCGAGACAGCGGCTTCAAGTATGTCAGTCACGCCATGGCCTTCCTCGCCATCATGCCCAACCCGGAGATGATGGGAGTCTTCTGGATGAGGGAGCCGAAGACCTTGTACGGCCGGCGCACGGAGATCGTGCGAGACGGCACGAAGATTTGCGATATTGTCGAGGTGCTGCCGCTCGTGTAGGTTTTCGGGCGGGGCATCCCGTCTGGCTGCGTTGCTTCCTCGGTCACAGCCCGCCTGGCTGCTCCCTCGTTACGCCTGACCAGCCTGGCGCCGCGCTCCGAAAACCGACTTTCGGGGCTTCCAAGCAACGTGCGGTACTCGGCAGGAGGTAGAACAGGAGGAAGCTGGAAGGCTATGCCAGCATTCTTGTCTGAAACATGATGTCTTCTCCCAGCTACGACGCGATTGTCATCGGCGGTGGACCGGCAGGCGCCACCACAGCGACCGTGCTCGCGCAGCACGGGCGGCGGGTGCTGCTCCTGGAGCGCGAGTCGTTTCCCCGGTATCACATCGGCGAGTCGCTGATGCCCTACACGTGGTTTAGCTTCGAGCGGCTGGGGGTGCTCGACTGGCTGAAGCAGTCTGGTAGCCCGATCAAGCACAGCGTCCAGTTTGTCTCGACCAGCGGGAAGATCTCGCAGCCGTTCTATTTTTTCGAGACGATCAAGCACGAGTGCGCCAGCACGTGGCAGATCCTGCGCAGCGACTTCGACAAGATGATGCTGGAGAACGCTGCCGCCAAGGGCGCGGAGGTGCGCCAGGGTGCTACGGTGCGGGATGTGCTGATGGAGGGTGACCGTGTGGTCGGCGTGGAGGCGGACATCGCTGGCAGCGACCGTGAGACGCACCGTGCAAAGGTCGTCGTCGACGCCACCGGTCGCGACACTCTTATGGCCAGCCGGCTCGGATGGAAACGCCGCGATCCTGACCTGAACAAGATCGCTATCTTCACCTATTTTGCAGGCGCGATGCGAGATCCCGGTCTTGACGAAGGCGCCACAACCGTCGCCTACATCCCGGACAAGGGCTGGTTCTGGTATATCCCGCTCGCGAACGACACCATCAGCGTCGGCGTCGTGGCGGAGCACGACTATCTGTATCGCGAGACGCGCGACCCCGAGATGATCTTTCAGCGCGAGGCGAAGGGGTGCCGCTGGATCCGCGAGCATCTGGCACCAGGCACCCACCAGGGGCCGATGCGGGTGACCGGCGAATTCGGCTATCACGCGACCGCCGCAGCCGGAGACGGATTCTGTCTTGTCGGGGACGCCTTCTCGTTTCTCGACCCGGTGTTCTCGTCGGGCGTGTTCCTCGCGCTCAAGAGCGGCGAGCTGGCCGCCGACGCGATTCACGCCGCGCTGGACGACGGTGATGTCACGGCGACGGCGTTCGACGACTACGCCCGCGAGATACGCCACACGCTCGACAGCTTCCGCCAGATTGTCATGGCGTTCTACGACCAGACGTTCAGCTTCGGTGCGTTTATCGGCGCACACCCCGATCTGCAGCCGCTGCTGGTCGACGCGCTGGTCGGCAACGTTTCTGGCGGTCTGCAGCCACTGCTGGACGCGCTCGGAACGTTCTTGCAACGCACGGACCGGCGACCCGCCGATGCGATGAGCCCATGAGGCTCTAAGCAGGGTCCCCGCGCAGCGCCCGCGGGGGGTTCGGGGCGCAGCCCCGTCAGCCGGCCGCGTGACCACCGTCGCCGGCAGGGCGCGCACGGCGCGCCTCGCGGGGGCGGCGTGGGGCGATGGGGCCCCACAAGCCCCCGCGGGGGTTCGGGGCACAGCCCCGTCTGAAAATGACACCACTCACTGAATTCCGGCTCACACGTCGCGTGCAGTTCTACGAGACCGACGCGGCCGGCATCGTACACTTCAGCGTCTTCTTCCGGTATCTGGAGGAAGCGGAGCACGCGATGTGGCGCGCTGCCGGTCTCAGCATCGCGGCCCCGGGTGCCCCCATCGGCTTCCCACGGGTGGCGACGAGCTTCGACTTCCTCAAGCCACTGCGGTTCGAGGACGAATTCGACGTCTGGCTGCGAGTGACCGGCAAGACGCCAAAGACGCTTTCCTACAGTGCAACGGTCGAGAAAGACGGCACGACGGTGGCGCGCGGTAGTCTGACCATCGCCTGCGTGCGCAAGCGCCCCGGTGAGCCGATGCGTGGCACCGAGATCCCGGCCGACATCGCTGACCGATTCGCGGTCGCGCCCGTCAAGCCGAATGGACAGGACGGAGCGGACCACTGATGCCCCCAGCCCCTCCCGAAGCCGAGTGCCAATCGCGCGCGGCCCTTGTCACGCTCCAGCATCAGCGGCTCAGAGCGCTGCTCGCTGACGTCCACGGCCGCAACCGGTTCTACACGCGCAAGCTCGACGACGCCGGCGTGCGACTCGATTCGCTCCGCCTCCCAGACGATTTCAAGACGCTTCCGCTAACCACTAAACATGAGCTGGCTGCTGACCAGGACATCTCGCCGCCATGGGGCACGGTCCACACCGAGCCGCTCGACCGCTACACTCGCTACAACCAGACCTCGTCAACGACTGGGCGGCCGTTGCGCTGGCTCGACACGAACGAAAGCTGGCAGTGGGTGCTCGACTGCTGGCAGGCGGTGTATCGTGCAGCGCGTGTGGTTGCTGCGGACCGCATCTTCTTCCCGTTCGGGTTCGGTCCGTTTCTTGGCTTCTGGTCGGCGTTCGACGCCGGTGCGCAGCTCGGGGCACTGTGCGTGCCAGGGGGCGGCATGTCGAGCCAGACCAGGCTGGGTGTGCTCGAGACGGTGCGACCGACCGTGGTCTGCTGCACCCCGACCTACGCCCTCAGGCTGGTCGAGGTGGCGCACGCCGCCCGAGGATTCGATCTCGCCAGTAGCGGGGTCCGCGTGGTCATTGTGGCCGGCGAGCCCGGTGGGAGCATCCCGGCCACGCGGGAGCGGATCGAGCAGGGTTGGGGCGCGCGGGTCATCGACCATCACGGGCTGACCGAGGTGGGTCCGGTGAGCTTCGAGTGCTGGGAATCGCCCGGTTCGCTGCATCTCAACGAGTGCGAGTTCCTGTGCGAGGTCATCGACCCGATGTCTGGCGACCCGATGCCGGATGGCGAGGCCGGAGAGCTGGTCATCACCAACCTGGGTCGCACCGCCAGCCCGGTCATTCGCTATCGCACTCGGGATGTCATCGTCCTCGGCCGCGAACCCTGCGTGTGCGGCCGCACCCTGGCCCGAGCCGAGGGAGGCATCCTGTCGCGGGCGGACGACATGGTGTGCGTGCGTGGTGTCAATGTCTACCCGACGGCGGTCGAAGCTGTGGTCCGCCGGTTTCCCGAAGTGGCGGAATTTCGTTCGACTGTGTCGACACGCGCGACGCTCGGTTCGCTCAGGGTCGAGATTGAGCTCGAGCCGGACGCACCCGACGACACGGACGTGGCGACGCGGGTGGCCCAGGCGGTGCGCGAGGCGATGGGACTGTCAGTGCCGGTGCAGGTCGTCGAGCCCCTGACGCTGCCCCGTTTCGAGATGAAGGCGCGACGCTTCGTCGTCGCCGATGAACCCGGGAGAGGTCAGGAGTCAGAAGTCAGAAGTCAGAAGGACTAGAGTGGGCGGCCTTCGGCCGCCGACTTCAGGGCCTCGTGCGGGAGAATCCGATGAGCGAGTTCGCACTGACACAGATAAGCAACATCATTCTCGGCACCACGGACCTGGCACGCTCGGTGGCGTTCTATCGAGATACGCTCGGGCTGCCGCTCCTGATCGAAACCGAAGGCTTCGCATTCTTCAACGCCGGCGGCGTGACGCTGTCACTGAGCACCGCGCATGCCGCGCTGGCGGACCCACCGGCCGGCGCGGCCGAGATGGTCTTCGGCGTGCCTGACGTCACGGCGGCGCATGCCGCGCTCAGCGAGCAGGGTGTCGCGTTCATGAACGCGCCCCGCAATGTGACGGGTGACCAGTGGGCCGCCAACTTCCGTGACCCGGATGGACATCTGCTGTCGGTGTTCGGTCCAGAGAAGGCGTAGGTTGCCGGGCGGGGCGCCCGCCTGGACGGCGTTGCTTCCTCGGTCACAGACCGCCAGTCTGCTCCCTCGTCGCGCCTTGCCAGGCAGACGCCCCACTCCGGCAACCGCTCTGGGCTGCCCTTAGGACGCTCGTGTCTCAGTTCAACGTGAGTCACCACCCTTGGAACTGCCGGCTGGCTCGGGCCGGGGGCCCTGGAGTAGTATCAGAGGTTCGATGTGAGCGTTACTCACCGACTCGCGCTACGCGCGNATCGTCTCGAAGGGACAGAGGGAATGCGTCGAGTTGGGTTCTTGGTTGCGTTGATGGTGTCCGCACTTTTCGTCGCCTGTGGCGGCGGGGGCGGCGATGGTGACGACGCGAGCGAGAGTGCGCCGTCGCGAGTGTTCCTGAGCCTCGGGACCGCACCGCCCGGAGGCACATTCTTCGTCTTCGGCAGCGCCCTGGCCGAGACGATGAACGAGTTCGGCGGTGGCTTCGGCTGGAACACCACTGCCGAGGCGACCAGCGGGTCGCAAGAGAACATCAGGCGCCTCGACAGCGGCGAGCTCGACTTCGCTCTTTCGAATGCCGCCATCACGTATTTTGCCGTCCGCGGCACGGAAGGCTGGGAAAAGGCCTACCAGATGCGCACTGTGATGACCCTGGCGCCAAACGTTGCCCTGTGGATCTCCCCGGCCGACTCTGGAGTCGAGACCATGGCCGACCTGCGCGGCCAACGGGTGGGGGTCGGCGTGGCCGGCGCCGGATTCGAATATTTCATCCGTCCGCTCCTCGGAGCCCACGGCATCACCTACGACGACATCACCCCACTGAACGCCACCCAGTCTGGCGCGGTGGACCTGCTGGCCGACGGGTCGGCAGCCGCCGTCTTCGTGGGCGGCGCCATCCCGAACCCCGCCATCACCCAGGCCTCGGCGTCGCAGGAGATCAACTTCATCCCGTTCGACGAAACCGCGAAGCAGCAACTCATCGACGAGTATCTGTTCTTCCGCCCCGCCACGATTCCGGCCGAGACCTATCGCGGCCAGACCGAGCCGTTCAACGGGCTCGATGTCGGATCGATGCACCTGATCACCATGGCCAATGCCGACGAAGAGCTGGTCTACACCGTGACCAAGACACTGTATGAAAATAGCGCGAGCGTCGTCGAGAAGCATGGCGCCGGCCGCGCCATCGTCGCCGCCAACGTCGTGCGCGATAGCGGCACCGAGTTCCATCCGGGCGCCATCCGCTTCTATCAGGAGATCGGGATCTGGCCGTAGGAGAGACGGCCGACGGCCCGGCTGATCTCAGGCAGCTCGTCACCCGCGTGCTGTCGGTTGGGCTGTGCGTGTTCACGCTGCTACAGGTGAACTACCCGATCCTGGCACCACAGCCGCAGCTAGCGGTGTTCGCGCTGCTTGGGCTCGTCATCTGCTTCTTGAACGTCCCGGTTCACCCCAAGCTCGAGAAGAACGCCGTCGCCCGGGCCGCCGACGTCCTGCTGGCGCTGGCGGCCACCGTCTGCTGCGGGTGGATTCTCGTCCAGAACGAGCCGTTCTTCGAAGAGTTCTGGCAGAACGGGTCGACCCTGGGCAACCGCGCCGGGTCCGAGACCTCGACCGACATCACGGTCGGTGTAATCGGGCTGCTGCTGGTCATCGAGGCGGCCAGGCGGTCGCTCGGGCTGGCGCTGCCGATCCTCTCCGGGCTGTTCCTGGTCTACGCCTACATCGGGCCCAGCATGCCCGACTGGTTCTTCCCACACCGTGGCTACTCGATTGAGCGGATCGTGGCGCAGGCGTTTCTGCAGGCTCAGGGCACGTTCGGGGTGGCCCTGGGAGTCATGTTCACCTATGTGTTCCTGTTCGTCATCTTCGGGGCGTTCCTCGGCGCGACCGGCGCGACTCGATTCATCATCGACTTCGCACAGTCGGTCTTCGGCGGCAGCCCGGGCGGACCGGCCAAGGTGGCCGTGCTCAGCAGTGGGCTGATGGGGTCGCTGTCGGGTAGCGCGGTCGCCAACACGGCGACCACCGGCACCTTCACGATTCCGATGATGCGCAGCGCCGGCTTCAAGGCGACCACCGCCGCCGGCATCCAGGCGGCCGCCAGCTCGGGGGGGGCGCTGATGCCACCGGTGATGGGCGCCGGCGCCTACATGATGCTGGAGATCGTCGACCCGCCGGTGACCTATCTGCAGATCATCCGTGCGGCGTTGATCCCGGCGATCCTGTATTACCTCTCGCTGTTCCTGATTACGCACTTCCATGCACGCAGGACGGCCGGCGGCGAGACCAACCAGGCGGACCGCGCCGCCGCGGCGACCGCGGCGTCCCACACGCTGGCCGAGTCGCGCATGGAGGGCATCGTCTTCGCTACCGCGCTCGGGACACTGATTGTGATGCTGATTCTCGGCTACACGCCGTTTCGGGCCGTCAGTGTGTCGCTGCTAGCCATCGTCGTGGTCGGCGCTTTCAACCCGCGCACACGGTTGTCGATCGGCGCGGTGATCAAGGCGTTCGTCAAATCGTCACGCGACGTCATCTCGCTCGTCGCCGCCTCCGCGTCGGTCGGCATCATCATCGGCATCGTCACCCTGACCGGGATAGGCACCCGGCTGCCCGCCGCCATCCTGCCGCTGGCCGAGCAGAGCCTGTTCCTGGCGCTGGTGTTGCTCATGCTGTCGTCGATCGTCCTCGGCATGGGCCTGCCCTCGGCGGTCTGCTACCTGCTGCTGGCCACGCTGATTGGCCCGGTGCTGGGCAACCTGGGTGTCGTGCCGCTGGCGGCGCACCTCTTCATCTTCTACTTCGGCATGATGTCGATGGTGACGCCGCCGGTCGCGCTCGCCGGATACGCCGCCGCATCAATCGCCGGCACCAGTATCATGCCGACCAGCTTCGCGGCGTTCCGCTTCGCGCTGGTTGGTTTCACGCTGCCCTACATCTTCGTCTACCGTCCCGAGCTCCTGATGCTGACCGCGACCGGCGAGACGGCCGGGCCGATGGCCATGCTGGTGCCGGTGGCGATCGGCACATTGGGCGTGGTCTGCTTCGCCTCCGGGATCACCGGACAGCTCCGAAGCGCACTCACCGCCTCATTGCGCATCGCCATGTTCGTTGCCGCGGCGCTCCTGCTCGCGCCGGGGCCCACGGTCTCGATGGCGAGGACGTTATCGCCNGNTCNGATTCTCGACGCCGCCGGGGTCGTCCTCTTCGGAGCAATCTTCGTGATGAACCGAAGCCAATGAGCAGTATCGTCGAATCTATCGAGGCCGAGTACCGACGCTACAAGGCGCTTGGGGAAGGCGTGTTCGCGCAAGTGGACGATGACGAGCTCAGCGCACCTGGCCCGCGCGACGGCAACTCCATCGCGGTGATCGTCTGGCATGTCGCAGGCAATCTCGCCTCTCGATTTACCGACTTTCTTACCGCTGACGGAGAGAAACCATGGCGGCAGCGCGAGGAAGAGTTCGCCCGACGCACCGTATCCCGCCAGGAGCTGATGACGAAGTGGGAACACGGATGGTCGAGTCTTCTCGACGCACTCTCCGAACTGACGGACGATCACCTGACGCACACCGTCACGATTCGCGAGCAGCCATTGCGGGTTCACGAGGCGCTGCATCGCTCGCTTGCCCACGTGAGCTACCACGTTGGTCAGATCGTCTACCTGGCCAAGTTACACCGCGGAGACGCGTGGAGATCTTTGAGCATTCCGCCCGGCACATCAGCCGTCTACAACGAGAATCCGACGCTCGAGCGTCCGGTCGACCACGCAACGACCTTGAATCGACGGAGCGGTAGAGACTGACGGAGAGAGGATGTCGATTCGCATCGTTCAGCTGGGGAGCCCACGCGCGAAGGGCGAAAGGCACCGTGCTCGGCGAGCTGCTCGCCGAGCACGGTGCGCTCCTGGCGTGACCTGCGCTCCCCGCTGTTGACCTGCTGCCCGCTTCCCAACAGCCCGCGGTGGCGAATAGCCACCGCGGAGCTGCGTATCTGAGGAAGAGGAAGACGCATGATTCAGGTCGAGGAACGAAACGACGTCACACCGCTCTGCCCCCACTGCGGCGAGTCCGTGCGCTCGGTCCATTACCGCCAGCTCGAAGGGTTCTTCGGCCGCCGATACGTGTATTTCTGCGCCGTGTGCCAGAAGGTACTCGGCGTATCCCACCGCAAGGGCTTCTGGATGGGGTAGCAGTAGACAGCCTCGAGCGCTTGGGGAACACTACACGAGAGCCGCTGGAATTCGTCCCGTTGCTGGCGATCCGGCGTGAACCGCAGGCGGAGCCCGCATGACGGCCACTCGACTCGTGTATCTGCTCGCCATCGCGGGCGTGCTGTGCGGCCCGAGGGTGGTCCACACCCAGACCGCCACCCCGACCCAGGCGTTCGAGGCCGGCGAGCTTCCCCCGACGATCCCGATTTTTCCGCTGGATGACGTCATGCTGTTCCCGCACGCGACCCGACCGCTGCATATTTTCGAGCCGCGTTACCGCGACATGGTGACCGACGCCCTGGAGGGCAACCGACTCATCGGGATGGTGCTGCTCGAGCCGGGCCACGAGGCGGAGTACGAGGGCCGACCGCCGATCTTCCCGGTGGGGTGCGCGGGCCTCATCGCCAGCGTCGAGGAGCTGCCGGACGGACGCTTCAACATCGTGCTGCGGGGACTGACCAAGTTTCGCGTCACCGGGGAAGACCAGAGTCGCTCCTACCGGCTGGCTCATGTCGAGGCCATTCGCGAAGAGTTGACCGCCACCGAGCGGGTGGCGCTTGGCGACCTCGAGGAGGACCTGTCGGCGCTGCTGCCGTCCACTCTGCCGGGGCTCCAGATACCGGCCGGGGTGCCGGACGAGGAGCTCGTCAACGGGGTCGCCCAGATCATCAACATCGACCCTCTCGACCGACTGGGACTTCTGGAACAGCCTGGTCCACTGGCCCGCGCACGGGCCCTCATCGACCTGCTGTACATCCGGTCTGTCCTGCCACGCTGAGCGCACCCATTGCTGGACGCCGCCACTCACGCATGCTGGCTTTCCTGAAGACCGTGCTCGTCTACGTGTGGGCGCCCGTCGCCAATCTGCTGTGGTATACGCACACGGTGGTCATGGGCAGCCTGTCGCTGCTCCTGTGGCCGTTCGACCGGACCGGGGAGATGCAGTTCTGGTGCTCGCGATGGTGGTGCCGGCTGGTCGCCTGGTCGATTCTCGCCCGCATCCGCGTACACGGGGTCGAGCATGTCCGTGCCGGTCAGCCTTACGTCTATATGGCGAACCACTCGAGTCTCATCGACACGCCGGCGCTGTTCGCGTATCTGCCCTACCCGTTCCGGATTATGGCCAAGCGCGAGCTGTTCCTCGTGCCGTTCATGGGGTGGCACCTGTGGACCGCCGGCCACTTCCCGATTGACCGCAGGAATGCCCGCAAGACGGTTCGCAGTGTGCGACGGGTAATCGAAGGTGTGCGCGACGGCGCATCGCTTGCCCTGTTCCCCGAGGGCACCCGTACCCCGGACGGGCGTCTGCAAGAGTTCAAGTCGGGCGCCTTCAAGATTGCACTCAAAGCCGGCGTGCCGATCGTGCCGGTGACGATTCGCGGCACGTTCGCGCTGCTGCCAAAGACCACGCTGGCGCCGCGACCGGGACGGGTCGACGTCATCCTGAGCGCACCGATCGACACACGCGACTACGACGAGCGGCGGTTACCCGAGCTGATCGCGCGGACCAAGGGCGTCATCGAGCAGACGTTATCCGGCGGGCCGCCGGACGGCGGCTTATCCACACCCGCGACGCCGTCTGCCTGATCTGCGACGCATGAGACCTATGACCCACATCGCCCTCCTGCGTGGCATCAATGTCGGAGGACAGAATCGTCTGTCAATGGCCGACCTTGTGCGCCTCTTCGATGAGGCGGGCGCGGAGCGGGTCCGAACCTACATTCAGAGCGGGAACGTGGTCTTTGACGCCCCCGCCAACCGCGCCGGTCGAGTGGCAACCACGGTCTCGTCGGCGATCGCGTCGCAAATCGGACTGGAGGTCCCGATCGTGACCAGGACGGCGACCGACCTCTCGCGGATCGTCGGCGCGAGCCCGTTCGCCAAGACCGGCGACGACCCCACGCTGCTGCACGTCGGCTTTCTGGCCGGCCGTCCCGCCGCCGCCGCGAGTGCGGCCCTCGACCCCGACCGATCTCCCCCCGACGAATGTGTCCTGCAGGGTCGCGAGCTGTATCTCCACTGTCCGAATGGTATGGCGCGCACGAAGTTCACGAACGCCTATCTCGACCGGACGCTTGGGACCGTCACCACCATCCGGAACTGGCGCACCACGTTGAAGCTCCTCGAGATGGTCGGCGAGTGATCGCCCAAAGGAAGCCGGGCGCATGATGAGTCGGCTCGACCTCTTCTCTCCCAGGTACGAGATCGCACGGCGGCGTTTCCGCGATGCGGCGAACGAGGCAGGTGCCACACTCGAGCATCATCCAATCGACCCCGGCACGGAGAATGGGGACCTGACCATCGACGTTGCCACGTTAGGTCACGCCAAGCCGCGTTGGGCCGTCGTCGTCACATCTGGTCTTCACGGTGTCGAGGGTTTCTTCGGTTCGGCGATCCAGCTCGCGTGGCTCACGCGCCTGACGAACGGCGGGCCTCCACCGGCTGGCGGCGCCATCGTGCTCATACACGCGGTGAACCCGTACGGCTTCGCGCGCCTCCGCCGAACCAACGAGGACAACGTCGACCTGAATCGGAACTTTCTCGACACCCGTGATTCGTATACCGGCGCCCCAGCCGGCTACGCAGCGCTGGACCTATTTCTCAATCCGGCGTCTCCGCCCTCCCTGCTCGAGCCATTCCGACTCAAGGCGCTCTGGCACATCAAACGAAACGGATTGCCGATGCTGAAGAACACCGTCGCCGGCGGGCAATACCGATTTCCACAGGGGCTGTTCTTCGGTGGACGCGAGCCAGCTTCGTCCACCCGGATCACGCAGCAGCATCTGGCGGGCTGGCTTGGTGGAGCGCCACGGACGGTACACGTCGATCTCCACAGCGGACTGGGTGCGTACGGCCAATATCGGTTGCTCCTCGAGGAGTCAGCAGCCTCACCTCGCGTCGAGTGGTACCGTGACGCGTTCGGGGCCGAGCGCGTCGAGCCCCTCGCGGACGCCAGTGGCACATCCTACACAGCATCGGGTACGCTCGGTGGCTGGGCCGTGACACACCTCACCGGGACACGACATCGTTTCGTGAACGCAGAGTTCGGCACCTACCCGATCCTCCGGGTACTTGGCGCCCTGCGCGCCGAGAACCGCGCGCATTTCTTCGGTCGACCGGACACCGGCGCTACCCGGCGAGCGAAGTCCGAATTGCTGGAGTGCTTCTGTCCGCACGACGGTCGCTGGAGGCAGCTGGTCGTCGAGCAGGGCCTGGCAATCATCGATCGGGCCGTGCGCGCGCTGAGTAAGGAACAGTCTGCCAAGCTAGACTCTGCAACTGACGAGAACAAGTCAAGAATCGACAGGTGACACCATGCGGTCAGAAGCGCGAACGGTACGAGAGTATCTGTCGGCCCTGCCGGTGGATCGGCGCAAAGCGATCACGGCAGTCCGGAAAATCATCCGGGCCAACTTGCCAGATGGCTACGAAGAGGCGATGAACTGGGGGATGATCACCTACCAGGTCCCGCTGGCGACCTATCCTGACACCTACAACGGGCAGCCGCTGATGTACGCGGCGCTGGCGTCACAGAAGAACCACATGGCGGTCTACCTGACCGGCATCTACACGTCGCAGCATACGCGCGACGGCTTCGAGGCTGCGTACCGGGCAACAGGCAAGCGGTTCGACGTCGGCCAGTCGTGTGTCCGCTTCAAGACGCTGGACGATCTGCCGCTGCCGCTCATCGGGGAAACGATTAAGTCGCTGCCGGTCAGCGAGCTCGTAGAGGCGGTGCGGCAGGCCACCTCTGGCCGCAAGCCACGCGCAAAGACAAGAAGGACAAAGACGACCGCAACCAAGACCAGGTCTCGTCGGGGCGCCAAGAAGCGGTAGTTTGGGCCGCCACGGGTCCGCCGTGGGTTGCCAATCGGCCGGGCAATGAGTAGCCTGTTACCGTTCGGATCGCGACACAATCCGGCGGAGCCACGGTTCTGTTCGAGAAGGAGTGTTCATGCGCACGCTGCTGACAGCCATGTTTCTGGCGCTGGTTGGGATCGGGTCGCTGACGACCGCGCAGACCCAGAAGCCAGTCGTCGAGGTCTACAAGTCACCCACTTGAGGGTGTTGCGGGGGATGGGTCTCACATCTCCGCGAGAATGGTTTCACGGTGCGGACGACCAACGTCGCTGACGTCAGCCCGCTCAAAGCCGAGCACGGCGTGCCGGGGCGAGTCACCTCCTGCCACACGGCCGTGGTCGATGGCTACGTCGTCGAGGGGCACGTTCCCGCCGAGGACATCGAGCGGTTGCTCGACGAGCGGCCGGATATCGCGGGAATCTCGGTTCCCGGCATGCCGGTCGGCGCGCCCGGCATGGAGGGGCCGAATCCGAAGGGGTTCGCCGTCATCTCGTTCGACGACGACGGCGAGCTGGCGGTGTTCTCCGAGCACAAACCCTGACACGACGCGAGTGCCCATGCTCCGGACCCCGCCGCGCGTCGGTGGCGTCCGGAGCCGCCTCGTCTCGGCAGGCGACCCGCGCCATGCCTCGCTTTCGGCACGCCTTGCCACAGCTCGACGGCCGCCTCTTCCTGGCCGACGGCGGCATGGAAACCACGCTTATCTTTCTCGACGGGCTCGACCTACCGGATTTCGCCGCCTTCGACCTGCTGCGTCGAACAGGCGGCCGAGCAGTGCTCGAACGCTACATCCGCCCGTATGCCGAGCTGGCCCGGCGCTTGGGCACTGGTTTCATCCTCGACAGCGCGACCTGGCGGGCCAGTGCGGATTGGGGCACGCGACTGGGCTACACCCCGAAAACGCTGGCCGACGCGAATCGTGAGGCGATCGCGATGCTCGAACCGCTCAGGGAGGAGTTCCAGACACCACAGACTCCGGTGGTCCTCAACGGATGCGTCTGGCCACGCGGCGACGACTACAGCGCCGACCGACTGCTGTCGGTGACCGAATCTGAGAGTTATCACCGCGAGCAGATAGACACGTTTGTCGGCACCGAGGCCGACATGGTGAGCGCGATCACCATGAACTACGTCGAGGAGGCGATCGGTATCACTCAGGCCGCCCGCCAGGCCGCCATGCCAGTCGTGATCTTCTTCACGGTGGAGACCGACGGCCGCCTGCCAACCGGACAGACCCTTCAGGCCGCAGTCGACCAGGTCGACGCTGCAACCGACGCCTATCCGGCCTACTTCATGATCAACTGCACTCATCCCACCCACTTCGACCAGGTGCTGGAGACCCGGGCTCCGTGGCTCGACCGTCTGGGTGGTCTGCGCGCCAACGCCTCACGAAAGAGTCACGCGGAGCTCGACGAGTCGACCGACCTCGACGACGGCGACCCGTCCGAGCTCGGCCGACAATACGCCGCGATCAAGCAACGGGCACCTCGCCTGAACGTGCTGGGCGGCTGCTGCGGAACCGACCACCGCCACATCGAGCAGATTGCCGCAACCTGCGGTCCGCTGTTTCCGCAAGCAGACTGACCCACCAGACACCCGGTTTTCACCGACCCCGCAGTTCGACCCGGAGCACCCGCTGCTCGAATGCGGCATATCGGCGCCGAAGTCGTACGCTGGAGATACCCCGACAACAGCTACAATGATGCGCCACGGGAACCGACCGCGGGACGTGTTGTTGACAGCCCGGTCGGCTACCATGACAGCACCAAAGACAATGGCGGCAGCCATGAAGGAGCGTACGATGACATCCAGCAGGCGTTATCTCGTCGTTTTCGGTGTCGCGGTCTTCGTCGCCGGCTTCACCGCCGGCACCATATGGCAACCCGATACCGGCGTCCAGGCGCAAGGCAGCGGCAAGGTCTTCGAGCTGCGGACCTACACGACAGCCGAAGGCAAGTTGCCCAACCTGCAGGCCCGGTTCCGCGACCACACGATGCGNATCTTCGATCGGCACAACATNGAGANCGTCGGCTACTGGGTACCNCAGGAGCTGCCGAACACGCTGATCTACATCATCTCGCACGACAGCCGGCAGGCGGCTCAGGAGAACTGGCAGGGCTTCCGTGACGACTCTGAATGGCCCGGCGTGGCCGAGGCCTCAGGGGTGGGACGCGTCAACGTCGAGTCGGTGTTCATGGAAGCAGCCGACTATTCGCCGCTCAAGTAGCCCAGTGACACCAGCGGAATAAGGAGAAGCGATGCGCGCCACACACATATCCCTCACCGTCGCCGTCTGCGCACTGCTGGCCCTCGGCACCGTCTCGGACGCCGAGGCCCAGCGGATGTACAACACCGCGAAACAGAAGCTNATGTCGGGCCAGCAGATCGTCGGCGGCACCGTCGANACCCCAGACCCCCAGATCTACTGTGCGATGGCCAATGCCGGATTCGACTTCATCTGGATCGAGATGCAGCACAGCCCGCTGAGCTTCCAGGAAGTNGCCCGCATGATCTGGGCGTGCAAGGATGCGCCGGCCATTCCGTTCATCCGGNTNCCGGACGCGACCGAGGGTGACATCCAGAAAGCAACCGACATTGGCGCTCTCGGCATCATCGTGCCAATGGTCATCACNCCGGAGGAGATGGAGAACGCCGTCCAGTGGGCGAAATANCCGCCCATGGGCATCCGGAGCCAGGGNGGCGGACAGTATCGCGCGCTCTGGGGCAACGACTACCGCCAGACCGCGAATGACAACATCATGATCGTCGCGATGATCGAGCAGCCGGACGGTGTTGCGCGGGCGGGNGACATCGCCGGTGTCCCTGGCGTCGACGCCATCTTCGTCGCCAGCAGCGACCTCGGCAGCTTCTCTGGCAAACGCCAGGGCGACCCCGAATATGAGGCGCTGGTCACGANGATCCACGACGACACGCTGAGCGCCGGAAAGATCCTGGGCGGCCCCTCGGCCTGGCGCGACCGGGACGATTTCCTGTTCTTCCAGGGTCCCGGCACNACGTCNCTCATCCGTAGCGGGGCGCGCGCGGCGCTCGAGACCNAGTCCAANGTCGCGGAGATCGAGGGCACTGCTCCTCGGCGGTAGCAGGCCCAGCGATAGGGAACGCACCAGCCCCCCCCGCTCTCAAGGGAGGGAGCCGGGCTCCGGTGTCGGGCGGGGCCAACCTACGCGGTCATCCCGCCGGATGACGAGATTACCTGATGTCAGAACAGAACAAGGCGNTGGTGCGGAGATTCCTCGAAGAGGTGTTCAACAACGCCCGCCCGGAGGTGATCCCTGAGCTGATCGCCGACGACTACGTCGACCACGGCGCATCCCCCGGTCAGGCGGCTGGCGCTGAAGGCGCCCGCCAGATCTACGACGTGTTCCGCGCGGCATTTCCCGATCTGCGAGTGGAGATTCACGACCTGGTGGCCGAGAACGACCTCGTGGCCGTTCGGGCCACGTTCTCCGGGACCAGCAAAGGGCCGCTGATGGGGGCGCCGCCAACAGGCAAGCCGGTCGAGCTCGCGTCGATGGTCTTCATCCGCATCCGCGACGGACGACTGGTGGAACGATGGGAACAGGCGGACATGATGGGCCTCATGCTGCAGCTCGGTGTCCTCGCACAATCGGGTGAGAGCGGAGGAGACACATGAGCGGTCAGCACGGATACGTCGTTGTCTCGACCGTGCAGGGCCAATTCGTCGAGGCGCAAATCAAGGCATTTCTGGAGGCCCACGACGTACCCTGCCAGCTCCGAGGCGAGTCGCTGCGCCTCACCCACGCCATCTCGATCGACGGCATCGGCGCCGCCGAGGTGCTCGTGCCGGCCGAACTGGCCGACAAGGCCCGCGACCTGCTCGCCCGCGCCGAACGCGGTGAGCTCGCCATCGACGAGGTCCCGGGCGAGCGCTACACGGACGAGTAGCGCGGGTAGCCGGCGTCAGAGCGCAAGTCCGGGTTTCCACGAACGTCGCCATCTGACGCAAGCCGTGAAGGGGCGCTTTTCCCAGCAGTCTGTTCGGTCCCAGTCGCCGTGACGCGCGGTGACGCTTCAGTCCACCCACACGGCCCATGAACGAAACAGTCCAGGTCATTCCGCTCACCCGACTCGCCCTGGCGTTGATCCCGGTGTGCGTCGTCCTGGCGATCATTCACCGGTGGTCGCTGGGCACCAGAGCCGGTCTCGTCGCCGTTCTCCGGATGGTCACACAGCTGCTGCTGGTGGGCTACGTGCTGACCTTCGTCTTCGGGTCGAATAGCGTCGCGGTGGTGCTGTCGGTCGCGAGCATCATGCTGGCAGCTGCCGGCTGGATCGCACTCCGACCACTCGGCGACGAACGCGGCGCCGAGTATCCCAAGGTCCTGATCGCGATCGGTGTCGGCGCGCTGACAGTGCTCCTCACGGCGACCCAGGGAGTCCTCACCCTCAGCCCCTGGCACGATGTCAGCGTCGTCATCCCGTTAGCAGGCATCGTGCTCGCCAACTCGATGAACACCGTCAGTCTGGCGGCGGAGCGATTTCGGGCGGAGCGCCAACGCGGCGCCGGATATCTCGACGCGCGTCACATTGCGATGAGCACGGCGTTGATCCCGATGACGAACTCGCTCCTGGCGGTCGGCCTGGTCTCGCTCCCCGGCATGATGACCGGTCAGATCCTGTCGGGTGTGGCGCCGCTCATCGCCGTCCGGTATCAGATCCTGGTGATGTGCATGATCTTCGGGTCGGCCGGACTGGCCACCAGCTGCTATCTGGTGCTGCAACGGCCCGCCGCAGGAGCCACCACCCCGTAATCGAGCAGCTCATCAAGGGTCATGTCCAGCGCCGACCTGTCTTCGAGCGAGGCCCGCCGTGTGGCCCTGGCGGCGCAGGGGTTCGACCGTCCACGACCACATGGCCGGGTCGACGTCCGTCATCTGCGGCGGGTCATCCATCAGCTTGGACTGCTCCAGATCGACTACGTCAACGTCCTGGTGCCGGCGCAGTACCAGGTGCCGTTCTCTCGCGTCGGGCCGTATGACCGAACGCGCCTCGACGAACTGGTCTATCGCCGGCGCGAGTTCACCGAACACTGGGCCCACGAGGCNTCGATCGTGCCGATGGCCGCCTANCCGCTNCTGCGCTACCGGCGGCTCTCGCACCGTGCGCGCCCGCACGGTTTCGACCGCTTCCTGTCGCGCGACCCNGGCTACGCGCGTCTCGTGCTGCGNGAAGTCCGCGCGCGCGGTCCACTCGCCGCCGCGGCGCTGCCGTCTCCCCAGGGAGGTAACCGGCGGATGCCGGGCGCCTGGCTNGGGACCGTGCCGCGCGCGGTGCTCGANGCGCANTTCGGTCGTGGCACGCTGGCNATCGCCGACCGGCGNNNAGACTTCAGCCGCGTCTATGACCTGAGCGAACGGGTCATCCCCCCCGAGCGTCGNCGCACCCGGATCCCGAACGCCGAGGCCCATCGGACGCTGCTGCGGCTCGCCGCACGAGCGCACGGCGTGGCGACCGCCGGCGACCTCGCCGACTACTACCGGATGCCGCTTGGCCTGGCGCGTCCACGNCTGGNGGAGCTGGTGGCGGCCGCGGAGCTACGTGAGGTCAGGGTCGAGGGCTGGGCCGANCCAGGATACCTCGACCCCGCCGCACGCCGTCCGCGGCGGATCGNNGCAGCGGCGCTGCTCTCCCCGTTCGACCCGGTGGTCTGGCACCGCCCACGCGCGGCGCGTCTGTTCGGCTTCGACTACCGGACAGAAACCTTCGTGCCGGCGCCGAAGCGAAAATGGGGATACTACGTGNTNCCGTTCCTGCTCGGNGACNNNNTNGTNGCNCGGGTNGANCTCAAGGCGGACCGNCCCNNGCNNCGGCTNGTNGTGCGNGCCGCCTATCGCGAGCCCGAGACCGACGCCGCTCGNGTGGCGGACGCGCTNGCCGGCGAGCTTCGACTCATGGCTGGCTGGCTCGGGCTGGATGCGGTGACGGTCGAGCGACGGGGTCCATTTGCGCGCCACCTCTCGACCGCAGTGGGNCGCTANTGGTGTTTCCGGTCGAGCATCAGGCATGACGGTGCGATANTTCGCCTACGGCTCGAACCTGCTGGCAGCCAGGCTCCGGGAACGGACCCCGTCGGCCAGGCGGATCGGGCGCGGCANACTGTCGGCTCACCGGCTCCGCTGGCACAAGCGCGGCGTGGTGGATGGNTCCGGGAAGTGCGATGCGTCCATGAACGGGGACAACGCGGACTNNGTCTGGGGCGCGCTGTTCGAGATTGCNGACACGGAGTGCGCCCAGCTCGACTCGGCNGAGGGCCTTGGCCGAGGGTATCGCAACCGGCNGNTACNGATCGANACGGCGAGCGGCATGCTGACNGCTTTCGCGTATGTCGCCACGCCGGACGCCGTGGACGACACCTTGGCACCGTTTGACTGGTATCGCGACCTCGTGGTGGCCGGGGCGAGGGAAAGCGGGTTGCCAGATCGATACATCGGCGTGCTCGCCGCCGTGCGGGCGGTCGCCGACCCCGACCACGGGAGAGCGCGCCATCACCGCCGCTTGCTCGGCACGGCGCGCGGTCGGCGCCGCAGTATGAACACGCGGTAGTCGTGACCCGAGACGGACCACTGGTCGTGACCACCGCGTGAGCCAGGCGAGCCTCGTCGAGATGCAGACACGCCGCACAGACCACGTCCGCCTACGTTGGGCGACCGCCGCCGACCAGCCGGCGATCGTCGACATCTGCAAGACCTCCATCACGACGACCTATGGCGCTTTCATGGACCCGGAGCGGATGCGCCCCTGGGTCGAGGGCCGGGAAGTGGAAGACTACGTCGCGAGGATGTGGTCACAGATGACCGTGGCGGAAGGCGCGGAAGGCCTGGACGACGAGCAGGTCCTCGGCGTTGTTGCGATCGATGGTCGGGTGGTCGATCTGCTGTGGATCCGCGCTGATCTTCGAGGACAGGGCATCGGCTCGGCGTTGATGGACCAGGCGGAATCGCTGCTGGCGGAGGACCACGACGTGGCCGAGCTCGAGTGCTTCGCGCCAAACGACGCGAGCATCGCCTTCTACGAGGCGCGCGGGTATGCGGCCGTGCGGACGTACCACGAGGTGGCGTCCGGGGTCGACAAGGTGGTCATGACCAAGCACCTCCGCTCCCTCTCTGCGGCTGGGGGACAGGGCTGACCGGAGCCAGCCACGCGCCTGCGTCGGCTGGCGTCTCAGGATGAGCGACACCGGCCGCGACACCGACCGACTCGTGCGGAGACACGCAGACGTCACCGTCAGACCGGTGCGTCCGGACGACGCCGAGGGCGTGACCGCTGTCCTCAATCCAATCATCGAAGCACGCACGTTCACGGCACTCGACACGCCCTGAACGACGGACGATACATAGACGAGATCCTGATCGAGAGACTGCTCCCATGACGCCCACGATAGACGCGCTCCGGTATCCGATCGGAGGATTCACGCCACCCGACATCGTCACCCCGGAACAGATCGACAGCTGGATCGGCGAGATCGCGTCGCTGCCCGCCGCGCTCGTCCGGGTGGTAGGACCCCTGACCGAGCGCCAGCTCGACACGGCGTATCGCCCCGGCGGCTGGACCGTGCGTCAGGTGGTTCACCACGTGCCGGATAGCCATCTGAACAGCCTCATCCGGTTCAAGTGGGCGCTCACCGAGGATCGGCCAATCATCAAGCCATACGACGAGAAGGGCTGGGCCACGCTGCCTGATTATGCGGCGGTACCGATCGCACACTCGTTGGCCCTGCTCGACGCGCTGCACGTGCGTCGGGTGGGACTGTTGGGAACCTTGAGCTGGCATCAGCTGCAGCGTCAGTTCGTTCATCCCGAGTCGGGACCGTCATCGCTTGCGGTGACCCTCGGCACCTATGCCTGGCATGGCCGGCATCACCTCGCGCACATCGAGGGGTTAATCGAGCGCGAGGGCTGGAACGCGAGTCCATAGGAGACGGTACGATGATGTCCGAACGGATCACCTATCAGGAGGAGCCGGGCCTGGGAGTCCAGGAGTTCATCGAGGTCCTCGAGGCATCGACGCTCGCCAAGCGGCGACCGGTGTCCGATCGACTCTGCATCGAAGGGATGCTGGCGCATGCCGACCTCATCATCACCGCGCGTGATGCGACGCGATTGGTGCGGGTGGCGCGCTCGGTCACCGACTTCCACTACTGCTGCTATCTCGCCGACCTGGCGGTCGACGACCGGTGCCAGCACCAGGGCATCGGCACCCGGCTGATTCGTGACACCCAGGATCGGTTGCGCCCAACCTGCCGGCTCCTCCTGCTATCGGCGCCGGCGGCAGTCGACTACTACCGCAAGGTCGGCTTCGAACGTCACCCGCAAGCGTGGACCTTGCCCCGTGGACGGACCGTGAGACGGTCCTGAGCGTCCTCATCACGTACAACAGCTCGTTGCATGAGGGCCCCAGGTCCTTGCTCCTCGCGGTGGACTCTTGCGCCCGGTTGAGAGGCTTGGTACAGTAGCGGTGATGGTCAACCGACACCCTGTCGGTCGCTCGGGTCCGACACCGATCTGGCGCGTCTGGCTCGTCGCGCTGGCAGTTGCGGTGGTCGGCGCCGCCGCTGTGTCGGTCGCCGGGCATGCCGAGCACGACGCCGACCCGAACTGCGTCGTCTGCAAGCTCCGCCACCAGCCGTTGGCCGCCTTATCGGGAAACCTCCAGGTCAGCCTGGTCGATGCCTCCGAGCTGGTGATGTGTGCGACGGTCATCACATGGATCCCGTCGCAAACGGACGCGCAAGTCCCCACCCGCGGCCCCCCGCTCTCCTAGCTTCGTCCGCTGCCGACGAAGTTCGAGCAATAGCAGACGTTACCCTCACGGCGATTGCCGGCGTCGGTGTACGACGCCGGCTCGAACCGCGGGGGCGTGTGGCGTGCCAGACGGCACAGGAATCGCAGGAGCAAGAGTCATGCGGAAATGGCGA
>PBRZ01000052.1 GCA_002726085.1 Acidobacteriota bacterium
AGCGCTGCACGACGGCGGCGCGGCCGAACACCGCCGTCACCGCCGCCCGCAGCGCCTTCGACCCATCGAGCATCACTAGCACACTCCGGTCGGTGCGCAGCCCGCGGCTCTGGAGGTTGGCCAGCAGGCTTTGACAGACGGTCGCGTTCTCCGTCGCGCCTTCCCAGAGCCCAAGCGCGTGTTTGGTGCCGTCAGCGCCGATCCCGAGCGCCACGATCAGACAGTGCTCGCCAATGTGGACGCCGTCGAGCACGAGGCCGACCAGATCCAGATCGTCGAGGGACGTCGCTTGCCACGCGGCCAGCTGCGCGGCGGTCTTGGCGACAAACCGGCGGCTGACGGCGCTCTTACTCACGCCGCGGCTGGGGACGTCGGGCGGCAGGGGCTCCAGACTCCGGGCATAGCCCCGGGTGCTAACGCCGACCAACAGCTGCTCGACGGTGCGCCGCCGCAGGGGATCGGTCTGGGCCATCGCCTGGAAGGTCGGCAGCGACACCTCCTGCCGCCCCGAGCGGACCCGGGGGCGGCGGATCCCCACCTTGCGCCCGCCGAGGACGACTTCACTGGCCACCGTCCCGGCCCGAGACGCCGTGCGGTCAGCCTGGTGCGCGTAGCGCGGCCCACAGAGCGCCGTCCGATCCTCCTCGAGCATCGCGTCCAGAACCTGCCGTCCCGACCGCACCGCGAGGTCGAACAGCTCTGCTTCGGTGTCGATCAGCAGCTCGACGAGGGGCAGACGACGAGTGGTCCGAGATTCAACAGCAGTGGTACGGCGGACTGTGCGAGACTTCTTCATGGCGGCTCCTTTCCTGTGAGGCGTATCGCCTCGGGTTGCCCACCACTCGTGTATCACGAGCAGTGAGGAGCCGCCGCTTCAATTTTCAACAGTCAGTGGGACATCCCCCAGTGCTGCTCTCGATAGGACAAAATAGGACATAGGACATGTTTGGATGCAGATCCATGCAGCCGCATGCCTTCCGGGGAAATCTAATGAGCCTGGGTGGAGAGCCTTCAGGGCAGCGCGGCCAACGTGGCTTGAGCTTGCGCGCCTTCCTCGGAATTGGGTTCCTTCTCGATGACCTGCGCAAAAAAGGACTTGGCGGTCTCGATGTCGCCCCGGTTCAGGGCGACCAGTGCCAGCTTGAACAGCGGCTTCGCCCAGTTCGGGTCCGCCGCCGACGCTTTTTCATACCATCCGGCGGCCGTGTCGATCTCGCCCTTGGCAAACTCCAGCTCGCCCAAGTTGTAGAGGTCTTCGCGAGACCCGCCATCACCGCTCGCGGCGGTCGCGAGCGCGTCACTCGCCGCGTCGAAGTCCCCCATCGCCATACGGGTTCGAGCAATCTCGGTCTCGAGCTCCGCTTCCAACGAGGGGTCGCTCGCCACCGCCTGTTCGAAAGCTGCGATCGCGTCCTCGTAGTTCTCCAGCTCGAAGTTGGCTTTCCCGATTTGCACGTTCAGGTCGTTCAAGATCGGCAGGCTCTCCAGCAGCGACGCATACTTGTCGAGGGCGACCTGCCATTCGCCGCTGTTGTACGCGGCATCGCCGTCCGTGAGGTCCTGTTCAATCTGGTCCGGGTCGAGGCCCTCGAGCGCTTCTTCACCCAACGCGACTACCAGCGGGTGCTTGATACGGACCATGTCGAAGGCCATCGGGGGGTTGTCTCCCTGGCGGAGACGTAACGTCGTCGAATTGGGATGAAACCCTTCGACTTCCACTGTCACAACCCAGGCGCCGCTCGCCATCCCGAGCATCGTGTACCGGCCGAGCGAGTCCGTTGCCTGTTCGTACCGCGGGGGATTGGCTTCAGAATTTTCGGCGATGATCATCGCACCTTCGATGGGATTGCCCGCTTCGTCCAACACGACCCCGTTGAGTCTGCCACCTTGCGCCAGCGCGGTCTGGGCCAGCGTGCCGGCGACCAGCGTGATGACCAGTATCGAAAGAACATGGCTGCGCATCTGAGGCTCCTAAGTCTTCCACCTATAAAGAGTTACAGCACCACACGCGCTGTGTCAGCACCGCGCCGATTCGGCAACGCACTGCCGATGCCAGACGCCTCAGTATAAACCATGCGCGGACGGTTGTCGTGACCTCGGCGAGGCCCTGAACGACCGCTACCGGACAGTCTGGCTGGCCGCGTCGATCGCCGCCCGTGCTTCCGCGCTCGACGGATCGGCGCCGAGCGCCGCTCGATACGCGGCCAGCGCCTGATCCGGCTCCTGCTTTCCCTGGAAGGCGTGGCCGATCTGCAGATACAGGCTGGTCAGCGCGGGCGCCCGTTCGAGAATCGATCGATAGGCGTCGATTGCGGCGTCGTAGTTGCCCCGGTCGAAGAGCCCTTCGGCTACCTCCAGGCTCTCGACGAGCTCGCTCGCCTTCAAGCCGGCGAGAAGGCCCTCGGTCGGTGCCGGTGGGTTGAACCTGTCGGCATCCATCGTGAACTGCACGTTGGTCCCCGAACCTGCGGTGCGGACGTTGGCAAAACCCTGGACCGGCAGAAAGCCGTCGGCCTGGATGACAAACAGCCACTCGCCCCGGCTCAAACCGATGAAGGAAAAGCGGCCAGAGTCTTCCGTCGTCGCGGTCTGGCTGGTGGTCGACACGAGACTCTCGGCGGTGACCGTGGCGCCGGGGATACCGTCACCATCCCGATCTCTGACGAGGCCGCGTACGCGCCCCTGTGCGGCGGCCGATGCCACCATGCCTGTCACCAGGCCGGCGATCAGAACGCATCGGTAGATGAGCGGTCGGCTGGTGCGGTTCATCAGAAGTCTCCCGGCGTGTGTGGTGGCTGACGGCACACACGCCGCCAGGCAGGCCTGAAAAGTATAATCCAAGCGGTGTCGATGCAAGACCAAACCCGTCGTGCGGTCGCCCGAGCCATAATGCGCGCGTGTCTGTTGGCGGGTCTGTTCCTGGTCGCCCAAGCGGCCTCCGTCTTCGCCGAGATCGATCGGGTTCGCCTGGCGCGGCTCGATGAGGTGATCGCGGCCGCCATACGCGACGGCCGCTTGCCTGGCGCGGTGGTCGTCGTTGGTCACGCCGGCGAGATCGTCTACGAGCAGGCGTTCGGAGCGCGCGTGGTGGATGGGCCACCCGAGGCGATGACGCTCGACACGATCTTCGACTTGGCGTCGCTAACGAAGGTCGTAGCAACGACGACGAGCGTGATGATCCTCGTCGAGGAGGGGCAGCTCCGGCTCCGTGACCGCGTCGTGGCCTACCTGCCCGAGTTCGCGAGCCACGGCAAAGATCGGATCACGATCGAGCATCTCCTGACCCACGTGTCCGGTTTGCGTCCAGATTTGCCATTGGAGGAGGTGTTCGAGGGAGCCGGCGTGGCGATCGCACGCGCGGCCGACGAGGTGCCTGAGGCGGGCCCGGGTGAGCGCGTTGTCTACAGCGACATCAACTTTTTCGTGCTCGGAGAGATCGTCCGACGGGTGACCGGTCAGACCCTCGATCAATTTGCGCGCGACCGGATCTTTCAGCCGCTCGGGATGAGGGACACCGTGTTCAGGCCCACAGCTTCGCTCACACCGCGGATCGCGCCGACCGAATCGTGCGGGCCACTGGCCTGGCCATGCGGCGGCAGTGACGCGGTGATGCTGCGGGGGCTCGTGCACGATCCGACAGCGCGCCGAATGGGTGGGGTGGCTGGTCATGCGGGAGTGTTCAGCACGGCCGGTGACCTGGCCCGGTTCTGCCGGATGTTGCTGGCGGGCGGGATACTCGATGACGTGCGGATGCTCGCGCCACTCACCGTGGCGAGGATGACCCGGGTCTCGACGCCCCTCCATCTCGCCGATCGGAGGGGCCTCGGTTGGGACATCGACTCGCGGTTCTCCTCCAACCGAGGCGATCTGTTCGGGTTCGGCTCGTACGGCCACACCGGCTTCACCGGCACCTCCCTCTGGCTCGACCCGGCGTCGGATACCTTCGTCATCTTCCTGTCGAGCCGGTTACACCCGTCCGGAGCCGGCGACGTGACGGCGTTGCGCGGGCAGGTTGCGACCGTGGTTGCCTCCGCCGTGTCGGGCGATCTGGCCGGCAGGTCGACTGCCGAGGTCGAGACACCGGTGTGGACCGGTCTCGACGTGCTGAGAGAGCAGGGGTTCGAGGCGCTGGCCGGTGCCCACGTGGGATTGGTCACGAACCAGACCGGGCGAGCGCGCGACGGCGCGACCGCGATCGACCTGCTCCAGGCCGCGCCCGGCGTCGAGCTCGTCGCCCTCTTCAGCCCGGAGCACGGCATCCGCGGGGTGATGGACGGCCCGGTCTCGTCGAGCCTGGACGCGCGCAGCGGTCTGCCGATTCACTCGCTGTACGGAGAGACGCGGCGGCCGACGGCCGAGATGCTGCAGGGTCTGGACACGCTGGTGGTCGATCTGCAGGACGTCGGGGCGCGGTTCTACACCTACGCGACCACGATGGCCTATCTGCTCGAGGAGGCGGCGGCGAGAGGGTTGCGCGTGCTGGTGCTGGATCGGCCCAACCCGATCGGAGGTGTCGACGTCGAGGGCCCGATGCTCGACGCGTCGGCGACCGGGTTCACCGGCTATTTTCCGTCGCCGGTGCGTCACGGCCTCACGCTGGGAGAGCTGGCCCGGCTCTTCAATTTCAATGCCGAGCGCGGGATTGGCGCCAATCTGGAGGTCGTCGCGATGCGGGGCTGGCGCCGCGCGAGTTGGTTCGATCAGACGGGGCTGAGGTGGGTGAACCCGTCGCCGAACTTGCGCAATCTCAACCAGGCGTTGCTCTATCCGGGCATCGGCGCCATCGAAGGAGCGAACCTGTCGGTTGGCCGCGGCACGGACACTCCGTTCGAGCAAATTGGGGCACCCTGGATCGACGGCGCCGAGCTGGCGCGCGAGCTCAACACGCTGCGACTGCCCGGCGTGCGTGTCTATCCGCTTCGGTTTCGCCCGAATGCGAGCCGATTCGCCGGCGAGCTTTGCGATGGGGTGTTCTTTGTCGTCACCGGGCGTGACGTCGTGCGACCGGTGCGTCTTGGTCTCGAGGTGGCCGCGGCTCTCTATCGTCTATATGGCGACCAGTTCGACCTGGACGCCGTGGCGAGGCTGTTCGGGTCACGAGACATGCTGACGCGTATTCGCGCCGGGGATCCGTCCTGGGAAATCGCCGCGGCGTGGGCGGAGGGTGAGACGGCGTGGCGGCGGCTGACCGCTCCCTACCTCCTCTACGACTACTAGATCATAACCTTCTGGTTTCTCCTGTCTCCTGTCTCCCGGGACGACAGGGCATTACATCTGATACAGCATCCAGTAGACGACCACGCCGGTCACCGACACATACAGCCAGATTGGCAGTGTCCACCGGGCGATGGCGACGTGGCGCGCGTCGTTTCGTCGCAGACCGCGTCGCAGCGTCACCAGTGCCAACGGCACGATGATCGCTGCCAGCGTGATATGCGAGATGAGCACCGTGAAGTAGACGATCCGGACCGGGCCCAGACCGGTGAACGGCTGCGAACCGACCTGCGCGTGATAGACGAGGTAGGACACCAGGAACAGCACCGACGTGGTGAACGCCGCGAGCATGCACAGTCGGTGCTGTCGGACGCGCCCACGGCGAACCAGCACGTATCCAGTCGCCAGCAGCACCGCCGCGAGGCTGTTCAGTGTGGCGTTGACCGCCGGGAGTGTCGTGACATCGAGCATCGCCTTCGTGCTCCGCCGCCTGTGGGGATCGAGTCGGTTGTGCCACGTCTCAGCCAGCGGCGTCCAGCAGCAGGAGCCCCCAGATGAGCGGCAGGTAGAGGAGCGTCGCTCTGAACAGGACACGGGCGCGGTCGGTGGACCGGTCGGCGGCGAACCGCGTCGCGAGGAAGAGCAAGGCGAACGTCAGGATCGTCGCACCGGCTGCGTAGCCGAGACCGGCCAGGCCAAGCCATGAGGGCGCAATACTGACCGGCACCAGCAGTATGGTGTAGACGAGCAGATGCCGCGCGGTGCGCCGACCACTCGGGTCCGTCACCGACAGCAGCGGCAGACCCGCCCTTTCGAAGTCGATGCGATACAGCCAGGTCAACGCGAGGAAGTGCGGCAGCTGCCAGACGAAGACGATGGCAAACAGAGTCCAGGCACCGGCCGTGAGCGGACCCCCGGCGGCCCAGCCAATGACCACCGGCAGGGCGCCCGGTACCGCCCCCCCCAGGACGGCCCAATGAGTCCATCGCTTCAACGGCGTGTAGATGCCAGCGTAGCTCACGAGGGTGGCAAGCGCCACGACGGCGGCTGTGAGGTTCACACCGAACGCCAGCTGAGCCAGCCCGGTGACCGAGAGCAGCACCGCGAGCCAGGTGGCGTCAGTGGATTGCAGCCGTCCGGCTGGTATTGGTCGGTCTCGCGTCCGGAGCATGCGCTCGTCGAGATCGCGTTCGGCGACCTGGTTGAGCGCGGCGGCTCCCCCGGCCACCAGTGTCGCGCCGATGGTCGTGTTCGCGAAGACGACCGGGTCGATCCCCCCGACGCGTCCCACGAGATACCCGACACCGGTCGTCACGACGACCAGGGCGTTCAGCCGTAGCTTGGTGAGTACGACGAAATCGGCAAGACGGTCGCGCTGTTCGGCGACGCCGACCGCACCACTCGTCATATCGGCGCTCCTGGACGTGCCGGCTCGGGTGCGATCCGGGACGCGCGGTGTGAGCGCCACTCTGCGTCGCGCGCATCGGGAAACCGGTGCCGGTTGACACGCAACCCGAGGACCAGTGCCGTGCCCAGCACCATGGCGCCGGTAGCCACGTGCGCGGTGTTGATCACCGGGGCGCGCTCGCTCAGCACCGTCCATCCGCCCAGCCCGATCTGTGTCAGCACCAGCAGGACCAGTGCCCACGCTGGCCGAATCAGGTCACGCCGCTCGCTGTGATGCACCAGCAGATGCCTGGCTGTCGCCAGTATCAGGAGAGCCGTCGCCACCGCGCCGATGCGGTGCAGGAAGTGGACGGCGATCGCGAAGCTCCACTGCGGCGGCACCAGCCGGCCGAAAGCGAGAGGGAAATCGGGTATCGCCAGGCCGGCGCCGGTGTGCCGCATCGTGGCGCCGACGAGAATCTGGACATAGACCAGCGCCGGGAGTCCGGTTGCGAGCGTGACCAAGGTCGAGTCGCGGATGACCGGTTCGTGCGTGTCGAGCGCGCCGCTACGGCGCCAGCCCGCGGATGTAAACAGCGCGAGCCCGATGGTCAGGCTAAAGAAGACTTGCGCCAGACCGGCGTGCGAGACCGAAATCGGGGTCGGCAGGAAGTAGAGCACGGTGATGCCGCCCAGCACACCCTGAAGCGTGACGGCGACCAGCGCGGCAACGCCGAGGTGTCGCATCCATTGGCGCGGCTCGGCCCGCCACAGCCAGACCGCCAGCCCGATCGTCAGCAGCCCGACGGCCGACGCGATCATCCGGTGGCCGTGTTCGTAGAAGATGCCGCCCACCATGTTGGACAGCGGGAAGGCGAACATGAAGTAGCCGTAGGTGTTCGGCCAGTCCGGCACAGACAGGCCAGATCCGGTACTAGTGACCATGCCCCCCGCGGTGATGAGCAGCAGGGTGGCCGCACAGACGAGCCGGGCATAGCGGTGAAGCCAGGTCATAAGGCAACCGGGCGAGAGTCGGAACACGTCCGGAAGCCGAGTGGTCGTCTCGAGTCGGAACGACCGGACGCCGCACCGATTTCGGGCGGCGTCCGGTCTGTCATCTGTCAACCGTCATTTGTCACTTGTAAATGACGGTCGGTCTCATGGCGCGGTGAACGTGAACGAGACTTCGGCGGTCTGACCCGTGGCCACGGTCACGTTCTGGGTCTGGGTGCCGAGCTGCTCGTGCCAGGCTTCGATGACATAGTCACCCGGCGGCAGCGTGCTGATGTCGAACATCCCGTCTGCAGCGGTGGTCGCAAAGTAGGGGTGATCGAGGACGCCGACGTAGGCGCTCATCCAACCGTGCACGTCGCACTTGAAGGGCACCATGATCTCGGCGGCATCGAACGACCGCTCGAACTTCATGCCCTGAATTGGCTGTCCCATGTTGAATTCGTCGTTTGCCGTCGGGCTCGCATGGATGTTGTGGAGCGTTGGGTCGCTGTTGGTAATCTCGAGCGTCTGACCCACACGCATGCCAAGCACGTGGGGTGTGTAGCGGCAGCCCTGCTGGTCCAGCACCACGTTGCCACTGGCGTCGGGGAAGCTCCGTCCTTCGAGCCCTTCCTTGACGTAGACGAAGACGTTGCCGAGGTGGCCGTTGCTGCCCACGAACGTGCTCGACATCGTGTCGCTCGCACTCATCGCGCACACCGGGTCGGAGCTCATCATGAGCTCTTCGGCTGCCGGCAGCTCACCGTCGAGCATGACCACGCCGGAGACGTTTCCGGCGCTGGCCGGGTCGAACGCAGCCGGGGCCGGTGCGGCCGGTGCGCTCGCTGCAGGCGCCGCGTCACCGCCGCTGTCGCCACCGCCGCCACAGGCCACCGCGGTGGCCATCACGAGTAGGGAAAGGACCGACCACACATTTCGCTGCTGCATTGAGGTTCTCCTGAACACGTTATTCGATTCGGTTTGTGGATGATCGGGTCGCGCTGAGCGTCCGCCCGACCCGGGGAAATGTATAGAACGACAGAAACCCGGTAACTCCAGTCCTAATAACTATCACACGCTCAGGGGTGTGTAAACAAAGAGCGGTCAGTTCGCCGGATACCCGTCACGACGCGGCGCGTATCTTGCGGGTGATCCGGTCCTCGATCCAGTGCGAGTCCCACCACTCCATCGGCGTGATCGGCCAGCCGTGTAGGAGGATGGCGAAGTGCAGATGGTCGCCCCCTGCGAGCCCGGTTGTTCCGCTGCGTCCCAGCTCGTCGTCCATCGACACGGTGTCGCCTGGGCGAACGGTGATCGAGGACAGGTGCGCATACAGGGATTGCAGTCCCATCCCGTGGTCGACGATCACGCAGTTCCCATAGATGCCGAGGTAATCGGCCCAGACGACCCGGCCTGTGTTGGAGGCGAGAATCGCGACGTTGGCGGTCGCCGCCAGGTCGAACCCGAGATGGATCTGCTGGTCGACTTCGCTCCCGTCATGGATGTAGGTACGATGATCGGCGAAACCCGATTCCACCTGCGAGTTGCCGAGCTGGCGAAACGGTTCGGTCCACAGCCGCTCTGCTGCGGTGTCGGCCGCGAGCGCCATGATCTGCTCGTCGTTGATACGCCGGAGCCCGCCATTGATCGCCAGATACTGCTCCAGCAGCCCGGCGCCGGGCGGCAGCGGCAGTGTGCGGAACTCTTCGCTCCGCGCGACGATGTCCGGTACCACCTGTTCGAGGAAGCGGTCGCCGACCGTGATGCGGGATCGCCTGAAGCGTTGAGGAAAAATGCGATGGTCGAACGCGATCTCCGCCTCGTTGCCTGCCTCGTCCCGGGCGTACAGCCGCATCGGCGTGTCGAGATCCTGGTCGTAGAGCAGCGCGAACAGCGCGACCCGCATCGTCTCGTCGGCATCGGCCACGCCGGCGGCCCCAGCCGGGTAGCCGGGAAAGAATCGGTCCCCAACACGAACCCCCGATTCGGCGTCCGACGGGGTGACGCGGTAGACGATCAGCTCGGCTCCGCCATGGTTGACATAGTGAAAGGATGACAGCGCCGCCAACCGTGGCGGGTCGAATCGCGCCTCGACCTCGAGCCGTGTGGTCGTGTCTCGCTCGCGCAGCCCGAACAGCACCGACCGCGTGGCGTGCACCACGATCGTGGCCGGACCCGGCGCCAGGTCAGGATGCGTTTCGCGCGTCAGGCTCCGAGACACCCGAACGCGGGTGTCAGTTTCTTGTGTCATCTGGGCGCCGCCCGGCTCCGACAGAGAGAACAGCGGCAGGGTGTTGCCGCCCTGCTCGATGACTGCCGTGATGTCGGTGAGCTCGCCGTCGGTCGCATCGATCGAGGCGTCGAACCGCGCGGTCCGGCCGATGAGACGGGTCGGCTCGTGAATCTCGATTGCCGGTCCAGGAGCGCGTCCCGCGCCGATGTAGACACCGGCGCCGAGCGCAATTGCGACCAACAGGAGCAGCGCGACAATCAGTCGGGTCACGCGCCTATTGTATAGGAGCGTGCAGATTGACCGCCTGGGAGGGCGTTGGTAACATGGGTTCGATTGGCACAGGCCGGTGCCGACGTCTGTGGCGGTATCGTCTAGGGGTTAGGATACATGGTTCTCAGCCATGGGACCGGGGTTCGAATCCCCGTACCGCTACCAACGCTCACGGTCTACTCGGTCCACAGCAACACCCGTTCCCTGTCGGCATCCTGATAATCGAGCACGAGGCCAGGGCCATGGTGGTCGAGGTCTCCGATGGTCACGTCGAGGTCGCCGACGATATCGCCGTCAGCCTCTGAAAAGTCGACCGTGGCGTCGTCACCGAACCGCAAGAGCCAGAGTGGGATTCGCAGGTTCATGAGCCGTTCATCGTCCGGGTCCCAAACCAGCACATGGAGTGATTCGGGTCGGCTGTCGCTCGGTTGGTCCCGGCGTCTGACCTCGGCCTGGAGATTCCCGTCCTCCCGGACCAGGTGGATGAGCGGGTCGTCCCCGACAAACCGAGCCCGGGTTTCCTCAAACGTGACGTCGGCGGTTTCGGCCGTGGCTTCTGCAATGTCTACGTTGCTCATGACGACGTAGACCGCGAGGGCGATGAGGGTCACCGTGCCGACGACCGCGAGCGCGGCGAAGGAGACGAGTGCGATGACCCACGTGCGCTTGCGGGAGGTCTTGGTCGTCATGATGGCGGTCGTGGGTGGCCGCTCCTATTTGTTCGGACGACACCGGTGGAGACGAAGTTCCCGCCGCCGGGGAGTCAATCGGGGGTGGGGGAGTCGGATGGCTGTGGCCACTAGGGACGCTGGAAGACGTTCTTCCGGAGGCGTTTGGCGGCGTCCTCGCACCTCTTGTCACGACCCTCGTCGCACAGCTCGCGCGCCTGGTCGTAGTGCTGGCGGCTCAGCGCCCGGTCGCCGGCGAGGTCAGCCAGCTTGCCCAGCTCGAGGTGGGTGCGACCGGTCACCCAGAGACGCGCGTCCCGCTCGAGCGCGGCTTGTAGATCGGTGCTGGCGTCTGCGTCGCGCTCGAGCAGCAGCCCGGTGGCGCCGCGTTTGTAGAGCCACACCGCCTCTTCTCCAAACATCTTGACCCTGTCGTCGGATGCCAGCCTCGAAAAACCCACGCGCAGGTTGGAGGCGGCCAGACCGGGACGTTCGTCCCGGAGCGCGGTCGCCGCCGATTCCAGCCAGATCAGGCGATTGCGCGGGTAGCGTCGCTTCAGGTCGCGGAGCACCCGTTGCGCCGCCCCGTACTTCCTCTCGCGGTTGTAGATGAGCACGAGTCCGAATTGCGCCTCGGTCCGGGTCTCTCCGTCGTGGGCGGCGGCCTCCCGGATCAGGCGCAGCGCTTCCTCCTTGCCGGCGCCGAACCCGACCATCCTCGCCATCAACCGGACCGGCAAGGGCAGCGTCGAGACCAGATACCGGTAGGTTCCCACCACCAGTCCCGCATCCAGGCGTAGGGGGTCGAGCTCGAGCACCCGCTCGTGAGAGTCGTAAGCCTGCTTCGCCGGGCGCAGCGCCTCGAGCGTCTTGCCCTCCACCGTGGCCATGTAGGAAGCGGTCAGCCCCAGTGACGCACCGAGCTGGTAGTGCGCCTCCGGGTCATCGGACGACGTCCGGACGAGTGCTTCAGACAGCTCGATCGCCCGAGCCGAGTGCGTCGTGAAGATCGATGCGAGGTCGACCGGTGGATCCGGCATGTCGACCTTGCGTGGGGTGACGCTGCTCAAGTAGTCGTCGACGGTCATCGTGCCACGCAGGAACAGGATGCGCATCCAGGTGACCGCGGCGAGGCTGCGATGGGTGGCGGGGTTGTTCGGGTCGGCGTCGATCGCCGCTTCGAGGGTCTCGACGGCGGCCTCGTGGTCGAGGTTGTAGGCGAGGTCGAAGCCACGCGCAAGCTCGTCGGCGGTATTTTGCGCGTCGCTGGTGGCGGGGACCAGCAGCAGCACCGCGCAACCGACCAGGAGTCGTCGATTCATCTGCCCTATCATAGCTGCATCGCGGGAGCTTCCGAAGACCTTCTCCCGGCAGCGCATCCTCGCAGAGCCCGTGAGTAGAGAGCGTGTGATCCACCGCATCCAGACGATCGACGCGCATGCCGAGGGTGAGCCGCTCCGGCTCGTCACCGGAGGGTTCCCGACCCCGGTTGGCCAGACGATGCTCGAGAAGCGCGAGTGGGTGCGGGAGCACTGTGACGCACTGCGTCGGGCGCTGATGCACGAGCCTCGAGGGCACACCGACATGTATGGTGCGGTCCTGACCGAGCCGTGCGCCGAGGCGGCGCACGCCGGCGTGTTGTTCATGCACAACGAGGGATTCAGCAGCATGTGCGGTCATGGAGTGATTGCCGTCTGCACGATTGCCCTGGAACGGGGGCTCATCAGTGTTGGCAGTGTCGGAGGCGAGCGCTCAGAGCTGGTGCTCGAGGCGCCGGCCGGGCTCGTGCGCGCCCGGGTCACCGGCCCGCCAGGGGCGGGACGACCCTCTTCAGGTGGCGAGGCGCGTGTTCATGCCGTGGCGTTCGAGAACGTGCCGTCGTTTGTGTTGCATGCCGGTCTGCCGGTCTCCTTCGGCGGTCGTGTCATCCCCGTGGACGTCGCCTACGGTGGCGCCTTCTATGCGGTCGTCGATTGTGAGGCGGTGGGGATACCGCTCCGGCGGGAGTCGCTGGGCCGGCTGCGGCGGGCGGGCATGGAGATCGCGCGGGCGGTGGAACAGGCGGTGCGCGTCGTGCATCCCACCGAATCCGGTATCAGCGGCATCTACGGCACGGTGTTCACCGGCATGGCGGAGCGGGCAGAGGCGGACCTGCGCAACGTGACCGTGTTTGCCGACGCGCAGGTCGACCGTTCGCCCTGCGGGACCGGGACCGCCGCGGTGATGGCAGTGCTCGACGCGATGGGGATGCTGGCGCCAGACCGGATCTTCTCGCACGAAAGCCTCGTTGGCACGCTGTTCCGCGGCGCCGTGCGACGCCGCGCCGTCGTCGGCGATCGCGAGGCGATTGTGCCGGAGATCGAGGGGTCGGCCTGGATCACCGGCGAACACACCTTCCTGATCGACGATGACGATCCGCTGAAGGAAGGGTTCGTGCTTTGAGAGGCGCTCGAGGAGACAGGAGGCAGGAGGTAGGAGGCAGGAGGGAACTTGATGCCGCCGTTGAAAACTCCACGGCGGCGGCATTGAGAACCGCTCGCCCCGCACGACTGGCTCGCTATCGAGGCGCTAAGGAAATTGGCGAAGCCCACTGGCTTCTCCTACCTCCTGCCTCCTGAAATGCAGGTCGCTCACCACCCAATCGCAAGCCCATCCTTCCGGGGGTCGGATCCGCCCATCAGCACGCCGGTGTCGGGGTCGACCAGGACGCCCTGAAACCCGCCGAACCCGAAGCCGTCGACCACGCGGTGTCCGCGGCGGGTCAGATCGTCGCCCGTCGCCGTCGCGATGCCCTGTTCGAGGCCAATGCCGGTCGGGTCCCAGCGGGCCCGCGGCGCCTCACCGGCCTCCTGGATGTTCATACCGAAACAGGTCATGTTCAGCAGCACTTGCAGGTGACCTTGCGGCTGCATGTCCCCACCCATGACCCCATAGGCGAGCCACGGGCGTCCAGCCCGAAACGCCATCGCCGGTGCGAGGGTATGCAGCGGACGCTTGTGTGGCGCCAGGTGGTTGGGGTGGGCGGGGTCGGTGGCGAAGAGACTGCCGCGATTGTGCAACACGATCCCGGTGTCGCCGGCCACGATGCCAGCGCCGAAGCCGGCATACAATGACTGGATCAGCGAGACCATGTTGCCGCTCTCGTCGGCTGCCGCCAGATACACCGTGTCGCCCGAGCCTGACGGGGCACTGGGCGACAGGGCACCGCGTGCATGCTCCGGTCCGATGCGACCCGGCCCATGAGCACCGATACGGTCACTTCGAATGTCGCGTCTTCGGTGTCTGGCGTAGTCGGAAGAGATGAGCCGGCGCAGCGTCTGGTCGGGGACCGCGGCCGGATCGGCCAGATAGGCCGTTCGATCGGCAAACGCGATGGCGATGGCTTCGAGCACCAGGTGCAGGTAGTCGGCCGAGTTGTGACCGAGCTGACCCAGGTTGTCCCCGCCCAGAATGTTCAGCGCCTCGAGCGCGACAAAGCCCTGTGTGTTCGGGGGCAACTCGAGCAGCTCGACGTCTGCGTACGTCGTTCGGATCGGTTCTACCCACTCGGAGCGATGGTCAGCCAGGTCGGCCGCGGTGAGCCAGCCGCCACGTCGCTCGGCGTCACGCACGATCGCGCGGCCGACGTCACCTCGATACAACGCATCGCGTCCGTCAGCGGCAATCTGCTCCAGCGTCGCCGCCAGTGCCGGACAGGTGAAGACTTCGCCTGGATCAGGCGCGCAGCTTCTCGGGAGGAACGTCGCCGCGGCCGCCGGGTCGGATGCCAACATCGGAACCGCCTCTCGCCACTGGCGCGCCACGATCTCGGCGACCGGAAACCCGTCCCGCGCGCAGCTGATGGCCGGGCCGAGCGCCTCGCGCAGTGGGAGCGTGCCGTGTTCGGCGAGCAAGAGCGACCAGCCGTCTACCGCACCCGGCACGGTCACCGACAGCACCCCGTGGTCGGGGATCGACGTGTGCCCGAGCTGGCGAAGCTGGGCGAGGCTCGCGGCGTGCGGCGAGCGCCCACTGGCGTTCAAACCGCGTGTGCAACCGGTTGCCGCGTCGTGCACGATCGCGAACAGGTCGCCGCCGATCCCGGTCATCGTCGGTTCGACGACCGACAGGACCGCCGCCGCGGTCACTGCCGCGTCGACAGCGTTACCGCCGTTTCTGAACACTTCGAGCCCGGCGGCTGAGGCGCGCGGTTGACTGGTGGCGATGAGTCCCGTTCGGCCAAGGGCGACCGAGCGGGACCCGCGCGATGCCGTGGTGGGCGCACCGGGTGAGCGAGTGGTCATCCAGGTGTCATTGCCCCGGGGAGCTTGCGGCTCGTGCGGCGGCCAGAAACCGGTCGAGCCGGCGTCCGTGCTCGTCGAGAATCGGGTGTGCCCAGGTGTCGACGAGCATCTCGTGCACCTGCTGGTGATACCAGATCATCCCGTCGATGTCGGAGGTGAACGCATCCGCAAGAGCCACACCCTGCTGCTCGAGACCGGTAATCAAGTTGGACAGGTTGTGGATCTTGTCGGCCGATGCCACCGCGCGCGCCTCATCGCGCGGGCTGTGGCGCAGATGTTCGATGTAGGTCTCTTTCCGCGTGAGCCATGGGACGGTCTTCGGTGGCTCGGTTACGTCGCTGACGATCGCCAGCACCTGCTCGCCAAACCGATGCCGGATGACGTCGCGCTCGAGTGTCGTCTCTTCCAGCGAATCGTGGAGAATCGCGGCGACGATGGTGTGCTCGGTAAAGCCGAAGTCTCCCACGATCATGGCCACCGAGAGCGCGTGCGTCGCTTCGAATCCCCGGCCAGCTTTGCGCCGCTCGAGCCCGTGGGCCTCCAGCATCGTGGTGATCGCCAGCTCGACGTGTGGGGAAAACATGCCAGTCCCGGGGAGGAGTGTGCGTACTCCAGCAACACTGGGCGATCTTGCGGTGGGTCTGTGGACGGGGCTCCGCCGCTTCTAATCGGACTGTGCGACGTAGGTCTTCCGCGCGCGGGCCGTCATCCCACTCTGCTTCACCCGGACCTCGAGTTCGTGGAGCTTGCCGTCCCGAACCGTTGGGGCGAACCCGAGCACATACTGGCTGTGTAGCTCCTGGGCGACCCGTGTAAACGTCGGGCCGAGCTCGTCGGTGTCCTTCAGCTCGAAATATCCGCCGCCGGTTTCCTCCGCGAAGGTTTTGAGACGGCCGTCCGGATTGCTTCGCACCTGCCGAAGCCCGTTGTGATAATCCACTTCGAGGCCGATGGTGTAGAGCATCACCTCTTCGACCCGCGCCATGTCGAGCGCCTCCCGCCAGCCGATCTGATGCTGGGTGTCCTCGCCGTCGGTAAAGATTAGTGCCACCTTCCGACCCTCGATACCCTCCAGCGAATCGATGCTCGCGGCAATCGCGTCGTAGAGCCGGGTCGGGTTGCCGAACTGTAGCCGGTCGAGTGCCCGGATCAGGGCGTCGCGGTCCCCGATGAACTCGGCTTCCGGCAGGATCTGTATCTTGTCGTTGAAGGCGCCCACCTTGCCGCGGTCATCCGGCAGCATTCGGATGAGGAACTGCTCGGCTCCGGCCATCAGCAGGTCGAGGCTGGGGGTCATGCTGGCGCTGGTGTCGAGCATCACGACGACGGTGATCGGCCTGATTTCGTTTTCGAATAGGACGATCTCTTGTAGCTGCTCCTCGTCGAGTATCTCGAAGTCTTCCTGGACCAGATTCGGGACCAGCCGCCTGTTCTCGTCAGTCACGGTGACGTAGAGGTCGACAATCTCGGTGCCGGAGCGGAACACCGGGAGCTGCGGCTGCTGCGCGGCGACGACCACCGCGGCGAGGCCGCTCAACAACACGATCGTCAGCGATGGACGGGTAAGCATGGATCGAGCTTAGCAACCTTCGGCATTTTCATGCAACGTGATGTGACCTGAGCGCGTCTATCGAATAGGCGCCCCATGCATCATGGGCGTTTCACACGGCGTCTGGTCGCGGCGGGGAGTTCTTTCGCCGGAATAGCGGAAGAACTCGCACCGAGACCGAATGCCCGGTCGGAACGAGTGCCAGTGTCGTCTATTCCTGGTGATTTCGGGCGGAACAAGAGTTGCATTCGCCTCAAGGGAGTGGAGCCGAGAAAGTGATGCACCGATGACGACGACAACGAGGACGAGACGAGCCGGAGTGGTCGTGGTTCTGACGGGGTTGGCCGGGCTGGTTGGATTGGCCGGGTTGGCCGGGTTAGATGGATTGGCAATGACGGGGACCGCGGTTGCGGCCAGTGTGGCGGCAGAGCAGCCTCAGGACCGGCCGGCGCCTCAGGAAATCGGCAACGGCACAGTGTCGCTCGACGTCTTTGCACAGGGTGCGGTGCTCGACCTGCTGACCACGGCCCGTGAGGGCACGAGTCTGGAGCTGCGTCACCAGCGGTCGACCGACGGCGGCCAGACCTGGGGCACGGTGCACGTGATCGCCACCTTGGACCAGCCGATCTCGATCGCAACGCGGGGCAACGAGCCGCAGGTCGTGGCGCACGTGGAACACGTGACGGTCCACTGGTCTACCAACGGCACCTCGCGACATGGCGCCGGACCGATGGTCTCCGCCGTATCCCACGACGCCGGTCGAAGCTGGGCAACCGGGCCGAATCCGACGAACGATGCGGCGAACGTGGCGCAGAACTTTGCCGACATGACGGCCGACTCCGATGGCGTGTTCTACGTGGCCTGGATCGGTAGCCACGATGGACCGGCAGGAAGAGGGCTCGGTCTGGCGCGCTCGACAGACTTCGGAGAGACCTGGGATCACAGTCAGCTGGTCGACATGTCGAGTTGCGCCTGTTGCTGGAACAAGATGGTCGCGCCTCGGGCCGGGGCCGTTCGGGTGCTGTATCGAGACCACGGCGTCCGAGACATGGCGCTGGCGTCCACCGACGATGCCGGTCAGCACTGGTCGCTCGATGGCGCGGTCGGATCGTTCGATTGGGCATTCCCCGGTTGTCCCCATGTTGGCGGTGGGCTCGCGGTGGCGGAAGACGCAGACGACGGTACCGAGCAACTGCACGCCCTGGTCTGGACCGGCCATGAAGATCGACACGGCCTCTACTGGGTCCGGTCGGACGACGACGGCGGCACCTGGACCGAACCGCGCCCGATGGGCGGGGAACTGGCCCGACACGCCGATTTGGGTGCGGCTGGTCGGACCGTGGTGGCCGCCTGGGATGAGGGCCGCGCTATCTGGGTCTCCGTGTCTCGCGATCTCGGAGACGGATGGAGCGAGCCTCGCCGGCTGTCGGCTGACGGCTTCGTCGCTTCCCACCCGGTCGTCATCCGCACCCACGACGCGTTTCGTCTGTTCTGGACCGAGCGCGACGAAACCGGTCGGATGCACTGGACGTCGCGTCGTCTTGCTGGTGAGCAGGCCGCGCAGGCGACCAGCGGCGCCGCAGGGCAGTAGCAGGCCACTAGCCCATTCACACGCTGACCGGTTTCTCCGGTCGCGGCCCAACTCACTCCGCCCCGCTCAGTTTCCTTCCCCTGCCCGGAAGCCGTAACGCTCGACGCCAGTCGTCATTCAAGTTCCCCCGGTTCCGGCCGATTTCCCAGACGCAACTACTCGTCTTCGGAAACCGGTCGCATCGACCGTGGTGGCCACCGCGATACCTGGCGCGACAACCAGCGCGCGCTCCACAGGGACCGCGCGGAGAGGTTTGTCATGGACGCACGTATCACGATCGTGGCGTGGGGCACCGCCTGCCTCGTCGCCGTGCTGGGAGTCCCGTCGGCGCAGGCCCAGACCGCCAGTGGTCGGGCAACACTGGTGACCCTCGCAACGCTCAACGTGCAGTTCGCCACGCTCGACGTGCCGATTGCCGAGCAGGTCGCTGCGCTGGCGGGCCGAACGCGGCTCGCCCATTTGGACCGCCCGCTCGAGGCGCAGGCCGTCGGTGGTGTGGAACAGCTGGGGAATATCGCTTACCGCCCGGCCGGACGTCCAGCCTCGCTGACGCCGCTCTACTTCACGCTCACGGCGCTGCAGGCGCTCGACGTGCACTCGACCTTGCGCGCCGTCCATGCCGGTCATCACGGGGCCAACCCGCTGATGAGAGGGATCGGCGGGAACCCTGCGGCGCTGGCGGCCGTGAAGGGTGCGTCGGCGGCCGGGATGGTGTTCTTGACAGAGCGTCTGTGGAAGAACCATCCACGCAAGGCGGTCATGTTACTCGCTGCCGTGAACGTGGCGTTGGCTGCGGTCGTGGCGAACAACTATCGCATCGGAACCGTGCGCTAGTTGGCGACCGATAGTTGGAACCAGCGGCACGCTGCCCGGCGAGTCGGCCACGGATTGGTTGGTTCGGTGCACCCCATCGAGCACCAGCTCGGTGTCGCGCGACCAACGTGTGGCCGACGTCGTCAGTATGACGATGGCAGCTCCCCCCCCTTTCCCTTTCCTCAACTGCCTTGACCTCTCCTGGCACCACCCTGATCATCTTGCCCATCTTGAACATCCTTGACCATCTTTGACCATCCTTGACAGGGTGAATCTATATATGTAGATTTATGTATATGAAAGAAACGAGCACGCTGTTCCGCCTCTTGGGTGACGAAGCGCGCCTGCGGTTGTTGCGGCTGCTCGCAAAGGAGCGGCTCAACGTGAGCGAGTTGACCGCCGTGCTGGGCATCGCCCAGTCCGGTGTGTCGAGGCATCTCGGTCTGCTGCGTGATGCCGGTCTCGTGACCGAAGAGCGGGAGGGCGGCTTCACGTTCTTCCGCGTAACGCAGGACGAGAAAGATCGGCGACTGGCGCCGGTCTGGACGCTGCTTCGGACTCGCTTCCGTGGCGCGAGCCGGGACCCGCTGGTGCACGGCGATGAGGCCCGTTTGCGCGACGTTCTGCGACGTCGCCTGGAGAACCAAGAGACGCATGGCGGCGAGTCGGGCACCGGGGTGCGTCAGGTGGTACCGGGGCGCAGCTGGGCCGCTTGGTCGCGTGGGCTCGGACTGCTGTTGCCACCGCTCAGGGTCGGCGACCTCGGGTGTGGTGAAGGCTACCTGACCTTCGAGATTGCCAGATGGGCGGACCGGGTGGTCGCCGTGGATCGTTCGGCGCGCGTGCTGGAGCGGGCCCGCAGGCTGGCGGCGCGCCGACGGGTCGACAATGTAGAGTGGCGTCAGGGCGAGATTGAGAAGCTCCCGCTCGATACCGGTGCGGTCGACGTGGCGTTGTTGTCACAAGCGCTCCATCACGCCCGCGATCCGCAGCGGGCAATCGAGGAGGCGACACGAGTGGTGATTGACGGGGGCCGGGTGTTGGTGCTCGATCTGCGGGGGCACACCAAGGAATGGACGCGGGAGCGTCTCGGTGATCGGTGGCTCGGGTTCGGCACCGAGGCGGTCACCGGGATGATGGAGAAGGCCGGTCTGGTCGACGTCCGCGCGCGGCCGGTCACCGACGACACCGAACACGACCCGTTCGGTGTGCTGGCCGCCGTGGGAACGAAGCCGCGCCGGGGAGACGACACCGTGAAGGAAACCGGACAGCGATGACTGAGGATACGAACGTGACCACCGGCGACACGCCGGCGCGTCCAGACGGCGCCGCCACGCGTCGCCACATCGGGACCCTGCTCGGCGAACGCATCCTCGTGATGGACGGCGCGATGGGGACGATGATTCAGCGTCACACGCTCGACGACGCGGCATTTCGCGGCGAGCGCTTCGCCGGCCATCCGCAGGAGGTGAACGGGAACAACGACCTGCTCGTGCTGACCCGGCCGGATGTCATCAGCGGGATCCATTACACGTATCTGGAGGCGGGCAGCGACATCATCGAGACAAACACGTTCAGCGGCACCGCCATCGCACAGTCCGATTATGGGCTGGAGTCGATCGCCTATGAGTTGAACGTCGAAGCCGCTCGGCTGGCTCGGACCGCCGCCGCCGACTGGTCCAAGCGCACTCCGGATCGGCCCAGGTTCGTCGCTGGCGCGATGGGGCCCACCAACAGGACGCTGTCGATCTCGCCGGATGTCAACGACGCGACATTTCGTGCCAGCACGTTCGATGCGATGCGGGACGCCTATGCCGAACAGGCTCGAGGACTGGTGGACGGCGGATGCGACCTGTTGCTGGTTGAGACCGTGTTCGACACGCTCAACGCCAAGGCGGCGCTGGTGGCGATTCAGGACCTGTTCGACGAGCGGGGCATCGAGCTGCCATTGATGATCTCGGTGACGATTACCGACCGCAGCGGCCGCACGCTGTCGGGGCAGACGATCGACGCGTTCTATGTGTCGGTTGCCCATGCCAGGCCACTGAGCGTCGGCATCAACTGTGCGCTCGGGGCTCGTGACATGCGGCCCTACCTCGCCGAGCTGGCGGGTGTGGCCGACTGCTACGTCAGCTGCTATCCGAACGCCGGGCTGCCCAACGCGTTCGGCGAGTACGACGAGTTGCCAGACGAGACCGCCACGCTGCTGCGTGAGTTCTCGACGAGCGGTTTCGTCAACATCTTGGGCGGGTGTTGCGGCACGACACCGGGCCACATCCGCGCCATTGCCGCCGCGGTGGACGGCGTTGCCCCGCGCAAACGGCCCGCCGAGACCGCGAGGACGTCCCGATTCAGCGGGCTCGAGACACTGACCGTCCGGGACGACAGCAGTTTCCTGATGGTCGGCGAGCGCACCAACGTGACCGGGTCGGCGCGGTTCGCGCGGTTGATCAAGTCGGAGGATGTCGTCGCGGCCACCGCGGTGGCCGCAGACCAGGTGCGCGGCGGCGCCAACCTCATCGACGTGAACATGGACGAGGGGTTGCTCGACTCCGAGCGGGAGATGACCAGATTTCTCAACCTCATCGCGACAGAGCCGGAGATCGCGCGGGTGCCGGTGATGATCGACAGCTCCAAATGGTCGGTCATCGTGGCGGGGCTGAAGTGCGTCCAGGGGAAGCCGGTGGTCAACTCGATCAGCCTGAAGGAAGGGGAGGCCGACTTTCTCGAGAAAGCCAGGACGCTCCGGCGGTATGGGGCCGCGGCCGTCGTGATGGCCTTTGACGAGACCGGGCAGGCAGACACGACCGAGCGCAAGGTCGAGATCTGTCAGCGCGCCTACCGGCTGCTGACGGAGACGGCAGGGTTCGACCCACACGACATCATCTTCGACCCCAATATCCTGGCCATCGCCACCGGGCTCGAGGAGCACAACGACTATGCCGTCAACTTCATCGAGGCAACTCGAGCCATCAAGGAGACCTGCCCCGGTGCGCTCGTGAGCGGTGGGGTCAGTAATCTTTCGTTCTCGTTTCGGGGGAACAACGTCGTCCGCGAGGCGATTCACTCGGCATTCCTGTATCACGCCATCAAGGCGGGCATGGACATGGGTATCGTCAATGCCGGTCAGTTGGTGGTGTACGAGGATATTGCGTCGGATCTGCTGTTGCACGTCGAGGACATCATCTTCAATCGCCGGCCGGACGCGACCGAGCGGATGGTGCAGCTCGCCGAAACGGTCAAAGGAAGCGGCGTCAAGCGCCAGGTCGACCTGACCTGGCGTGAGGGAACGGTCGACGCGCGGCTGTCGCACGCCTTGGTGCACGGCATCGTGGACCACATCGAAGCCGACGCCGAGGAGGCGCGACAGGGCCGTGGCCGACCGCTCGAGGTGATCGAGGGGCCGTTGATGGACGGGATGAAGGTCGTCGGCGACCTCTTCGGCGCCGGCAAGATGTTTCTGCCGCAGGTGGTCAAGAGCGCCCGCGTGATGAAGAAGGCGGTTGCGTATCTGGAGCCATTCATGGAGAAGGAGCGGCTGGCGAGCGGGACCGCCAGTTCGTCACGGGGCAAGATCGTGATGGCGACCGTCAAGGGCGACGTGCACGACATCGGCAAGAACATCGTGGCGGTCGTGCTGCGGTGCAACCGGTACGACGTCGTGGACCTCGGGGTGATGGTGCACTGCGACACGATCCTGCAGGCGGCGGNCGACGAGCAGGCCGACATCATCGGCCTGAGCGGGCTGATNACCCCATCGCTCGACGAGATGGTGTTCGTGGCCAAGGAGATGAAGCGGCGCCGGCTCGNCCGACCNCTGCTGATTGGGGGCGCCACCACCAGCCGGCAGCACACCGCGGTCAAGATCGCGCCGGAATATGACCAGAGCACGGTGCANGTCGTCGACGCGTCGCGGGTCATCGATGTGGTGTCGAGCCTCTTGAGCCCCGACCGAAGGGCCGAGCTCGACCGCCTNAANCGGGACGANCAGGCCACGCTTCGCGCGCAATACGACGTTCGCCAGCAGAAGCCGCTGCGGGCCTATGACGAGGCGCTCGCCAATCGGTTCCGCGACGACTGGGCGGCCGCCGATCTGCCGACGCCGGCGTTTCTCGGGCGGCGTGTGCTCGACAAGTTCGACATCGAGCTGGTGAGGCCGTTCATCGACTGGACGTTCTTCTTTTCCGCCTGGGAGATCAANGGACGGTTCCCCGCGGTGCTCGACCACGCGGTGTATGGCGAGCAGGCCAGGCAGCTCCATGCGGACGGCACTACACTGCTCGAGCGCATTATCGACGAGCGGCTCCTGACGCTGCGGGCCGTGTTCGGCTTCTGGCCGGCGGCCGCCGAGGATGACGACATCGTCGTCTTCGAGCCGGGCACGACCAGCGCCGACGCGAACGCGCACGAGTTGTTGCGGTTCACGATGCTCCGTCAGCAGGACCAGCAGCCNGGCGGNCGACCGAATCGCTCGCTGGCCGACTTCATCGCGCCGCGGGATAGCGGACGGCTCGACCACATTGGCGCCTTCTCGGTGACCGCCGGAATCGGGGCCGACCGGTTGTCGGCCGAGTATGAGCGAGACCANGACGACTACCACGCCATCATGGTCAAGGCTCTGGCNGACCGGCTGGCCGAGGCGGCGGCCGAGTATCTGCACGCCGAGGCGCGACGCCAGTGGGGCTACGGGCAAGACGAGCAGTTCTCNCCAGAGGAGCTGCAGCGGGAACGGTATCGCGGTATCCGGCCGGCGTTCGGCTACCCCGCCTGCCCGGACCACAGCGAGAAGTTCAAGCTGTTCGACCTGCTCGAGGCCCGTTCGATTGGCCTCGATCTGACCGAGAGCGCCGCGATGACACCGGCCGCCAGCGTCAGCGGGCTCTACTTCGCGCATCCACAGGCCGCCTACTTCACGGTCGGACGGGTCGGGGCCGACCAGGTCGAGCAGTATGCGCGGCGCAAAGGATTGCAGGTGCGCGAAGTGGAGCGCTGGCTGGGCCCGTCGCTCGCCTACGACCCCCGCCCGGTGTCGGCATAGCTCTCATTGCTTCCGACGGGACGAGGTCATGGTCTCCAGCTCCTCCAGNGACCGTGGCCAGTCGCGCTTGAGCAGCCGGGACAGGGCGCGGTCTGCCAGCAGCCGTCCCTTCGTCTGGCAGCGTGGGCAGTAGTNTGCCTNGTTGCNCGCGTAGACAATTCGCTGCACCGGCGACGCGCACACCGGACACGGCTCGCCATAGCGGCCGTGCACCGCCATGCCGTCACGAAACGCGGTGACCTTNTCCGGAAACCCGGCGCCAACNTCCTGTCTNAGCCGGTCGGTCCAGAGCTCGAGCGTCGTCTGTGTCGCCTCGAACAGTCGCAGCATCTCCGGCTCGGTCAGCTTGCGCGTGAGTTTCAGGGGAGACAGCCGCGCGGCATGGAGGATCTCGTCCGAGTAGGCGTTGCCGATCCCGGAGAACAGCGTCGGGTCGGTCAGGGCACGNTTGACGGTGTGGCTTTCCCTGGTCAGTGCGTCCCGGAACGCGTCCCTGGTGGCACCGAGCACCTCCAGCCCGCCCCGGTCGTGGGCCCGAACCGCCGCGGCGCCGGAGACCACGTGGAGTGACGCTCTCTTCTTCGTGCCCTCCTCGGTGAAGAGCACGGTGCCGGTCGGCACGTCAAATGCGGCGAGCCCGCGCCGTTTCGGGATCGGGGCGCCCGGATCTCGCCACCGGAGCCGGCCGGCGATCATCAGATGGATCACCAGTGACAGGTCTCCGGCCAGCGTGATGACGATGCGTTTGCCGAGCCGGCTGACGGCGCGCACCTCCTTGTCGTCGACGTCGGTGATCGGCGGCGTCACCGAGCGGAGCACGAACGGGCTTNCCAGCCGGACCCGAAGCAGCGGNTGCCCGACGAGACGCGCCTGGAGACACTCGACATACACGGTGACATCGGGAAGCTCTGGCATGGCCTGACGTCAGTGTATGATCACGCGTCACCAGACCACTACGGGCGAGGAAACCGTGCGCGAGCGCCTGTAGCCCATAGCCTGAAGCCAGCAGGCTGGCAGTGATTACCAGTCTGCCAAGCACCCACGTCGATGGAGTATCAGATCAGGCAGTACGGGTTGCAACAGGGCTCGCTGGAGATCCAGTACATCGAGGAGTTCTTCGGCGAGTTCCACCGGCGCAAGACGGCGGCGGAGGTTGTCGCGCGACTGAGCAGCCGTGACCATCAGATCGTCATGGCCGAGGCGGNGCTCCCTGATGACCCGGGCACGGTGGTGCCGGTCGCCTACAAGGTGTCTCATGAGTTGCNCGCCAGCGAAACCGAGCCGAAGCTGACCGACCTGGTCATGCGGCTCTCCGACAGCGTGGTGTTCGAGGACCGGAAGATTCTCTATAGCTGGATCGGTGGCACACGCCGGGACTGGCGCGGGCAGGGGTTCTTTCGGGCGCTCACCGAGCAACAGGAGGCGTGGGCGCTCGACAATGGCTTCGACGAGGTCGTCGCAAAGACCAAGAACCGGCTCTACGACATGCGTGGCACGCTCGACCACCTGGAGTTCAACGTCGTGCAGTTCGAGCCCAACGCCGACGATCCGCGCGAGTCGAAGGTGTATCTCAGCAAGCGGCTGGGTCGTGCGGTGCTCGACCGCCACCGGAGCCGGCGTGCCGTCGTCGAAATCGGCTGACCTGAGAAGCGTGATTGGGATCACGGCGCCGCCGTGACGCCGGTCAAGGAATCGGGGATGTCGGTTTTCGTAGACTGTGCTCATCGACAGGCCGCGCGCGGCACAGACACAGACAGGAGGCAACCATGGGTGGACGAACAGGCAAGCGGAGCAGTGCAGGTGCAAAAGGGAAGACGAAGACGATCGGCAAGAAGAGCATGAAGAAGGTCCGCGGCGGCTTCTTCGATGTGTTCACGGAAGTGTCGGCCACCGGGGCGAAGAAGCCGGTGAAGTCGACGACGAAGCTGGGCAGGGAATGAGAACGAGTGGGGTTGATGCCCCAGCCCGAGTGAGCGACAGGACCACACGGGACAGTGGAGTTGCCGATTCCCCGCCTCTCCCACGATAGGAGCACATCGGGGCGGGATCGCCTCGATGTGCTCCTGGTGTCGATGCCGTTCGGCCCGCTGCTTCAGCCGGCGATCGGGCTCAGCCTCCTGAAGGCGGGTCTCGTCCGGCGAGGTCGGTCAGCCCGGATTCAATACTTCACCCTGCGGTTTGCGAAGCTCGTCGGCGTGGGCACCTATCTCCAGGTGTCGCTCGCGCGGGCGGCGCCAACGCACACGCTCGTTGGGGAATGGATCTTCTCCCACGCGCTGCGGGGGCGGCCCTCAACCGATGATGACACCGGCTATATCGACGCGATCCTGCGCGGCGAGGGGCGCAGTCATGCCGGACCGTCGGCGAACTTCTTGCGCCAGGCGCGCCGGATGCGGCGGCGAGGCAGCCCGTTTCTCGAACGCTGTCTCGAGCGGATTGTCCGGCAGCGGCCCCGCGTCGTCGGATTCACCAGCGCGTTCCAGCAGCAGGCGGCATCACTGGCGCTTGCCCGGCTCGTCAAGCGGCGGCGACCGGAGACCTGCATCGTCTTCGGCGGCGCGAACTGCGAAGGGGAGATGGGTGCGGAGATGATCCGGCAGTTTCCGTTCATCGACGCGGTGGTGTCTGGTGAGGGGGATGTCGTCTTTCCGGATCTCGTCGATCGGGTCCTCGCAGGCGAGGAAGTTGATGGCCTTTCCGGCGTCTACACTGCGGCCAACGTGCCGCCCGCCGCGTCGCCACAGCCGATCCCGAACGCACCGGCCGTCGGCGACCTCGACGATCTGCCGTATCCCGATTACGGGGATTTCTTCCGCCAGTATCGGGCGGCTGGGCTCAGAACGAGCTATTCACCCGTGCTTCTGTTCGAGACCTCGCGGGGGTGCTGGTGGGGTGAGCGGGTGCACTGCACCTTTTGCGGTCTGAACGGGNCGACGTTGGCCTTCCGCAGCAAGTCCGCCGCCCGGGCGCTCGACGAGGTTGAGTTTCTTCATCGCACACATGGTCCGGCGGTCATGTCCGCCGTCGACAACATTCTCGACCTGGCCTACTTCAAGAACTTTCTTCCCCAGCTCGCCGCGCGCCGGATGGGACTGGACATCTTCTACGAGGTGAAGTCGAACCTGAAGCGCGACCAGGTGCGCCTGCTGGCCGAGTCAGGTGTCACATTGGTGCAACCGGGAATCGAGAGCCTCGACAGCGGGGTGCTGCGCCTGATGGGCAAGGGTGTGAGCGTCCTGCAGAACGTCCAGCTCCTCAAGTGGTGTCGCGAGCTCGGTGTTGCGCCGCTCTGGAACCTGATCTGCGGGTTTCCCGGCGAGAGCCCCGAGAGCTATGACCGGATGGCTGCACTCATCCCGTGTCTTAGCCATCTGCCGCCGCCGCAGATGGTGGCGCCGCTACGGCTCGATCGGTTCAGCCCGAACTTCAGCCGCTCACGAGAGCTCGGCTTCGCCGACGTTGCGCCGGACCCGGCGTACGAGCACGTCTATGGATTCTCACGGGACGTCGTGGCGAGGCTCGCCTATTTCTTCACGTTTCGATATCAGACGCCACAGGACGTGAGGCGCTACACGGACCCTGTGCGCCGGCAGGTTCGGGCGTGGCAGCGCGATCAGGCTGCCAGCCGGCTCTTTTCCGTCGACACAGACGACGCGCTCTGGATTCGGGACGAGCGGCCGATCGCGCGCGACCCGGTCGTGCGCCTCGACGGCGTCGGTCNCGCCCTGTATCGCGCATGTGACCGCGTCCGGAACGTGGTCGAGGCGGGGCGACTGGTTCAGAGCCACACCCATGTGCGCTCGAGCTCCTCGGTACAGGCACAGCTCGACGCGCTCGTCGAGCGCCAGCTGATGATTCGTGAGGGCGGATCGTATCTGAGTCTGGCGCTCCCGGTCGGCGCCTATCGGCCGCCGCGGCACGCCTGGCGCCGCCTCACCGAGTGTATCGATGCGAAGTCCCAGCCTGATCGCCGAGGGGCGGCCTAGTAGAGGGCACCGGCGCCTTGTAGCGGAAGCAGCCGACGAGGTGGTCGTTCACCATCCCGGTGGCCTGCATGAACGCGTAGCAGATGGTCGGGCCGACGAACCGGAACCCTCGACGCTTGAGGTCCTTGCTCATCGCCTTCGATGCCGCGGTCTCGGCCGGAATTGCCCCCAGGGTCTTCCAGCGATTCTGGACCGGGTGGCCCTCGACAAAACGCCAGATGTAGTCGTCGAAGCTGCCCTCGTCGTTCTGGACCTGCAGGAACGCTCGTGCGTTGGCGACCGTCGACTCGACCTTGAGCCGGTTCCGCACGATCTGTGGGTTCCCGAGCAGCCGGGTCACCCGGCGCCGGTCGTAGCGCGCTACAGCGGTCGGGTCGAAGTNGTCGAACGCCTGGCGGTAGCCCTCGCGCTTGCGGAGGATCGTGATCCACGCGAGCCCGGCCTGCGCCCCTTCGAGCACCAGCATTTCGAACAGATGCCGATCGTCGTGGGCCGGGACTCCCCACTCGACGTCGTGATACCGCTGGTAGAGCGGGTCCGAGCCGGTCCATGGGCAACGCGTCGGCTGCGAATCGGGGCTCACTGTGGCTCGCTAGCCGACAGCCGTTCCCGCGCCTGCTCCACGTCGCGGTGGAATACGAACAGCGCGTCGGCGGTGTCCTGATCGTCGGTGAAGTTGTATGTCCGCCCTTCTCGATGCTGCAGGGTCAGGGTGTGCTCGAGATAGTCGATCTCGTGTCGCTCGATTTCGTCGAGCGGAATCGAGAACTCGTAGGAGATATCGGAAGCGCCGCTGGTCGCACGTTCGAGACCCGCGGCCGGACTCACGTGCGTTCCGACCCCACCGTTCCAGGAGACGAAGCTGGTATGCCCGGGCCAACCCGCACTCGACGTCTGACCCACCGAAAAGTCCTGGTGAGGAATTGTCAGGCTTCCCGACGGGGTCTCGTCATTGTTCCCGTCAACGATGAGAGCAGCCACCGAGTCCCAGTGTGCAGTGATCTCGGTTTCGACAGCAA
>PBRZ01000053.1 GCA_002726085.1 Acidobacteriota bacterium
TCCGGGGTGTACTTCCTTCGGGTGGCCGATCGAACCTGACGAACGAATCGCTTGGTGTCCTGGCTTCGCTCTTTTGCGGCTAGGTTCTTATCTTCTGTGTTCTCGATCACTGCTGCTCCTTCCCTGGGGACATTCTATCCTCCTGTCAGGGGCTCGCTTTATCTACCGACTGCCTCTATTAATTTCAGGCCCAAATGTGTCCCACTTTCGCTGACGGTCTACAATCTGGTGAAACCAGGTCACACGTTGATTATCGAAGAACCCGAATCACACATTGACGCGGCAACACAGCGCAATCTAGCCCGTGCGATAGCGATGCTAGTCAACGGCGGCGTCAACGTGCTGCTGACAACTCATAGCGCCTATTTCGTCAGCCAGCTCAACAATCTGCTGCTGCTTTCTGAGCTGAGCACAAATAGCCGTTCCGGTCGCGGATACAAGGGCGGCGAGGTCCTCGCTGCGGACAGTGTCGGAGCGTACCAGTTCAATCCGAGCGACGATGGGACCCACGTCGAAACGCTGGACGTGACCGCTGAAGGCGGCATTCCGATGGACGCGTTCACCGATGTCCACGGCGACCCGTACAACGAGGCGATCCGGCTGGAGCACGCTCGCTAGAGTGGATATTCCCGCAAACGTCGAGACGTGCGTTTGCACGGAATGCGAAGGCAGCGGTTGCCACGTTGATCTTGCCGGGCTCGCCCGTGACGTAGATGTTCTCGACATGGACTGTGTCAAGCGAGTCAACCGCACGACCGGTCGAATCTGTGACTGTGCGATCCTGTGGCGAAGCAGACGGCTCGTTGCCGCCACCGAGCTCAAAGGCGGACAGGATATCAGCATCCAACGATTGGTCGAGCAGATCCAAGGCGGCTGCAACGCGATCTCCGACCTTCTCAACGGTCAGACAGTCGAAGATTTCTACCCGATTCGCATGTACTCCGGCAAGCGCGATCCCAGGCGGGCTTTGCAGGGTAAACGGGTAATGTTCAGGGGACAACCTCGTCGCGTAATGGTGGCTCCATGCGGCTCACGTCTATCCACCATCGTCGGGGAATCCATTCGCAAGCGATCGCCCAAACGACGATAGCCAAGCTCACCCATGCTCCGCCGACTGCACGAATTACGGGCCCGACCACGTGGTTGGGTCCGTATTATTGAGCTACGTGTTTCTTGGACTTTCGATTCTGCCGCCGTGTATACGGCGGAGCTTGACCCCTCGGCGCCTACGTTTCTGTGGGGCGGCGGGCGGAGGCTCGCAGGTCGTCGATGGATGCTGAGCGTTCGACTATTACGTCGACGACGGACGGCTTGCCCGAGGCGAAGGCTTCGCGCAGCGCTCCGGCGAGGTCCTTCGAGTCGTTGACCTGAATTCCGAAGGCGCCCATGCTTCTGGCCAGCGCCCCGTGGTCGGTCTCGATGAACTCGGAGACGATGCGACGGTCCCCCTGGTGGTTCTTGACCATGCCCAGAGCGGAGTCGTTCAGCACCACGTACACGACCGGCAGGTCGTACTGGAGCGCGGTGTTGATCGCGTGGACGGACATCATGAACCCGCCGTCGCCCGTCACGCCGACCACCGGTTTGTCCGGGTAGGCGAGCTTTACTCCCAGCGCGGCGGGCAGGCTCCAGCCCATCCCGGCCGTGCCTCCTGGCGCGTAGAAAGTCTTGTGGCTTTGCGACTGGAAGTAGTGGGCCATCCAAACACGGTTGTTGCCCGCGTCGAGCGTGAACAGCGTCGACGGGTCGACTGTCTCTTGCAGGATGCGCACCAGTCGCTGCGGCATCACTGGCGAAGAGTCTTGCAATAGGACTGGGTCATCGTAGTAGCCTAGCGAACGTTTTCGCTCGCTGATCCGCGCTGCTCTCGGGTTGGTATCGACGGGTGAGCTCTCGACGACCTCGGCGCTCGCGTCTTGGATCTTCTGGAGGATTTCGCCAGCGTCGCCGACGAGCCCGATATCGATCGGGAAGGTCCAACCGGCGTTGCGTTCGTCGATGTCGATCTGGATGATGGTTTGCCGTTTCGGGTCGAACACGGCCGGGTTCTCGCCGACGGTGTCCTGCGGGGTCAGCTTGGCCCCGACCACGAGGACAACGTCCGCGTCGCCAACTGTGGCGTTCGCCGTCGGCCGGCCGTAGACGCCAACCATGCCCACCGCAAGCGGATGGGTCTCGGGAATCGAGCTCTTTCCTTTATATGATGTCGCGACGGCCATGCCGAGCGTTTCCGCGAGCTCGCGCACCTGACCGTGGGCGCCGGACATGTGGACCCCGTTGCCAGCGATCATCACTGGCCGCTCCGCCTTCACTAGCATCTCGACGGCCTTGTCGATGTCCTCGGTTCGCGCGGTTGGCGTCGCCGTGGCGAGGTATCCTTGCGTCGGATGGATGAACGGCGGCGACTCGACATCGACGTCGCCGGCAATGGCCGCGCTGCGCATCAACACGGTCGCCGGTCCGGGCCTGCCGCTGGTTGCGTGCTTCAGCGCCAGTTGGAGGCCAATCACCGCTTCCTTCGGATTCGTGGCCAGCGTCGTGAACTTGGTAATGCTCCGGAAGATGCCGAGAAGATCGATGCTGCCGTATTCGCCGGCGCCGGATTGGTTTGCTGCGTGCTGGGCCATGCCGGAGTCGGACGTGTCGGTGAGTACGATCATCGGAGAGCTGCTGAGGTTCGCTTCCATGATTCCGAACGTGGCGTTGGAGCCGATGAACAATCCTTGACCCATGACGACAGCAGGTTTCCCGGTGGCTCGACCATACGCGTCCGCCATGATGGCCGCGGCCTGTTCATGGCGCGCCAGCACTGGCTTCACGCGATCGGATATGTCGTAGAGCGCGTTGTAGATCTCGCCGGTCCCGCCGCCCGGAATCCCGAACACGTACTGCACACCGGCTTCGTCCAGGACATTTGCCATCAGTTCCGAGGCTTTGGTCATTTCGAATCCCCTTTGAGATTGGCCGCCGGTCTCCTTCACCGCCACACGCCGCAACATCGTCCGAGACCGAGTCGAGTGTATTCGGGCGGGCAATCGGTGTCAATCCAGCGACCACCGCAGGGTTTAGGCACGGCGTTACATGTCCGATCAGCACCTCATTTCCTCTGATCATTCGATGTAACAGACCATCACCGAACCTCGTCATCCGAACATTCGGACAACGACATCTCGGGCGTCGGTGTGCTTGCCATCTGGCGGATGTCGACCGGGATTTCACGCCTGCTGGGCGGGTTCGGAGCGATCAGCGTGTCGGATGAAATGCGCGTTGCGGATTGAGTCGAGCACTCGATCATCACGCGAATAGCAGAGACTAGGCCTGGCGCCAGGACACTAGGCGGCCTACCGGGGGTTCATGACATCAAAATCAAACCTGCGGATGATGTGCGCGGCTCAGCCAGTACCCATAATAGATTCCATAAATGCTGACAATCCATGAATAGGTTGGGTTGTCGGTCCAGGGGGGAAGGCAATGCAGCATGTCTTACTAATCGGGCTGAATCACAACACAGCTCCGATTGAGGTTCGTGAAACTGTATCGTTTTCCAAAGACCAGCTCCCCGCGGCCTTGAGTCAGCTCAATGAATTCGCCAAAGAGGCGGTGATCGTTTCAACGTGCAACAGGACCGAGATCTACACGGTCACCGACGACATAACGGAAACGAGCAACCTGGTCCGATCCTTCCTCGCAGAATTTCATGATGTCTCGCGTGGTGAGATCTCGCCGTACCTGTATGAACTCACCGACACCGAGGCCGTCCGGCACGTGCTGAACGTCACCTCCGGGATGGACTCGTTGGTCCTAGGCGAGCCGCAGATACTCGGTCAGGTTCGCGACGCCTACACCGCAGCGGTCGAGGCGAGGTCCGCGAGGATCGGCTTGTCGAAGCTGTTTCACAAAGCCCTTCGAGTCGGGAAGAGAGCGCGTCGAGAGACGGACATCGGACGTCATGCGATGTCGGTCAGCTACGTCTGCGTCGAGCTCGTCCGCAAAGAGCTGGGCGAGCTTCGAGATCACTCAGCCCTGCTCGTCGGCGTCGGCGACGCGGGGAAGCTCGCATGCCAGGCCCTCGCGAAGGCTGGCATCGGGCAGATCAACGTAACGAACCGAACCTACGAACGCGCGCAGGACCTCGCCGACAAGCTCGGCGGAGTGGCCCTGCCGTTCGAGCAGCTAAACGAGGCGATGTCCCAGGCGAGCATCATCATCACCGCCACCGGGTCATCCAGTCACGTCATCAATGCCGCTTCCGTCCGCGAGGCAGTGGAGCAACGCGACGGCGAGCCGCTGGTGCTCATGGACATCGCGGTGCCCAGGGACGTCGAGCCCGAGGTCGGTAGCATTCCGGGCGTCAGTCTGTTCGACATCGATGACTTCAAGGCCGTGTCGATTTCGAACCGCGAACAGCGCGAGGCGGAAGCCGAAAAAGTCGAGGAAATCATCGATGTCGAGATCTCTGAGTTCTCCGGATGGTGGGCATCGCTGCCTGCAGAGACGACGATAGCAGCTCTCCACGGGCAGGCCGAAGACCTCCGGCAACGCGAGCTCGCCAGGTTCCTGAGGGCCGAAAATCGGTTGACCGATCAGCAGCAGATCATCCTCGAAGAGATGAGCCGTTCGCTGGTCAAGAAACTGTTACACTACCCGTGTGCTTCACTGCGCGGCGACGGTCAACCGACCGACGTCGACACGGTGGGCAGGCTGTTTAAACTTGCGAGTTCAGATGTGGAAAGGTAGCGGTACGTGCTAAACGTAAGCAGGCTTTTGTGCGGAACGACGGCCCCCGGAGACGGCATCCGGTACGGCGAAGCGCCAACCAGACCCGATTCGATCCCCCGCATGGGCTCCATTCACGGCAAACCCGTCGTCGTGTGGAACATAACCCGAACCTGCAACCTCCACTGCCTCCACTGTTACGCTGAGGCCAAGGAACAGCTTTTCCCAGGCGAACTCACTCACGAACAAGCCGAAGTCGTTGTCGACGACCTCGCGCAGTACCAGATTCCCGTCCTCCTCTTTTCCGGCGGCGAGCCCCTGATGCGATTCGACATCATGGACCTCATTACCCGCGCACGAGAGAGCGGACTGCGGCCCGGACTCTCGACCAATGGGACCGCGATCACTCCTCAGGTGGCCGCCGAGTTGAAGCGTGCAGGCCTTACATACGTCGGAATCAGCATCGACGGGCTCAAGGCCGTCAATGACAAGTTTCGAGGCAAGAAAGGCGCGTTCGACGACGCCCTGGCCGGCATCCGAGCTTCTTTGGCCGAAGATTTTCGGCTGAGTCTGCGGTTCACGCTGACCCGACACAACCTCGCCGACCTCGACGCGATCTTCGATCTGGTCGAACAAGAAGGTATAACGCGGGTTTGCATCTACCACCTGGCCTACGCAGGGCGCGGGAACAAGCTGCTGCCCTTCGACCTGTCCCACGAGGAAACCCGAGATGCGATGGACCTGATATTCCGTCGTACGATCGACTTCCACGAGCGAGGCAAGGAACTCGAGATACTCACCGTCGACAACCATGCCGACGCCGTATACCTGCATCATTGGGTCAAAGAGAACATGCCGGACCGCATGGAAGAGGTCACCCGCCTGCTTAGCCGCAACAAAGGCAACAGCTCGGGGCGCGGGATCTCCTGCATCGACAACGTCGGCGACGTTCATCCGGACCAGTTCTGGCGGACGGCAACCGTCGGCAACGTGCTCGAGCGCCCGTTCAGCGAGATCTGGCAGGACGACAGCGTCGAGCTTCTTCACCAGCTGCGCAACCGCAAAGAACTGCTCAAAGGCCGATGTGGCCAATGCAACTTCGTGGACCTCTGCAACGGCAACCTTCGCGTGAGGGCGGAGAGCGCCGCGGGCGACACGTGGGCCGAAGACCCGGCATGCTACTTGACCGAAGAAGAACTCGGTATCGCCGATCTCGCGACGCAGACGGTTTAGCGTCGCGTCTTCCGGCCCGACAGCACGATAGATCTGAGGCCCCGCAGGGAGTCGCATTTCGCGCTGGACGGACCTGCAGGAGTCACAGTTTGACGTCAACACACAGCAGAGGCCCCGGCCGTGGCGGTCCGCCGATGGTGGATATGGACCGCGATCCGGTCGTTGTTTTTTGGGAGGTCACGCAGGCCTGCGCTCTCGCGTGCGTCCATTGTCGAGCCGAAGCCCAGCCCAAGCGGCATCCGCTCGAACTCAGCGACGAAGAGTCGATGCANGTTCTTGAAGACCTAACCGGCTTCGATCACTCCCCGATCGTCGTCCTCTCGGGCGGCGACCCGTTCATGCATCCGAACCTGTTCAACATGGTCGAGCGCGGCGTCGAGTTGGGATTGACCATGTCCGTGGCGCCAGCCGCCACCGCGTTGCTGACCCGTCAGCGACTGCAGAAGCTCGTGGACCTGGGCGTGTCCCGGATTTCGTTGAGCTTGGACGGCTCCACCGCCGAAGCCCACGACGCTTTCCGGCGAGTCGACGGCTCGTTCGATCGAACCATGCAGGGCATGGCGCTGGCCCGCGAGGTCGGACTCGAGTTTCAAATCAATACGACGGTGTCTCGCCAAACGGTCGACGATCTGCCCGCGATAGCCGAGTTGCTCGTCTCGTCAGGCACCGTTGTATGGGATGTCTTCATGCTGGTGCCGACTGGCAGAGGCAAAACCGACGACGTAATATCGCCCGAAGAGCACGAGCGCGTCTTCGGTTGGCTGTACGACATGTCCGGCACGGTCCCGTACATGGTCAAGACTACATTGGGTCAGCACTATAGGCGCGTCCAGGTGCTGAAGCGCCTCGCCGCCGAAGGCAAAACCGACGTCGAGCTCACGCCCGACTTCGTGAAGAGCATGTATCGGGGCATTCCGACAAACGACGGTCGTGGCATCCTGTTCATTTCGCATCTCGGCGAAGTCCATCCGAGCGGGTTCCTGCCGGTCACCGGCGGCGACGTTCGCAAGGATTCGATTGTCGACGTGTACCGAAACGCAGAGATTTTCCGTTCGCTCAGATCGCCGTCACAGCTCAAAGCCAAGTGCGGACGGTGCCCGTTCAACACGATTTGCGGTGGCTGCCGAGCCCGCGCTTACGGCACGACCGGCGACTACCTCGAGCACGAAACCTTCTGCGTCTTCCAGCCAGGTGAAGGGGCGCACGCCACTGGCGACGCGAAGGTCCTGCGAAGGTAAATATTCGCGCTCCGTCAAATTCGAGGAGTCGACGCAAGGCATCACGATGAGCCGCCGAACCGGCTAAGTAGACGATGAGTTGGGTCAGTCTCCGATCGCACCTGATGAGCCTGTTTCACAGGCCGTTGATTCTAGGCGCCGCGATCTTCACGAGCGTCCTCGCCCTGATGGCGTACGTTACACAGGAAGCTGCGCGTTCGCTGGTACATCGCATCATGCAAGACTGACTCTCCGTCGCGTCCACCGTCGCCGGAAGCCTCGACGAAGTCATCCGTTTCTCATCAGGCGGCTCGTATAGTCACCAGACGCCGCCAGCCATAAAATCAGCCATGATCCACTCCGGATCCCGACGTTCGAATCGAACGCAGTCCCCCGCATCCATCGGCTCTGCCGCGTATTCGGTCCTTGGAAATACGACGATTGATGCGGCGTTTCGCATGTCGTGGAGTCGGGCATGGCGCCGGATTAAGCCTGGCTGGCTCCCGTCTGACAACGTCGACCTACTTCGGAGGGTCGTTGAAAGCGGCGAAAGGGGGGGCGCTAGGCGATGCATATGAGCGGCGTACGGGGAAGTTTGCTAACCGGAGAGAGGCGACGCTCGCTGATCGGGGTCGCTGGTGTGAGCGAGTCACGTAACTGAGGACTGGCCTCAGCAGTCTCCGAGGACGGCGATTACTTCGCCAGTCTCTTCGTACATGCGCCACTTGCCACGCGTAACCGGGTCAGTGACGGTCCACTCTCGGTTGCCTCTCTCGTGGTGATCGTCGGTCCAGGTCACGCGCATCCAGGTCGCGTCGAACTTCGAAACATTCGGCAGATACTTATCCGCTGACTCGCAGTTCTCAAGTATGTCATCCGCGACCAAGGCGATCGCTTGTTGTCGATCGAATTTCGGAGTGCTGTCGAGCGCGACCGCCGTTCTCGTTTCCTCGGTGGTCGCCAAT
>PBRZ01000054.1 GCA_002726085.1 Acidobacteriota bacterium
GCACTCGATGATGGGCGAGGCCCTCTGGCGAACCGACCTGTAAGAAAACCCGTCTAAAAAAGAGGGCACGCAGAATCGTCATCAGTGGCGCATCATCTAATGGGGCCAACGCCCTAACGCATCACGGTTCCTGCAACATCCTGCAAACAAGGCCTCTAGCGCGCCACCCCTGGCCGGCGGCGGCTGTCTGGTGAATCCGGATTGCCGACGNGTCGGATCAACGATCGGACGAGCGCCGCGTCAAGGGGTTGCGTCCCGGTGTCGAGTACTCGATACTGTTCGCCCCGTCCGAGTGTCCGGTCCGATTCGGCCCCTTGTGACCACGCTGGGATGCACGGACGCCGCACAGTCCGTGGCGGTCTCTTGCTACCAGGCCGTGGTCAGTACCGGCAGCCGGGGTGCATCACGGATCGCCTCCTGCTGGCGCCGAGTTTNGACGATCGGGTCGGAGCCGGCTTGTGCCGGTAACCGACTGCAGATACCTTTATGCCGAGTGACAACCAGACCTCACACGCCTCGACGCCAGACGACATGCGGAATCGGGTGAAATACATACGACGGCTGGACCAGGTCGAGCAGCTCTCCGCCCAACAGCGGGACCGGCTGGGACCGGTGGCCAGCCGATACGTCTTCCGCGCCAACGACTACTACCTCGGTCTGATCGACTGGGACGATCCCGAAGACCCAATCCGGCAGTTAATCATCCCGCGCGAGGAAGAGCTGCTGGAGTGGGGGTCGCTCGATGCCAGCAACGAGGAATCGGTGACGGTCGCCCGCGGTGTGCAGCACAAATACACCGACACCGTGCTCCTGCTGTGCAATGAGGTCTGTGGCGCTTACTGCCGCTACTGCTTCCGCAAGCGGCTGTTCATGGACGAGAACGACGAGGTCACCAACGACGTCAGCGAAGGCCTGCGTTACGTCGCCGACCATCCGGAAGTGACCAATGTGTTGCTGACCGGCGGCGACCCGTTGCTGATGAGCACGCGCCGACTCGTGGAAATCTTCGAGGCGTTGCGCGCCATACCGCACGTGCGGATCATCCGGCTCGGTTCCAAGATGCCGGCCTTCGATCCATACCGGGTGCTGAACGACCCGGAGCTGCAGGCGGCGTTCCGCGCCTACTCGACGCCCCAGCAGCGGATCTACCTGATGGCGCACTTCGACCACCCACGGGAGCTGACCGACCTGGCCATCCGGGGTCTCGACGCCTGTATTCGAAACGGAGTGATCTGCGTCAATCAGTGCCCGCTGATCAAGGGCATCAACGACGATCCCTACGTGCTGTCGGAGATGTACTCGACCCTCTCGTACATCGGTTGCACACCGTATTACCTGTTCCAGGGCCGACCCACGGCGGGCAACAAGCCCTACGAGCTTCCGATCGTCGAGGGGTGGAAAATCTTCCAGCACGCGCTGATGCTCGGTTCCGGACTGGCGCGCCGCGCGCGCTACTGCATGTCGCACGAAACGGGGAAGGTGGAGATCATGAGCATCGACGACGAGCACATGTATCTGCGCTACCACCAGGCCAAGTTCGACGACGACGTCGGCCGCTTCCTCATTTGTCGCCGGGATGACGACGCCTACTGGCTCGACCAGCTCGAGGTCGTCAGCCGCGTGCCTGCGCACGTCTGAATCCGCCGGCCTCCGGAATTCGGGATCCGGCTTCCAGAGCAAACGGCGCCCGAGAAACTACGCTCCGTCATCTCCGATCCCACGCTCGGGCACCGTATGATCGAGCTTCAGCACCTGACAAAGCGATACGGAGACCAGATCGTCGTGGACGACCTGTCGATTCAAATCGACGAGGGCGAGCTGCTGGTGCTGCTGGGCGGTTCGGGCAGCGGCAAGACCACGACCTTGAAGATGATCAACCGGCTGATCGAGCCCTCGGCCGGCTCGGTGCTGGTGGACGGCAGCGACGTGGCTGCGCTTGCGCCCCATGACCTGCGGCGCCGGNTCGGCTATGCCTTCCAGCAGGTGGGACTGTTTCCCCACATGACGGTGGCAGAAAACATNGGCGTCACGCCGGCGCTGCTCGGGTGGACCGAGCCCAAGATCCGTCGTCGAGTCGACGAGCTGCTCGAACTGGTGGAACTGGACCCCGACGACACCCGAGAGCGCCGTCCCGACCAACTGTCGGGTGGACAGCAGCAACGGGTGGGCGTGGCGCGGGCGCTCGCAGCCAGTCCCCGGCTGATGCTGCTCGACGAGCCATTCGGCGCGCTCGACCCGCTGACCCGACGGCGCTTGCAGGAATCTTTCGTCCGGATCCGACGCGAGCTCGGTCTGACGGCAGTCTTCGTGACTCACGACATGGTCGAAGCGCTGGTGCTCGGTGACCGCATCGCAGTCATGGAGACGGGGCGTCTGGTGCAGATTGGCACGCCAGGCACACTGATGCGGGAACCGGCCGACGACTACGTGCGACGGCTGCTTGACACCCCGCGGCGCGAAGCCCAGCTCGTCGAGTCCCTCCTGACCCGAGAGCCACTTTCATGAGCCAGCAACTGGCGCTGCTGCCGGAGTATCTGACGGCGCACCTCCAGCTGACGCTGCTGGCACTGCTCTGCAGTGCGGCGGTGAGCCTGCCGCTCGGGGTGGCGATTACCCGCGTGCGCTGGCTCGAACAGCCGGCGCTGGGCATGGCCGGAATCATCCAGACAGTGCCGAGCCTGGCACTGCTGGCCGTCATGGTGCCTCTCCTGGCGGCGCTGGGTCTTCAGAGCATCGGCTTTCTGCCCGCGTTCATCGGTTTGACCCTGTATGGCGTGTTACCGATTCTTCGCAACACCGTCACCGGAATTGCCGGAGTGGATCCGGCGCTCAAGGAGGCTGCGCAGGCCGTGGGCATGACCCCGTGGCAGCAATTGCGCCGGGTGGAGCTGCCGCTCGCCATGCCGGTCATCGTCGCCGGTGTCCGGACTGCCACGGTCTGGACCGTCGGGATAGCCACGCTGTCGACGCCGGTCGGCGCGACCAGCCTTGGCAACTACATCTTCAGCGGGCTACAGACCCGGAACTACACCGCGGTGCTGGTCGGGTGTGTCGCCGCAGCGGCCCTGGCGCAGCTGCTCGATGGGCTGGTGCACGCGCTCGAGGTCGGTGTGCGCACGCGTCGGCGGCGGCGGGTCGGCGGCGTCGTGACGGCAATGGCTGCCCTCTACGTCTACACCGGCTTCACCCTGGCCACCGCCCTCCTCCCCGGAGGCGATCGCCCGGTCACGATTGGCGCCAAAGGCTTCACCGAACAGTATGTCCTGGCCCATCTGCTGGGCCAGTGGGTTGAGCGTGAGACCGGCCGCCTCACCACCCAGATGCAATCACTCGGGTCAATGGTGGCGTTCGACGCCCTCGCCTCCGGCGACATCGACGTCTCCATCGACTACTCGGGCACACTCTGGGCGAACGTCATGGGGCGCACGACGGTCGAGATGGACCGAGCCGACGTGCTCGCCGAGGTCGGGCCGTATCTCGCCGACACACACGGCATCCAGGTGGCGGCCACGCTCGGATTCGAGAATGCTTACGCGGTCGCGGCGCGCGCCCAGGACGCCGAGGCGATGCGGCTGACCCGTATCAGCGACCTCACCCGACTGGCGCCGACGCTGTCGATGGGCGGAGACTTCGAGTTCTTCTCCCGACCCGAGTGGATCGCCATCCGCGACACCTACGGTCTCGCATTTGAAGAGCAGCGCACCATGGACGCAGCCCTGATGTATCGGGCGGTATCCGAGGGCGCGGTCGACCTGATCAGCGCCTATACGACCGATGGTCGGATCACGGCCTACGATCTGCGCATTCTGGAGGACGACCGCGCGGCCATTCCGCCGTATGATGCCCTCATCCTGGTCAGCGCCAGGCTCGCTCGCCAATGGCCGGACGTGCTCGCGGCGCTGACAAGACTGGAAGGCACGATCGACGTCAACGCGATGCGTCGCATGAATCTTGAAGTCGACGAACGGGGCGCCGACCCCAGCACGGTCGCGGCCGAGTTCATCCGAACCCTGGGAGACCAATTTCGGTAGCCGGGGCTCGGTTACCGCACTGTCATTCGAATGAAGCGGAGGCACTGAGTGGGCATTCTCGAGATCCTGGGCATTACGGGGCGCGGGGGTTCGGCGGAGCAACAGACAGCGACCGGTCACGGTGACACCGACACGGTCAGACGGATCGTGGGCGAGCTCGAGGCACTCGAGCCACCCCGGGCGCGGTTTCTCGCCGCCTTCGCCTATGTCCTGAGCCGGGTGGCTCACGCCGACTCGCACATCAGTGAAGAAGAGACCGAGTCGATGCGTGAGGTGGTCCAGAAACTGGGTCATCTGCCCGAAGCGCAGGCGCTGCTCGTGGTCGAAATCGCCAAGAGCCAGGCCCGGTTGTTTGGGGGAACCGAGAACTATCTTGTCACTCGCGAGTTTCGCGAGATTGCGACTGCCACGCAGCGCCTCGAGCTGCTCGACTGCATTTTCGCCGTGGCGGCGGCCGACGGGTCGATTAGCGCGATCGAAGAATCGCAGGCGGGTCAGATCGCCAAGGAACTTGGCTTCACGCAGCCGGATTACGCGTCGGCGCTTGCGGCTCACGCGGAGCATCGGACGGTGCTGCGGGGACTGCGGGCGAAGAAGCACGGCTAGATCCGGCGGCGGCTGACGACGGATTCTTGTCGAGCATCACGGCCACCCACCGCAGGTCTTCGGTGTTCTCCAGGGCGATCTTCAGCATCATTGTCAGCGGCACCGAGAGCAACATCCCCATCGGCCCCCAGACCCATCCCCAGAACACCAACGACAGGAACACGACCAGCGTCGACAACCCGAGCCGCCGGCCGAGCAGCATCGGCTCGATCACGTTGCCGAACACGACGTTGATGACGACGTAGCCGGCCGCAACCGCGATGGCGCGACCGGGGCCAAACTGCACCACTGACAGCAGCACCGGCCCGATGGCGGCGAAGATCGACCCGAGGTTGGGGATGTAGTTGAAGACGAAGGCGACCAGCCCCCACAGCAACGGGAAGTCGAGCCCCAGCCCCCAGACCCAAAGCCCGGCGAGCAGCCCGGTCGCGAGACTCACCGCCGTCTTGATCGCGAGGTAGTTCTGAATCTGCAGGGTCATCTGGCCGAACCGCTCCAGGTTGTCCCCCCGGTCGCCGAACGCAACACGAAGCTTGGCCCTGAACCCGGCCGCCTCGAACAGGATGAAGATGACAGCCAGCAGAACGAGGAACGCGTTCGACAGCAGCCCGGCCAGGGCACCCAGCGTGCCGCCCAGCAGCTCCACCAGCAGATCGACCACCGCCTCGGGGTTGACGTAGTCTAGCGGGCTCCACTCGGAGGTCGGCAGCCCGATCTCCTCCACCCAGGCCAGGACCCCGTTGGCCAGCTCCTGGATTCGCGCCTGGTATTGTGGCGCCACCTGCGCAAACTCGTTGACCGACTGCCCCACCACCACACCGAGCACGCTCACCACCCCGGCCGCGGCGGCCACGGTTGTGAGGACCGCGAGGGGTGTCGGGACCTTCTTGCGCTGGAGCCAGACCATGACCGGAAGGCTGATCACGGCCAGAAAAACGGCGGTGAGGAACGGCAGGAGGAGTTGACTCGCCGCCTGAAGCCCGGCGATCACGACGATAAGGCTGGCGGCCACGACGAGAAATCGGGCGCCCCGGTCCGGTCGTTTTTCCTGGCTGGGCATTGGCTTGCGTGGCGCTCCCCCTCGCGGCGGGCTCAAGCGGTAAACGGCGAAGCCCTCCGGCTTCCTTCCGACTTCTGACTTCTGACTTCTGACTTCTGCAACATTCCGCCCTACTCCGCGTCGAACACCGTTACCGCGAAGCGGGCCTCAGCATCTACCCACTGGTCGCGACGGGCGAATCCGGCCGCGGCCCCCATGTCCGCAATTCCGTCCTCGTTGTACTTATACGAGCTCTCGGTCCAGATCGACTCACCCGCGGTGAATCGCACCAGGCAATTGGCAGCCGGAAGCAAGACGGTCTGGTCACACAGGCTCTCGAGATGCATCTCGACCCGTGACGCCGTCGCGTTCCAGACCGCGCGATGGGCGAACTGGTCGAGATCGAAGTTGGCGCCAAGCTCCCGGTTGAGCCGCACCAGCAGGTTCTTGTTGAACGCGGCGGTCACGCCAAGCGGGTCATCGTAGGAGAGCACCAGTTCCGCTTCCGGCTTCACGAGATCGGCGCCGAGTACTAGCCGATCGCCGGCTCGCAACGCCGACCGGACGCGCCCCAGAAACGCCAGGGCCTCGGCGGGGTCGAGGTTGCCGAAGTTCGAACCAAGGAACGCCACCAGTATCGTGTCGTCGCCTGAGCGAGTGGCTACAGCCTGGCGGAGACCATCTTCATAGGTCGTTTCGTGCCCGGTCACCGGCAGATCCGGATATCGCCCAAGGGTCCGTGTCGCCAGCGCGATTGCGGTGCTCGAGACATCGACGAGCGCCACGCTCACATCGCGAAGCGTCTGCACCAGCGGCTCGATCAGCAACGCGAGCTTTTCCCCGCTGCCCCCTCCGAGCTCGACCAGCGTGACGGGCGACACCAGACCGACACCCATTTCGCCGGCATGCGCGGCGAGCAGTCCCCGTTCGGCTCGCGTGATGCGGTATTCGGGCAACTCGCAGATCGCCTCGAAGAGCTGCGAACCCAGCGCGTCATAGAGATATTTGGGCTGGAGTCGTTTCTGGGACCCCTCCAGATCGCGTCGGACATCCTTGGCGAGCCGCCCACGACGCGTCAGGACGGAGGTGCTGGTCGGCGCCATCTCAGTCACCATCCTCGACACAGCGGAAGCCGGTATAGACATACGGGTAGTGTGGCCGGAACCAGTTGCGCAAACTGCGGCGAACCAGCCCGGCGGCGGTGACCGGGGCCGCCCCCTTGATCACGTAGTGCTGACCGTCGAAGAAATCGGCGGAATACTCCGGATACGAGGCCATCGGCCTGAAACCTGGAAAACCTTCGAACACGGTCGAGGTCCACTCCCAGCCGTTGCCCACGAGATCGTGCACCCCCCAGGCGCTCATACCCGCAGGGTACGACCCGACCGGCGCCGGCTCCCAGTGCTGGAAGCCGAAGTTGCCCCGGGTCGGATCCGGTGGCGCGTCGCCCCACGGATGGGCGCGCTCGCTCCCCTCCGGCGTCCCGAACGCCGCGCGGTGGAATTCGGCCTCGGTCGGCAGGCGCCGCCCATTCCACCGGGCATAGGCCGACGCTTCGGCGTAGGACACATAGACGGGCCAGGACATCGGCAACCGAATCAGATCAAACATCCCGCGCCAGAACCACTCACTCCCCTGACGGACCCAGAACGACGGATGATCCATGCCGGCACCGGTCAGCCAGGCCCAGTCGGTATCAGACCACCATTCGGGATTCCTGTAGCCGCCCGCCTCGACGAACTCGAGGTACTGCTGGTTGGTCACGTTGTGTCTGTCGATGACGAAGCCGGGCACCTCGACTTGCAGACGCGGGAACTCGTTGTCCCAACCGAATGGGATCTCGTCCAGCATGGCCCCCAAAGTCGCCCGGCCGGCCGGAATCTGTATCTGCATCGGCTCCGGCACCGCACCATCAGCAATGACGTGCGCGGCGGCGGGCCGCCTCTTCCTCGTCTGGGGCAGTTGGTGCCACATGTAAGCCAGGGTCTCCTGATGAAGCTCTTCGTGCTCGATCAGGGTGAACACCGCCTGTCCTCGATGCAGCACGGGATGACCGTCCTGCTCGATCTCGGCATGCTCGAGCGCATCGAGAATCGTCCGATCCGCGTTGTCGGCGTAGTGCCGGACCGTCGCTCGAGTGGGCCAGGACCGGATCGCGACCGTGTCGGCCGAGTCCTGATCCTCGGGGTCGATCCCCCGCGCGAACAGCCGTTCGAGGTCCTCGTCCAGCCCGTCGCGCCCGAGTCCCCGCTTGATGAGGCTGTTGATGCTGAACGCCGGTATGTGTCCCTCGTAGAACACGATGGGATGACGCAACGGAATCGGCTGCTCGTAGTACGCCTCCTCGGTCAACAGATCGAACATGCCGGCTGTCCGCTGGCGGGTTTCGCGGAACCAGTCGATGCTGGCCTCCCTGTCGACTACTCGTCGTGACGCGCCGTCCATGCGTGAATCCTCCATCGCCGGGCTTCCGTCAGCGGGATCTGTGATGGGAGTGTGGCTGGCAGGGCCAAATGTCACCGTCCACACGTCAACATTAGCACAGGGCCTACTCCCGGCGGACGCACCGCCGCCGCGGTATGGTAGCCTGAGAGCTGTGATTGGGCGAGCCATCCCAGACGTCTCCCGTCAACACGAGAAGCCATGCGAAAGTGGCGGAACTGGCAGACGCGCCGGATTTAGGATCCGGTAGCCGGAAGGCTGTGGGGGTTCAAATCCCCCCTTTCGCACCACTCAGATCGAATGGAGACTTCAAGCAATCTTTCCGAAGGCCGATAGTCATTATGAAGGCGGCGATTACCGAGCTGAGCGAGACACGCCGGCGGCTCGACGTGGAAATTCTCGCTCCGGACGTCGACGCTACGATCGACCGGCTCGCCGCGCAGTACAGTCGGCGGGCCAAGGTGTCGGGGTTCCGACCGGGCAAGGTGCCAGTCCGCATCGTGCGGCAGCACTTCAAGGACGACATCTTGCGCGACGTGGCCCACGAGCTAGTACCAAGAGCCGTGGACGACGCGCTGCGGGAGCAGGCGTTGACGCCGATCGAAACGCCTGATGTGAGGGAGGTATCGGTCGACGACGGACAACCGCTGACGTTCCACGCTCTCTTCGAGGTGATGCCGTCGATTGAGGCGCTCGACTACACCGCGCTGACGTTGCGGCGGACGCCAGTGACGCTGGACGCCGACGGGACAGACCGCGCGATGGAGGAGGTACGTCGGCGCGCGAGCCGGCTCGAGCCGGCCGCGGACCAAGGGGTCGAGGTAGGTCACACCGTCACCCTGGACCTGACGCGTCGAGGTGTGAGCGACCCAGGAGGCGGCTCGTCCACCCTTCCCGAGGACCGACATGAGGATGTGTCGATCGAGTTGGGTGCGGCGGCCAATCCCCCGGGATTCGACACCGAGCTGATTGGTCTGCAGGTTGGCGAGTCGAAGGCGTTCGAATTGTCGTATCCGGCGGACCACGAGCAGACCGAACTTGCCGGCACGAAAGTGGCATATGAGGTGGTCGTGAAGGCGATTCACCGCCGGCTGCTCCCGGAGCTCGATGACGACTTCGCCCGGTCAGTGGGCGAATTCGGCACACTGGAGGCGCTGAGGACGCGAATCGCAAGCGACCTGCAGCGCCAGGCAGAGACGGAAGCCGATCGCGGGGTCCGGCAGGATTTGATGACCCAGCTCGCGGCCCGTGTAACGGTGGAGGTACCCGAGGGACTGGTCAGTCGGGAGATCGGTCGGCGGCTGGAGCAGATCGCGAACAGGCTAGCCCAGCAGCGCGTCGACCCGCAGACGGCCAAGATCGACTGGGACGCGTTACGCGACGAGCAGCGGGCCCCGTCACTGGAGATGGTGCGAGGCTCGATGGTGCTCGACGAGGTGACCCGGCGCGAGTCGTTGACAGTCGGAGATGAGGATATCGAGCGCGAGTTGACTCGCTACGCCGAACAGCTGGGACGGACGCCGGCGGCGGTGCGGGCGCAACTGGAGAAGGAGGACGGCATAGCCAGGTTGTCGGAGGGTCTGCGGCGAGAGAAGGCGATGGACTTCCTTTTGTCGCATGCTACGATCGTGACTGCGTGAATGATGCGCTCGGTCGTCGAGTTCCCGATCACAACATGTCGAACCGGAAGCACGCACGGTCGGTGCCGCAGCGTCGCGAACACCGCCTGATTTCTGATTGATGTCGAGCAAGTGACTATGTCTGAGGCACGCAACCAGTTGATCCCGATGGTGGTCGAGCAGACCAATCGTGGCGAGCGTGCCTACGATATCTACTCGCGACTCCTGAAGGACAGCATCATTTTCATCGGTACACCGATCGAGGACTCGATCGCCAACGTCGTCATTGCTCAAATGCTGTTTCTCGAAGCCGAAGACCCCGACCGCGACATAATGATGTATGTCAACAGCCCGGGCGGCTCCATCTCCGCAGGGTTGGCGATTTACGACACGATGCAGTTCATCAAACCGGACGTGCAGACCGTGTGTGTCGGTCAGGCGGCGTCGATGGCGGCGGTGCTGCTTGCGGCCGGGGCGTCCGGCAAGCGGTTCAGCCTGCCGAACTCCCGGATTGTGATCCATCAGCCGCTGATGAGCGGCCTGGCCGGGCAGGCGAGCGATATCGATATCCACGCCCGTGAGATCATCCGGACACGCACTCGACTGAACGAGATTCTCGTCACGCACACTGGACAGAAGCTCAAACGGATAGAAGAAGACACCGAACGCGACTACATCATGACGGCCGATCAGAGTCGCGAATACGGTATTATTGACGAAGTAATCAAGCAGCGCGCCTAGATGGCGGGGCGTGTTGCGCCGCGCGCCGGCGGGTTATGACTATGGTTAAGAAAAGCGGTGAACCCGAGGTCCTCCGTTGCTCGTTCTGCAACAAGGATCAGAACGATGTTCGCAAGCTGATCGCCGGTCCGACCGTGTTCATCTGCGACGAGTGTGTCGAGGTCTGTAACGACATCATCGCCGACGACAACCGCTTCGAGAACCGGAGCGCCAAGTCGCCGCTCCCAGTACCCCAGGAGATCAAGAAGTTTCTGGACGAGTACGTCATCGGGCAGGAGCAGACCAAGAAGAAGCTGTCAGTCGCCGTCTACAACCACTACAAGCGCGTCGAAATCCAGAAGCAATCGCGCAACCGAAACGAGACCGAGCTCACCAAATCGAACATCCTGCTGATTGGACCGACTGGTTCCGGCAAGACCCTGCTCGCCCAGACCTTGGCCAAGCTGCTGTCGGTCCCCTTCACCATTGTTGATGCCACGACCCTCACCGAGGCCGGGTATGTCGGTGAGGACGTTGAGAACATCGTGCTCAAGCTGCTCCAGGCGGCGGGGGGCGACATCGAGAAGTGCCAGCAGGGCATTATCTACATCGACGAGATCGACAAGATCTGTCGCAAGGACGAGAACCCCTCGATCACCCGTGACGTCTCGGGAGAGGGGGTGCAGCAGGCGCTGCTGAAGATTCTCGAGGGCACCGTCGCCAACGTGCCGCCCCAGGGCGGTCGCAAGCATCCGCACCAGGAATTCTTCCAGGTCGACACCAGCAACGTGCTGTTCATCTGCGGCGGGGCCTTCGTCGGGCTCGACCAGACGATCCAGCGGCGGGCCGGGCGCAAGATGCTGGGATTCGGTGCCGATATCAAGACGTCGCACGAACGGGACCTGGGCTCGACGCTCGAGATGGTCGAACCCGCAGACCTGATTCGCTACGGTCTCATCCCGGAGTTCGTGGGCCGGCTTCCGGTCATCGGCGCACTCCACGAACTGGACAAACCGGCGCTGATGCAGATTCTCACAAAACCGCGTAACGCCATCACACGCCAGTACGAGCGGTTGTTCGAGTACGAGAACGTCAAGCTCCGCTTCACAGACGACGCCGTCGAAGCAATTGCCGAGTCAGCGCTGGAACGAAAGATTGGCGCTCGCGGGCTGCGCATGATTATCGAGGACCTCATGCTCGATATCATGTACACCCTCCCAGGACAGAAGAAGATCCGTGAGTGCGTCATCACCCGTGAAGTGGTGCAATCCAAGGACGACCCGATTACCGTCATCGAAAAGGCCGGTTAGCGCCAGCCCCCCTTATGGAAGTCTACGAAACGCTCCCGATTGTTCCACTGCGCGACGTCGTCGTGTTTCCGCACATGATGATGCCGTTCGTCATTGGCCGGCCGTCGTCGACACGGGCGCTCGAGCACGCGCTCCTGAAGGACAAGCGGATCTTCCTCGCAGCGCAACAGGACGCCACCACCGACGACCCGCAGCCGAAGGACATTTTCACGATGGGCTGTGTGGCCAACATCGTGCAGAGCCTGAAGCTGCCGGATGGCAACATCAAGGTGCTGGTCGAGGGGCTCGACCGCGCCCGCGCCGTCGAGTGGAAGGAAGACAAGGGGTTCTATCGCGTCGTGGCGAAGCTGCTGCCCAGGCAGGACGACGCGAGTGACGAAGTCGAAAGCACGATGAGCCGCGTCGTGTCGTTATTCGAGCAATACGTGAAGCTCTCGAACAACTTGCACTATGACGCGATGATCGCAGCCGTGCGCGTCGACGACGCCAGCAAGCTGGCCGACACAATCGCCGCGCACCTCGTGGTCGGTGTGGAGGAAAAACAGAATCTACTCGAGATCATTTCTCCGCTCGAGCGCCTCGTCCGGATCGCCAGCCTGCTCGAGATCGAGGTAGACAAGCTGCAAGTCGACCGTGGGATCCAGTCTCGCGTGAAGAAGCAGATGGAGAAGGCGCAGAAGGAGTACTACCTCAACGAAAAGATGAAGGCGATTCAGAAGGAACTGGGTCGTAAAGAGGACAAGGGCAGTGAGCTCGACGAGCTGAAGAAGAAGATCGAACTGGCGCGGATGCCCAAGGACGTCGAGGAGAAGGCGGTCCAGGAGTTGAAGCGTCTCGAGGGCATGCCGCCGATGTCGGCCGAGGCGACCGTCTCGCGCAACTATCTCGACTGGCTGATCGCCGTGCCCTGGCGCAAACGGTCGCGGGAGAGCCGAGACCTCAAGAAGGCCGAGCAGATCTTGAACCAGGACCACTACGGGCTGGAGAAGATCAAGGACCGGATTCTCGAATTCCTCGCTGTCCGTACACTCGTCCGCAAGCCCAAAGGCACCATCCTCACGTTCACCGGTCCGCCGGGAGTCGGCAAGACCTCCCTCGCCAAGTCGATCGCACGCGCGACGAATCGCAAGTTCGTCCGTCTGTCGGTTGGCGGGGTCCGGGACGAGGCGGAGATTCGCGGGCATCGGCGCACCTACATAGGAGCGTTCCCCGGCCAAATCATCCAGATGATGAAGAAGGCCGGCACGATGAACCCGGTGATGCTCCTCGACGAGGTCGACAAGATGTCGATGGACTTTCGGGGAGACCCGTCGGCGGCCCTGCTCGAAGTGCTCGACCCTGAACAGAACCACACGTTTCTCGATCACTACCTGGATGTCGAGTACGACCTCTCGAACATCATGTTCATCTGCACGGCCAACGTGCTCCATACCGTGCCCCAGGCTCTGCGGGACCGGATGGAAGTGTTGCAGCTGGCCGGCTACACCGAGCTCGAGAAAATCGAAATTGCCAGGTGCTTCCTCGCTTCCAAGGCGGTGAAGGCCACCGGGCTGACTAAGAAGAACATCCAGTTCAAGGACGAGTCGTTCGAGACGATCATCAGGCGGTACACACGCGAAGCCGGTGTCCGCAGCCTCGAGCGGGAGATCAATGCGATTTGCCGCAAGGTGGCCCGCAAGGTCGTGCTCGAAGGGAAGCAGTTCTCCGAGGAGGTCACCGGCGAAAAGGTTACCGAGCATCTCGGGGTGCCACGGTTCCGCCCGACCATGCTGGAGGACAAGAACGAGATTGGTATCGCGACCGGGCTGGCCTGGACCGAGGCGGGTGGCGAGCTGCTGCTCACCGAGTCGACACTGATGCCGGGCAAAGGCCGGTTGACACTGACCGGCAAGCTGGGCGACGTAATGCAGGAATCGGCCCAGGCCGCGCTGAGCTACGTCCGATCGCGGGCCGAGGCCTTCGGTATACAGAAAGACTTCCACCGCCAGACTGATGTCCACGTGCATGTCCCCGAGGGCGCGATTCCGAAGGACGGGCCCTCAGCCGGCATCACGCTGGCAACGGCGCTGGTGTCAAACCTGGCCAGGATCGCGACACGCCGCGACGTGGCGATGACCGGCGAGATCACGCTCCGTGGCAAGGTGTTGCCCATTGGCGGCGTCAAGGAGAAGGTCCTGGCGGCTCACCGGGCCGGCGTGACGACGATCATTCTGCCGAAGGACAACGAGAAGGATCTGGCCGATATCCCGAAGGCGGTCCTCGACGTCCTCGATCTACATCTGGTCGAGTCGATGGACGAAGTGCTGAAGATCGCGCTGGAAGGGCCGCTCACCGCGCTGCTCCCTGCCGCTGGACAGGACGAGACCGGTGCGCAGCCCACGAGCTCGGACGGCAGGGTGACGCATTAGGGCAGGCCGAGTTACGACGCTGGCCTGCCGGCGTCAGGCTTCGGGCTTCAGACGCTCTTCGGCAGGCCCTTGCCTGTCCGCCGTAGCCTCGGCGAAGGCGGATGAAGATCCAGACGGCCGAGTTCGTCACGAGTGTCGGGCTCGGCAGCCGGCTGCCGGTCGCGCACGTGCCGCAGATCGCCTTCGTCGGGCGGTCAAATGTTGGAAAATCAACGCTCATCAATGCCTTGGCGCACCGGAAAATCGCCAGGGCCGGGGGCGCCCCTGGCACGACGCGGCTGCTCAACGTCTATCGCCTCCAGCTTGCCAAACATCGAGGCGCGTTGTTGCTAATCGACCTTCCTGGGTACGGCTACGCCCGCGGCGGCGAAGCGGCCAACCACGGGTTCGACCGGCTGACTCGGCGCTACTTCCAACCAGACCCGCACGAGACACCAGACCGGCCGGGACGCACCGCACCCGCCGGCGCGATTCTGCTGGTCGATGCGCGGCACCCAGGGCTGGCGACCGACTGTGACGCGGTCGCCTGGCTCTCCGAGCTGCGTCTACCGATGGTCGTGGCGGCCACAAAGGTCGACCGGCTGAAGGCGTCGGCGCGCCGCGCCGCACTGAAGGCCCACGAACTGGCGCTTGGGCGAACCGTGTTGCCAATATCGGCGAAGCTGGGCGACGGTCTGCCAGCATTCTGGACGGCGCTGTTAGAACTGGCGGGATTGTAGGGGCGAGACCACGCTCGCCGGCTCGGGCTTCTGGCTTCGTGCTACAGACGCTCCTATCGCGTCCGTCTGCTATAATTGGAGGCTGCGCTAGCTGAGGGAAGAAGGAGCATACCGTGAGGGACGGCATTCATCCGGAGTGTTTCGACGTCGAGGCTCACTGTGCCTGTGGCGCGACGTGGAACACGCGGTCGACCAAGAAGGAGCTCCGGCTCGAGATCTGCTCGAACTGTCACCCCTTCTTCACCGGCAAGCAGAAGCTCATCGACACCGAGGGTCGCGTCGAGCGGTTCACGAAGAAATACGGCGCCCAAACGGTCGCCGGACTCAAGGAACGCCAGCAGAAGCAGCAGAAGACCGGGGCGAAGGCAACGACCACGACGACCTGAGTCGAACATCTTCTGCTCGCGAGGCTGCGCTCCATTGCACTTGTCGGTTTGAGCCGCAGCTTCGCTAGCAGCCCGAGTCACCCGCCAGCCGCCGCTCCAGACGAGACATCCGCTTTCGCCCCTCCTGCCGGCGAGACGCCGTGCGCTCCATCGCATAGGCTCGGCGCGCGAATAGGAGGGCCGTGTGCGTGTCCTTGAGCCGGTGCTCGTGGTGCACGGCCAGGGACCTGAGCGCCTCACGCTCGAACAGTCCGGGCGGCCGCCGGAGATCGAGCAGCCCCTGCCAGACACGCGCCGCATCGGCGTGACGGCGTTGACCGCGTTGCGCCGACGCCACGCGAAACAGCGCTTCGGCCCGCACGTCCAGATCCCCGGGACAGAACACCCCGCTGCTTCCCGGACTCAACCCCGCTGCCCGCTCGTAGCAGACATGTGCGTCTGGCCGATTCCCACTACGTTCGTATACCCGCCCCAGTCCAAGGCACTGGCGCGCATCGCGAGCTGCGTTCGGCCCACCATCGACGAGTTCGCAGGCCAGCCCGGTAAGGACAGCCAGCGAAGCCAGGTCCAGACGATTGTGCAAGAGCACGCGTCGGAGCGGCGCCGGATCGCCCGATCGGAGATAGTTGAAATAGCGTGACGGGATCTCGTACCCAGATACGTCACCCCGCCGCCGAAAACCCAATACGCGACGCTCGAGCATCCCCAGACCTCCGGTGTCCGGGCCCCAGAACCGTCGCGCCGGGTGGAGCAGGTCCAGATGCCGAAGCGCGGGCAGCGGCGTCGCAAGCCGGTGATAGAGCCAGCGCATCTCCATGAACGGCATGTCGAACGACTTACCGTTGAACGTGACTACGGTGTGCGCCCGCGACACGGCGGCGGTCACCGCAGCCAGCAGACGCCGCTCGGTGGCGAAGCTCGGCAGGACGAACTGCCACACATGGAAACGGGCTCCATCGAAACACCCGAATCCGACCACGAAAGCGACCGTGCCAGCGCCGGCACTGAGCCCGGTCGTCTCCAGGTCGAAGAAGATCACCCCGTCGGTCGGGGCCACACCAGACTTGGGTGCTTCCTGTCGGCTTCCCTCACCGCACAGTACAGCCAACCCCTCAGCGCTGATTGCACGAGAAGCCGCTTCCAGTCGGTCACCATAGGGCTCATCGACTTCGTCATGTTCATCATTTTCGTCATTGCCATCAGGGCCATCATGGCCTTCAGGGCCTTCAGGGCCGACCACCCACCGCACGACCGGGCAAGGGCCGAGCGGCGCGTCCTCGAGACTGCCACCCAGACCGGTTGCGAGCGCCTCTGGATCGACCGACGCGCGGGCCGATTCAGCTGCTCCGGCCGACGCTCGGCCCCCGCCCCGCAACAGTGCTTTCAGCGTCCGTAACCGGGTTGGATCGGTCATGACTAGACGGGGCTTCGCCCCGGGCATTACATAAGTGGGGCTCCGCCCCACACCCTGGCTCGTCGCTTGCGGGGGCCCGATGCCCCGCGCCGCTTCCTCGCGGGCGCGCACGTGCGCGGCTTCTTCAGTCGGGGCTGCGCCCCGGACCCCACGCGGTGGCTTGTGGGGGCCCACCGCCCCACGCCGCCACCGCGGGGCGCGCTGTGCGCGCCTTGTCAATTCAATGCCGGACGGTGCAGGACAAGTACAAGATTCTCATGGCAGGCTAGGTCAGCCCGTCCGCCGTGTCCGGCACGCCAATCGAGACCAGCAGCGCCAGCGCGACCGGCTTGGCACGCGGCCCCGTCCGTCCAATTGGCCCGACACAGGCCGGACAGCCCGCCTCGCACGGGCAGCGCTCGATCAACCCCCGCGTGTGCGACAGCAACCGATCGTGCAAACCGAACAACGGCTCGCTGAACCCGATGCCCCCAGGGTAGTTGTCGTAGATGAAGATGGTTGGCTCCTCCTCGTCCCGGCCCCCCGGATCGGCCGGGCTCATTTGCGCCACCCGCCGCTCCTCGCCGTGAATCGCCAGACCGATATCGTGGCGGTCGCACATCAACATGAGCTGCGCAACCTGCCGCAACGCGAACCCCAGCCCGACGATGCCGTCGCGTCGGTCATCTGCGGCAAATGGCTGGCGGTCAACGAGCGCCCGGGACAGCCTCAACCAGTAGGCGGTCGTATGCATCTCCTGCTCTGGGAGATCGAGCTCACCAGACCCCACGTTCTCGTTCGTATAGAACTTGATCTTCTTGAACCCGACCACCCGTGAGACGACGTGCACCTCACCATGACACCCAAGCGCGAGCACACCGCGATCGACGGGGGCCAGGTCCGTCGCGGGACGTGGTTGAAGAACCCGGTCGAACTCCTCCAGCACGCTCACCTTGGTGTAGGTGATCGCATCGGTGTAGTAATCGCTATCGACGGGTCGCACGTAGGCCTTGCGCCGGTCGAAATCCAACCGATCGACCTGATACTGGTTGCCTTCGACGAGATAAATCGCCTGCTCGTACAGCGTCGAGGTGGCGGCGCTGAAATCGACCTCGCCGATGATCGTGGTCTCGTCAGACACGTCGACCACGACGACGTTGTCGGACGACACCGAGCGAAGACTGATAGCGTCGGCCGGATACGACTCGTGCATCCAGTGCCACCGATCGTCGACCAGATCAACGAACCCCTCGTCGCGCAGCAGCCCCAGCACCGCCTGCAAGTCTTCGGGCCCGAACAGCTCCTTGTCGTCTTCGTGTAGAGCGAACGGCAGCTCGAACGCGGCGCACTTGATGTGGTCGAGGAGGATCTGAAGGTTGTCCGGGTTGATGAGCGCGTGCTCCGGCGAAGCCTCGAAAAAAAATGCCGGATGCTGCACGATGAACTGATCGATCGGCGCGCTGCTGGCCACCATCACTGCCGCCGACCGAGTGCTCCTGCGGCCGGCTCGACCGGCGCGTTGCCATGTGGCCGCGACCGTCCCCGGATAGCCCGCCATGACACAGACATCGAGCGCGCCGATGTCGATTCCCAGCTCCAGGGCATTCGTTGATACGACCCCGGAAACCGTACCGGCACGCAATCCCCGCTCGATCTCCCGACGCCGTAACGGCAAGTACCCGCCACGGTAGCCTCGGATCGCCTCCGCGCCACCCGGGAGCCGGCGACACGCCTGCTTGAGATACGTTGTGAGCACTTCGGTGGTCAGCCGGCTCTGCGCGAACACGATGACCTGGAGACGGCGTGTGAGGAACTCGACCGCCAGGCGACGGGTTTCGGCAACATATGACCGTCGGATGCCGAGCTGCGGGTTGACGACAGGCGGGTTGACCAAGGCGAAGATCTTCTCGCCGCGCGGCGCGCCGTTGCGCTCGACCAGCGCAAACTGTTCTCCGGTGAGCCGTTCGGCCAGCTCTTTGGGATTGGCGATGGTGGCCGACGAACAGATGAAGACCGGCGACGACCCATAGTGCGCGCAGATGCGTCTGAGACGCCGGAGGATGTTGCCCAGATGGCTGCCGAAGACCCCACGGTAGGCATGGAGCTCGTCGATAATCACGTAGCGCAGGTTTTCAAACAACTTCGCCCAGCGGGGATGATGCGGCAGGATGCCCGAATGCAACATGTCCGGGTTGCTCAGCACCAGATGGGCGCGGCCGCGAACCGCGCGACGCGCATCCTGCGGCGTATCGCCATCGTAGGTAAACGCGCCGATCGAGGCATGCTCAGCCAGACGCCCGGTTAGCGTCAGCAATTCAGCCAGTTGGTCCTGGGCCAGCGCCTTCGTCGGGAATAAATAGAGCGCACGTGTCGACTGGTCCCGCAGGATGGTACTGAGCACGGGCGCGTTGTAGCAGAGCGTCTTGCCCGATGCGGTCGGCGTGATCGTGACAACGTGACGGCCCTCCAGAGCATGCGTCATCGCTGCCGCCTGATGGATATAGGGACGCACGATGCCCCCGGCGGCAAGGGCTAGGCGTAGCCGGTCGTCGAGCCCGTCAGGATAATCGGCCCACTGCGCCGGCTCGGCGGGAAGGCGACGCCACGCGGTGACGATCGCTCCGTCAAGCGGTGCGGCGTGGGGCCCACCGGCCGGAGCCTCGACACCAACCGTCCCAGACGGGACAAGCCCCTCCAGCGCCTCGAGCAGGGCGGCATCCCGCTGTCCGTGAGACAGCGTGGGCGCGTGCCGTGAACCGGAAAGACCGAGTGGTGCTCCCCGCATGATCGGGGATGGTAACAGACGAAGAAAAAACGAACAAGAGGCGAATTTATGGCGTATGGTGCTAGCCGCTCGAGTTGGATGAAGGGCAAAGCGGTCGCGAGGCTAGCCCCCCGCGTAGCGGGGCTGTGAGAAAAGCTAGCTAGCGATGCGGAGGCGACAGGATACGGGCGGCGTTCGGCGCAGCATCGCTAGAACAGCGCTCTCGACTGACAGCCGTCGACGGTCACGCTGGCGCCACTCACCCAGCTGGCCCGCGGCGAGGCAAGGAACGCCACGACCTGACCGACTTCCTCGGCGCGGCCGAAGCGACCGAACGGGAGCTCGCGCGTAACGAACGCCGCCATCCCCTCCGGGTCCTCTGCCTGGCGTTTGGCCCAGGAGCCACCTGGAAAGGAGATCGACCCGGGCGCCACGCTGTTCACGCGGATGTTGTCCTTTGCCAGCTGCCCAGCCAGCGCTTTCGCCAGACTGATTTCGGCCGCCTTCACCGCGTTGTAGGTCATCCGGCCGCCGGACTCGCGGCCCCAGATCGAGGCAATCATGATGATGACGCCGCCGCTGCGCGCGCGCATGTGCGGCACGGCGAGCCGCGAGGCGCGGATTGCCGGATACAGCGTGGCGTCGAGCGCCGCTTGCCACTCGGTATCGGTCGTCTCGAGCAGCCCTCCCCCACCCGCCTTCCCGACGTTGTTGACCAAGATGTCGATGCCGCCATACGTGGTCACCGTCCGGTCGATGACGGTTTCGACGCCTGACGCCGTATTGAGGTCCGCCTCCACGCCGACCACGGCTTCATCAGCGCCCGCCTCGGCCCGCAGTTCGCGGACCGCCTCCTCCAACCGCTCGACGCCCCGTGCGCAAACGCACACCCGAGCACCCTCGCCGACCAGAGCCCTCGCGCTGGCCAGCCCGAGACCACGGCTCGAACCGGTGATGACGGCGACCTTACCCTCCAGTTGTAGATCCATGAACGCTGACCTCTCCTTGGCTATGGGCTTTAGGCTAATACGGTCCCCCACCCGTCAAATCGTTCAGCCGCCAGTCGAAGTCGCTATAGCGTAGACGAAACGTGTTCCGTGCGAGAAACTCGCGCTCGCTCTGAAACAGCGCCGGCGAGATGAGGGCCACGACGGCACGCTCGATCGGGCTGCGTCCGCTTGCGGTGGCGCCAGCCAGCGTCGCGAACTGCTCCGACCGCCAGCCGAGCACAGCGCTGACCACCACTTCGTCGCCGGCCCGGTCGAGGGTGACATGGCGCGGCGTTGTCGCGAAATCTTCGACCACCGCTTCGAGCTGCATCTCGAGGCGGTCGTCGCTGAACGCCTCGCTACGCAATCGCGGACTACCGACCGCCCCACGCCCAAGCGCCAGATGGGCTCGCGGGTCGCCAAACGAGGCAATCAGCTCGTCCTCAATGGATTGGAGCGTCAGACGTCGCCCGGCAATCCGGTGCTCGCGTCCCGAGAAGACTCCCGGAATCTGCATGACGCTGTTTTCCGGAAACTCTGCCGACACCCCGCGGATCGGGTAGCCGTCGATGACGGTCTTCAGGACCAGGGCGTTGTAGCCGTTGATCCAGTAGGCGAGCCGGCGCTCCCTCGACCACGCGTCGAAGACCGCCGGCCGCTCTGTCAGCGACTGCACGTAGCCGTCGAGCGCCCGACGCTCCGCCCGGAGCGCCGCGTAGTAGACAAGACCGTCCCGAACATACTGGTCGAGAATTTGGTCGAAGACGAGGTCGCCCCGAACCTGTGCGCCGACCGGAGGCGGCATCAGAGACCAGACGCCCATGGTCAGAGCCACACCGAGCCCTACCGAGCGAGCGGCGATGCGCCCGACGCGACGACCGGGGTGCCGTGTTGAACTTGGGCGGACACGCACAAGAGACGCATAATACATCACGATACGATGCTGACGACGGCCACACTCGGAATGACCAGCTACGGGCTCTACTCCCTGTTGGCGGGTCTCGTCGATCTCGTCGGCGACTCGCAACTCGAGGTGCTTGCCAACATCGGCGCGATCGTGCTCGGGGCGATGCTCGTGCTTGCCGGGCTCTTGATCCGCGTTGGCTTGCCGGGCAGCCTGGCCCTGGCTCTGGCCGCCCTCTTCGGGCTACAGTCATTGGCGCTGCACAACGCCGGCCACCTCTACGGCCAGGTCGCGGCCGAGCCGCAAATCGCCAGAGCCCTGTTCGCGTTGCTCCTCGTCGGACTCGCCTACTTCGGAAGGGTGGAGGACGGGGATCTGCAGGAGTCAGAAGCCAAAAAGCAGAAGTCAGAAGAAACCTGACTCCTATCCCGAGCAGGGTGCGAGAAGACAACAAGGGGTCGGTGTGCGCGGAGACCGCGGAAGCAACGCCGCCAGACCCTCACCAGGCCGGGTTTTCCTGGCGAGGCGTTCGCCTGGCAAGGCGCGACGAGGGAGCAGCCAGGCGGGCTGTGACCGAGGAAGCAACGCCGCCAGACCCTCACCAGGCGGGGTTTTCCTGGCGA
>PBRZ01000055.1 GCA_002726085.1 Acidobacteriota bacterium
CACACTAGCAACGAAGGGTCGATCGGCGAGAACCTCGCCCTCGACCCGAGCCGCTATTTCATCGTGGTGCCCGACCAGTTCGGCAACGGGCTCAGTTCGTCGCCGAGCAACAGCCCGCCGCCTCAGGACCGGATGCGGTTCCCCCTGGTCCATCCCTACGACAACGTCCGTGCCCAGCATCGGCTGGTCACCGAGCGGTACGGCATCGACCGGGTCAAGCTCGTCGTCGGGTTTTCCATGAGCGGGCAACAAGCCTTCCACTGGGGCGCGCTGTACCCGGACATGGTCGAGCGCATCGCCCCGATCTGCGGCAGCGCCAGGACCGCGGTGCACAACTTCGTGTTTCTCGAGGGCATCAAGGCGGCGCTGACCGCCGACTGTGCCTGGGCCGGCGGCGAGTACACCAGTCCGCCCGTGGCGGGTCTGCGCGCGTTCTCACGCGTGTATGCCGGCTGGTATACGTCGCAAAGCTTCTTCCGCGAAGGCCTGCACGACACCGGCGGCGGGGTCGAGGGGTTTCTGGCGGGGGCCGAGCGGTCGTTCGGCCGCTTCGACGCCAACGACCTGCTCGCCATGCTGGCGACCTGGCAAGCGGCCGACATCGCCGCCCACCCACGATTCGCGGGCGACCTGGCTGCGGCACTCGGCGCTATCCGGGCTCGGGCGACCGTCATGCCGTCGCGCACCGATCTCTACTTCCCGCCGGAGGACAACGAGATCGAGGTGGCACAAATGCCGAACGCCGAGCTACGGGTCATTCCGAGCATCCGCGGGCACCTGGCAGGGGGCGGCGGCAATCCCGAAGACCGACGCTGGGTCAGCGACCAGCTCGAGGAGCTGCTGGCGCAATGAGCGCGCGACGTCTCGCACAGGCAAGGACCAGAACCGCGGCACGTCGCGCAACGGCCAGTGCGGCGGTCGTCGCGGGCGTGGCGACCGCGCTCGGCGCCGCGTGCGGCTCGGCGCCTGAGCCCGCCGCCGGCCCGTCGTTCGAGGTGGTCGAGCAGACCATACCGGAGCTGCAGGAGGCGATGGCCTCAGGGCGCGTCACATCCCGAGAACTGGTCGAGCACTACCTGGCTCGCATCGACGCCTACGACCAGCGGGGCCCGTCGCTGAACGCAATGATCAGCCTCAATCCGGCCGCCGTTGACGAAGCCGACGCACGGGACCAGGAGCGAGCGAGTGGGGACTCGCGCGGCCCACTGCACGGCGTGCCGGTCGTGGTCAAGGACAACTACGACATGGTGGGCCTGCCGACGACGGCCGGCTCGGTCGCGCTGGCCGACTGGTATCCCCCCGACGACGCCTACCAGGTCGCTCGGCTGAAAGCGGCGGGGGCGGTGATCATCGGTAAGACGAACATGCATGAGCTGGCCTACGGCATCGAGACCATCAGCTCGCTGGGTGGGCAGACACGCAATCCGTACGACCCGACCCGCAACCCCGGTGGGTCGAGTGGGGGAACCGGCGCCGCCGTCGCTGCCAGCTTCGCGGCGGCCGGTATGGGCAGTGACACCTGTGGCTCCATCCGCATCCCGTCGTTTCATCACGCGCTGGTCGGGCTGCGGGGCACGCGTGGTCTGTCGAGTCGCGACGGCATCATCCCGCTCGCGCTTACTCAGGACATGGGCGGGCCACTGACCCGGAGCGTCACCGACCTCGCCCTGGTGCTCGATGCCACCGTCGGTCCAGACCCAGCGGACACCATCACGGAGCTGGGCGTCGGGCACATCCCGACGACCTACACGGACTTCCTCGAGACCGGCGCGCTCGAGGGGGCGCGTATCGGCACCCTCGAGTTTCAACTGGGCACGACGCCACCGGACCAGCCGGTGCGGCGCGTGGTTCAGGAAGCGCTCGACGCCATGGAGGCCGCCGGCGCAACGGTGGTGCCGCTCGAGATTCCGGAGCTGCCCGGTCTGCTGCAGGGAGCGTCACTCGAGCGGCAGGAGTTCAAGACGCAGTTCGCCGAGTATCTGCGCGCTCCGGGGACACCCGTGCAGTCGATCGACGAGATTCTCGACACGGGCCTCTACCACGAGGCCCTCGAAGCACGATACCGACGGTCGGCGGCGGCGCCGGGGTTGGATGACCCGGAGTATCTCGAGGTCGTCGCCCGTCGTGACGTCGTACGTCGCAACGTCCTCCAGGTCATGGCCGACGAGCAGATCGACGCGATCGCCTATCCGACGATTCGTCGCACGGCCCGTCCGATCGGGGAGCCACAGCCGGGCACCAACTGCGTGCTCGCCTCGGTCGCGGGCCTGCCGGCCATCGTAGTGCCCGCCGGGTATGCCGCCGACGGGATGCCGGTCGGGCTCGAGCTGCTCGGTGATGCGTGGGGCGAAGGGGCGCTGATTCGACTCGCCTACTCTTATGAGCAGCTGACGGGCCATCGTCGGCCGCCCCACACTACGCCGCCGCTGGACGCGCCTCGCCGGATGAGCGAGGAGTGGGTCGCCACCGGCGCCGACCATGTGCCACCGGTCGAGACGGACGCCACGGCCCAGGTGCGGCTCACCTGGGACGCGGCCACCGGCGAGCTGGGGTACGACGCCCGCGTCTACGGCGTGCTGGACAGCGAGGTGCTCTTCATGCACCTGCACCGCGCCCGGGCGGGCGACATCGGTCCGGTGACCGTGATGCTGTCGCGTGCGGGCGACGCTCGACGTTCGGGCACGGTCGTCCTCACGCGGAGCCAGCGTATCGCGTTCGAAGCGGGCGAGCTCTACTTCGACGCCCACACCCGCGACCATCTCACCGGTCTGGTGCGAGCGCAGATCGGAGCGCCACGCCGTCACGACGCTCCGTAGAGGCGTTGGTGCGCAAATCCTGCTCCTTCGGCGGGCGCTGTCGAGATTTCCGGCCGTCGTGACGGCCGAAAGAGCATGATCTCGGCATGAACTCGCGAGTACACCCGAAAGACAAAACCAAATGCCGCGTCGCGAATTGGCGGGAGTGCGAGCGCGCGCGTCCGGCAGATGCGCCGCTTCAAGTCGCCCGCTCATCTGCAACGGTTCGCCGCCGTCCATAGGTGTAGTGCAGAATCTCTTTCGGGTGGGCTGACATCTACTGCGGTCTATTCATCACCGGCTGCTCCGAACGCGGGCGTTCGTCAAGTTGACAACGCCCCTATCGCCGTCCGAGGGTCCGCATCGCGTCCCCCCTGACCTACGCCTACTCGACCCAGCCTGCCCGAAGACCGGCCCGATCGACTTCGACCCCGCGCAGATACACCGCGGCGATCTCCCGCGTCTGCATGATGTCGTCGAGTGGGTTCGCGTCGAGCACCACGAAGTCTGCGCGCTTTCCCGCCTCGATGCCACCGATCTCGTTCAGCCCGAACGCGTGTGCCGCCCGCGTCGTGGCCGCCACTATCGCGTCCGACGGCGTCATCCCCAACCGCACGAACAGCTCGAGCTCCAGGTGGTCGGCGTACCCGAAGAAGTCTCCCACCGCTCCGGCGTCGNTGCCCAGAATGATGTGGTCACGCAGTGCAACGAAGTTGTCCCGGATCACCCGTGCACGCTCTTCGGCGGCCGGGCTTCGAGGTCGGTCCGGGCTGGCGCTTTCTGCCGTGCCAGCGCGCAGCATGGCGATCACCTCGTCCGGCACCTGCTCCTGAAAAAAGGGATCCTCGTGCACCGGACGCCGGAACGGCTCACGACGCGTGACCATGCCGAGCGTCGGCACGATAAAGACGTTCCGCACCTCCACGAGCTGCAAATACTCGTCGTCGACGTCCGCATCGTAGGGCATGTGGATGAAGCGTCGAGCGCCCGCCTCGATCAGCCGCTTGTGGTCCTCCAGCGTGGTCGCGTGGGCGATCACCCGGATGTCCCGCACCTGGGCCTCGTCGAGGATCGCGGCGTAGATCTCGGGCTGCAGCTTCACCGCCGCGCCGCGGCGCTCGTCGCGGGCGTCCACCCAGATCTTCAGAATCTGGATACCGCGCTCCGCCTCGGCCCGCACGATCTCGCGCGCCTGGGCGGGGCCCGTCACCGAGTGGAGCCCCCACCAGCCCGCGTCGTCGGTGAAGCGAGGATTCGGCCCACCACCAGGTGTACCGAGACCGGGCGACACCAGGTAACGGGCACCGTCGACCTCCCCCAGCCGCTGCGCGTGCCGCACCTCGAGGGCGATCTCCTCGATGTCGCTGCCGGTAGAGATGATGGTCCCGACGCCGTAGTAGGCGTGGCGGCGCAGATGGTCGATGAGATTCTCGCGCGTGAAGTTCTCCGAGCCCCAGCTCGTGTACCGCTCCCAGCCGAGGTGAGCGTGGGTGTTGACCAGCGCCGGCATCACCGTCCGCCCGGTCAGATCGACGAGCTGCGCGTCGGGTGGAGTGCCGATCTCGCCGCTGCTCCCCACCTCCACGATGAGATCGTCACGGACGATGAATGCCCCGTCCTCGACCACCCGACCGTCACCCACGATGATGCGAGCGCCCGTGAAGAGCTGAACGTCCGGGATGGTGGTCGTGGCGTCAGAGACGCGGTCGCCCCCGCCACACCCGAGCTGGGTGAGGAAGATGACCGCAGTCAGCCTGGTCAGATGGGTCGTCATGTGCGCGAGACGATGCGAAACGACCACCAGCTGTCCGGCCGCTCGGCATCGACAGGGGGCGGAGGACCTCCCCCGCCGGGCTGACGCTCCTGCACTCTCGGGTTCTGCAGCTTCTGCAGTCGCGCCGCCCACGCGCGATCGAGCGTCGTGGGGTCCATCTCCCGGTTGAGGACGACCGGGTAGACGACTCCGTCGAGGCGCAGGCGCCCCGGGTGGTCTTCCCCTACCCGCGGGCACCAGTACTTGCGCGCGCCGACAGAGCAACTGATGAAGAGATCGCCGTCCGGCGTCGCCATGCAGTTCACGTTCACGGAGTGGGGCCGCAACCAGATGCCAATCTGAATCTGGCAGAGCGACACCTCGTTTGCGAAGCTCCAGTCCGCGACCGGCTCTGTGTGGGCGTCGCCCAGCAGCACGAATCCCGGGGTGGTCTCGCACGGACAGGTCATGGTCCAGACCACGCCCCCTGCGACGACCACCAAGGCCAGCGTCGCCGCGACCCCCAGGAGGATCTTCTTGACGGTCTTCGATCGTGTGCCGGCGGTCCCGCGCTCTGCACTCATGCTCACCCTCCTTCGGCGGTCTTTCCAAGACGGCCAGCGTCACTCCCGATGGTCGTGACCTTCCACGGTACAACAATCACGGACGTACGTACTTGCGTAGCTGCCAGGGGGCAACATCCGCCGCGTAGATGACCGCATCGTCATGGCTGGATGCAATACCGGACGCACCGGAGATCCGCGTCTGGTCGGCCGACTCGAGATCGGGATCGGGAACGAAGTAGTCGAGCTCGCCGGTACGCGCGCTTCCGATGTAGATGCCCCGCCTCACCCCAGGATTGGTCCTCGAGTTCGACGTGGAGTCGGTCGCGTAGAGTGTGTCGGTCGCGCGATTGATGTAGATACCGCTGGGTCTGCCGAAGTGGCGCCACTCGTCGACAAAGGTCCCGTCCGGCTCGAATATCTGTATCCGGTTATTCCCGCGGTCCGCGACGAACAGACGTCCCTGCGAATCGATAGCCAGATCATGGGGCGTGTTGAATTGCCCCGATGCAGACCCGGTTGAGCCCCACTCCACGAGATAGCGTCCATCGGCCGAGAACTTGACGATGCGGTTGTTGGGTCCCTCACCGTCCGCCACGAAGATGTCCCCGTTCTCGTCGACGGCGACACTGGCCGGGCGATTGAAGGTCTCCTGGTCCCGACCGACCACCCCCGGTCGTCCGAGCGTCATCACCAGCTCACCGGCCGGATTCAGCTTGTGCACCACGGCGCCCATCTCGTCCGCAATCAGCGCCACGTCGGTCAGCCACATGTTGCCTTCGTGATCGACAGAAAACCCATGGGGTCTGCCCACCAGACCCACACCGAAACCCTCCAGGAACTCGCCGGTAGGCGTGAACGTGAGAATGGGTGGATAACCCGACCATCTCCCGAGGCAATCTGCCGTCAATCCATCAGAATGCCCTGGTGCCACGTTCGGGTCGCCCAGGACGACCTTGAAACACCGGTGGTAGACATAGATGTTGCCGGATGGCCCCACCCGCACCTGGATCATCTCTCCCCATCGCCCATCGTTCAGGTGTGCCGGTGGACTTGGGGCCTCGACCCGTTCAAAAGGATTGGTCTGCGCAGCAACGGCAGTCGCAAGGACGACCGACGCGAGAGACCCTGCGCCGACCAAGACGGTGCGAAGGGCTAGAGACATGGCTCTTCACAGTACCGCCGATCTCGCCAAGACCACAACGCTTGAGCGGTGACGTNCGGCTGCTGAGTCACAAAGCCCGCCCGAACTCGAGGGCGAGAAACGCGCCGCCTGCACCAAGTTGACAGTGCCCTCCCTTGCACTTCTGCGTGGAATGTGCGACCTTCCCGTGGGGCGTCACGGCCGCTGGCTCGCTACCCAGTCTGATCGTCACGCGGGAGCCCTATGGTCATGCGGAGCGTTCGATATTGTCACCTGGTCACCATCCCATTGCTCACGCTGGCCGTCGCCGCCGACGCGCAGAGCCAGGACAACGGCGCCCAGACCGACCTGGCGCTGCAGGACGCCCTTGCGCGCGCGCTCGAGCGGAACGTCGACATCGCCGTCGAGCGGCCGAACCGCCAGCTGATTCAGGTCACGCGGATCAATCGGGACATCGCAGACATCGACCTGCAGCAGACCATGGCCAACACGGTCGCCGAGGTGCAGCACGCCTACTGGGACCTCGTCCATGCGACGCAGACCCTCGCGGCGCAGCAACAGCGGCTCGAGCAGACCGAGACTCTCGTCCGCGACAACGCGGCCCGCGTGGAAGCCGGCACCATGACCCAGATCCAGACCGTGCAAGCGCGGGCCGAGGCGGCGGTGCGCCGGCAGAGACTGGTGCAAGCGCAGCAGGACGTCGCCACCGCCGAGCTCGCACTGAAGCGGCTCATCGTCCGGGGCACTGACGACGCCTACTGGGCCGCGACGTTGAACCCGGTCGACGCGCCGGCACTCGATGGGCAGCCGATCGAGCTCGATGCGCCGCCGATCCAGACGGGCTCCCGGCTAATCGAGGCGGCGACCGCGGCTCGCGAGCTCGCCGAGGAACGGCTGGCCGTCGAGCAGAACAGGCTCGACGGCGGCCTGCAGACGAACTTCTTCGTTGTCCGGGCGCAGCGGGATCTGGCCACTGCGCGGGACACGGAGCTACGCGCGATCCTTGACCACCAGAAGGCACTCGTCGACCTCGAGCGCGCGCAGCGGACATCGCTCTCGCAAGCCGGCATCTCCATCGTTCGATAGACAGTCACACGCACAGCGTCTCGCTCATGGGATCGCCGTCGCGCGACGCCATGGCCGCTGTGGATCGTCAAGCGATCCTCGGCATGTGTGGCCGAAGGCAAGCGAAGAGAAGGCGGACCGATCACTTCTTTCGATCCGTCTTCGCCCCTCTATTTTGAGAACTCGCGGAATGCGCGAATTCTTGGGAAATGGCGCGCCCGCGGGACCACTCCCCTTTTACCATGCGGGGAGTGCTGGCGTTAAGGGTCGCCTAGACGGGAGCCTGATCGGCATAACAGACCTGTTTGCAGTCCGTTACGCCCGCGGTCCACCAAACTCTGTGATCAGCGACCCAGAGCGGCTCGGCAGCCACGATCACTGCGGGGCGATAGCCGGGCCGCCGCCGCGGAGCCCGAACATGTCGCCGAAGAGCAATCCGACGCGGCGGATCGTCCGTACTTGGGCACCGGAATCACCGCCTGCAGTTTGTTCAGCACTCGCACGCAAAAGTACAGAATGTCCGTGCAGACAGCTCGGCAGGCCGGACGGCGCCGGCCTCCACGCGTCCATCGCGTCTTCGGAGAGCCAGAGTGCGACCTCGCCTCGCTGGACAAGCAGGCGCTCGTACGCCGGCCAATTTCCGACGCGGTATTTGGTCTTGTACTTCGGATGTACCCTCGAATTCACTAGAATTGTGCGACAGTTTCGGTGGTCGACACCAGCCTAGACAGGACGTGCACCAACGCCGATCGACGCGGAGAAGGGGGTCATCACGTGAAATCCCGAATTTTGCTGGTCGCTTGCACCGTCGGGCTGCTCAGTATCGTCATGGTGATTGTCAGCGCGGTTCCCGGCCGGGCTCAGCGTGGACGACTCACACCGCTCGCAGACGGGCCATGGACGTACCGGACCGCCGACGCGCGGTTCCGTGTCGTCGTCGTGACGAGGGATCTCGCCAGGCCTTGGAGCCTCGCCTTTCTCCCCGACGGCAGCATGCTGGTCACCGAGCTCGGTGGGCGACTGCGGATCGTTCGCAACGGCGTGCTCGAGCCGGAGTCGATTGCCGGCGTGCCCCAGGTGTATGCGGTGCGGCTGGGTGGGCTCATGGACATTGCTCTCCATCCGAGCTTTGCCGAGAACAAGCTGGTCTACCTGTCGTACTCGAAGCGAGGTCCGGACCTGGCGCCGGGCACCGAGCCGCTGTCCGCGCGGGTCCCTGCGGCGTTGGTGCAGCCCAACCCCACGGGCAAGACCACCACGAACGCGGTGTGGCGAGCGCGGTGGGACGGCACCGCGCTCGTGGGCGGCACGGACATCTTCGTGGCCGACAACTTGATAGACGACAGCATCTCCATGACGCACGCGTCGCGGATCGTGTTCGGCCCGGACGGCCTGCTCTACGTGGGGGTGGGGGCCCCGAACGCCCCGGCCGCGTCAGGCCAGTACGCCAGATCCAGGGGTGGCCGCGCACAGGACCCGGGCAGCCATGGCGGCAAGTTCCTGCGCCTCAAGGACGACGGCACGGTTCCGGAAGACAACCCGTTCGTCGGCCGAGCCGGCTACAAGCCGGAGATCTTCACGATGGGACACCGGAACATGCTCGGGCTGACCGTCCACCCGGAGACAGGGGCAATCTGGGAGCACGAGAACGGCCCGGCGGACGCCGACGAGGTCAACATCCTCAGCGCCGGCGCGAACTACGGCTGGCCGCTCGTGGGCCTTGGGCGCGACTACTCGGGGGACTTCATCGGCGGAGTTGGCGCGATCGGCGAGGCCGCAGGGAGGCCTGACGCCTACACGATGTACATGCCTGGCATGGAGACGCCGGTGATCTTCTGGTCACCCACGATCGCCCCGTCAGGGATGACGTTCTACACGGGTGACCGGTTTCCTGGGTGGAAGGGCAGCCTCTTCGTCGGGGTCCTGAAGAACCAGCGTCTGGAGCGTGTCGCGATCGACGAGAACGGGTGGCTCGGGCGTCGAGAATGGTTGCTCGATGATCTCAAGCAGCGGATCCGCGACGTGCGGCAAGGTCCCGACGGGTTGCTGTACGTCCTGACGGACGAAAACCCGGGAACCCTGCTCAAGATCGAGCCGCTACCGACGCAGTCGCGGTGAACGGGAAGGGTTCGTGCGGTCAGGGGTGCTTGCTCTGGAATGCGGTGAACTGCGTGTCGTGAACGAGCGCCGACGGTCGGTTTCGAGGCAGAGGAGTGCGCTGACCTCATCAAGTTGACAGTGCCCTCATGCGGCATATCACTCGCACCTATGAGTCAGTGAGCTGAGTTTTGGTCAACTTGACAGTTCCTGCAGCGACCTTGCTCCGATGATTCACCTGTCTTCGGCCGTTTCTCGCACCTCACGGGGAATCCCGCGCCGTCAGCGGACGATCGGTCGCGTCTCAGCCACACCGGGGCGAAGAGATACCGACTCCCCGCAGTGTGTGATCGTCAATCCGCTGCCCTCGCAGAGCGTGTACGTGCATGACGTGCGGTCTATCGCAACACTGAGCAGCTGTCGGCGCACCGTCAGCTTGAAACAAATCGCGAAAGGCAACCGCTCCGACACGCGCGGCGTGAAGCTCAGGTGTCCGTTGTGGTCGCGCATGCCAGCGAACCCATACACAAGCGTCATCCAGAAGCCACCCATCGACGCGATGTGGCAGCCGTCTTTGACATTCCCCGCGACGTCAGCCAGGTCCATGAGCGCCGCATAGCGCGCGTACTGCACCGCCTTGTCCGAGTACCCGACCTCGGACGCCACGATGCTTTCGATACAGGCCGACAGCGAAGAATCACGCGTTGTGACCGGGTCGTAGTGGTCGAAGTTGCGACGCTTCTGGTCGAGCGTGAACTCGTGGCCGAGCAGAAACATCGCGAGCACCACGTCGGCCTGCTTGATCACCTGGTGTCGGTAGATCACCAACGGGTGATAGTGCAGCAGCAACGGGTAGTTCGCTGGTGGCGTGTTCTCGAAGTCCCATTTCTCCTTATTGAGGAACCCATCGTCCTGGAGGTGGATACCGCACTCTTCGTCGAACGGCACATGCATCTCATCCGCGGCGCGGTGCCAGTCACCGATTTCGTCAGGGCTCACGCCTGTCTTGGCAGCGAGGTACACGAACTGGCGGGGATCGTCATCGATCAGCGCCTGCACCGTCCTAGCCGCGTACCGCAAGTTTTCGCGTGCCATCAGGTTCGTGTAGCAATTGTTGTCGACGACGGTGTTGTATTCGTCGGGACCTGTGACGCCGTTGATGACGAAGCGACCCGCCTTTCGGGGCGAGAAGAATCCGAGATCGAACCAGAACCGCGCCGTCTCCACGAGCATCTCAGCGCCAACTTCTGTGAGAAATTCATTGTCCCCAGTGAGGTCGACGTACTTCTTGAGCGCGTAGATGATGTCGGCGTTGATGTGGTACTGCGCCGTGCCGGCTGCATAATGGGCGGACGCCTCCTCACCATTAATCGTCCGCCATGGAAAGAGCGCCCCTTTCTGATTCATCTCGGCGGCGCGCGCTCGCGCCTTATCGATGTAGCTGTGGCGAAAACGTAGAAGGTTCTTCGCAATTCGAGGTGTCGTGTAGATGAGAAATGGGAGGACGTAGATCTCAGTGTCCCAGAAGTAGTGGCCCTCGTACCCTTGACCCGTCAACCCCTTTGCCGGCACACCGGCACCCTCGGCCCGCGCAGTCGCCTGGCAGATCTGGAAGAGATTGAAGCGAATCGTCTGTTGGACACCGGAATCGCCGGTCACCTGGACATCGCTCCTGCGCCAGAAATCGTCCAGGAACTCCCGCTGCCCTCCGAGCAACAAGTCGAACCCTCCCTCGACCGCTCGATCCAGCGACCACTCGGCACGCTGGCACAGTTCAGCCGGCGGCACTCTGCGGGAGGTGTGATACGTCAGGAACTTCGTCACGCGTATCGGCACACCCTGTCGCGCGGCGACCGAGAACACGACCTGGCCCGAGTCTTCACCGCACTTGGTCGCTACGGAGGTTTCGGCGTCCGTCTCGATCAGGTGATCGGCCGCACACGCCAGCCTCATGCCGCTCGAACGGGTGGAGAAGCCCAGCACCACGCGCGTGTCGCGAGCCCGGTGCACGTGTGGCTTCAGGACGCGTCCGCCAGCCATGCCGGTCCGGGGATCGCCGTCGTCGGCCTCGTCGGTGCGGTCGTTCACCAGCTCCGAGGCGATGACGACTGGAGCGTCCGCGTTGAGAACGACCACCTCGTATGACATCGCCGCCACGTGTCTGTGGACGAACGACACCAGCCGGCGCGATCTGATGGAGACGCGCTTGCCGGACGACTTCTCCCAGACCACCTCCCGGTCGAGGGTGCCCGTCTGCATGTCGAGCACTCGCTCGAACTTGTCCACGGTCGCGGTCGGCAGATAGAAGGCCTCATCGTCCACATAGAGCTTGATCAGCGTTCCGTTGGGCACCTTGACGATCGTCTGGCCGGTCCGGGCAAACCCGAACGCCTCCTCTTCGTAGACGAGCCGACGTGACTCGTAGAAACGGTTGACGAACGTGCCGTGCTGCCACGCAGGCGCCCCCTCCTCGAAGCTGGCGCGAATGCCCAAATATCCATTGGCGGTGGAAAATAGGGTTTCGGTCGCGGCGATGGAGTCTGGGCAGAACTGCCGCTCGACCAGTCGCCACTCGTCGACTGGATAGATATGGTCAGGACGATGGAGCCGCTCGCGATGAGCCATCACATGCCTCGCGTTTCCCGGTCATTTCGGTGGGCGCGGTCGAACGTCATCCATCCGAATCGTCTCTGCCAGGTCGTCCACCACGACATCCGCGCCGGCGGCGTAGAGCTCGGCGGGCGAAACCCGCCGGTCGACCCCAATGACCAGACCGAAGTGACCGGCGCGCCCGGCCTGAACACCGGCGATCGCGTCTTCGATGACCACGGCGCGGGCCGGCTCGACGTCGAGCTGTTTCGCGGCCTCGAGGAAGGTGTCCGGCGCCGGCTTCCCGGACAGTCCGAGCCGCCCGGCCAGCTCGCCTTCAATCCGCAGGTCGAACCGGTCGGCGATTCCGGCAGCTCGCAGAATCGCCTCGCAGTTCCTGCTCGATGAGACCACGGCCGTCTTGAGTCCGTCCCCACGCAGGTGTCGTAGTAGCGCGAGCGCTCCCTCGTACACCTCCACACCGTTCGCCTCCAGGGCCTGCAGAAACAACGCGCGTTTCCGGTTTCCCAGACCACAAATGCTTTCGCGGTCTGGCGGGTCGGCCGGCTCACCTTCCGGAACGCCGATTCCGCGCGACGCCAAAAAATCGCGCACGCCGTCGTAGGGCGGCTTTCCATTGACATGGCGCGGGTAGTCCGTTTGGATGGCGAACGCATGAAAGGCGACGCGACGGCGCGCGGCGTCGCTCGACAGAAAGCAATCGAACATCCGCTTCCAGCAGGTCGCGTGCAGCTGGGTCGTCTTGACGAGAACACCGTCGAGATCGAACAACGCCGCGTCGAACTTCGTCCAGTCCATCAACCAAGACCACCGATGCGCCGCTGGAGATCCTGAAAGCGAGGATCCGCCCGGAGAGGACCGAACCCGGGGTCCGCCCCGACCAGCACCATCTCCCCTTCCCGTTCCCTATACCCCAGCTCAAGCCACTGCAGCGCCCGGTCACGCTCACCAAGCTGGACGGCAACCTGCGCGTTCAGCCACGCCACACGGATCGGTTCCGCCTCGAGCGCCTCGAGCAGCGCGAGGCCGAGGTCCCGCTCCGGAGTCTCCGCGTACGCACCGGCCCGCGCCGCCGCGCGGTGTTGGCCGATCGCGGTGAACGCCCTCTGCAGCGCTCGGTATGCGTCGCTCACCTGACCGAGTTGTAGGTAGCACAGCGCGAGCGACGTCAAGATCGTGGGAGCCCGGTCCTCCATAGTGAGTGTCTGGCGGATCTGGACGACGGCGTCCTTGAACCGACGCGCCATGTACAACACATGCCCTCATCCACCGTTCGCGTGCACCGATAACGGGTCCAGATCGAGCCCCCGTTTGGCCTCGGCCACGGCCTGGTCCTCCTGGTTCAGCGCCATGAGGGCGTAGGCGCGCAGCGTGTGGTACGTCGCGTCGGCCGGACCAAGCTCAATGGCTCGCTCCAACGCCGCCGCGGCCCCTCGCGGGTCCCAGTCGTGCAGCAATGTGACAAGACCGACGGCACCCTGCGCCTCCGCCAGTGTGGCGTCGAGGGCCAGCGCCTGATCCGCGGCGTCCCTGGCCTTGGGAAACGCTTCGATCGGCGGCATCAGCTTGAGATAGCCGAGCATGGCGTACGTCCGCGCCGTGCCCGCGTGCGCCAGCGCCAGCTTCGGATCCCGACGGATCGCTTGCCGAAAATACCCGACGGCGCGCCGCAGGCCGTTCGGCGTCCACGTGTTCGTGAGAAAGAAGTGACCCTTCAGATACAGACGATAGGCCTGCACGTCCTCGGTGCACTTGCAGCTGCTTCCGAGGGTCCTCGTTTCGGTACTCGTCAGCCGGACGCGCAGGCTGCCGGAGATCTCCCTGGCGATCTCCTCCTGAATCGCGAAGATGTCCGACACCGTCCGCCGGTACTGTTCGCCCCACAGCTGTGCTTCCCGGTCGACGTCGATAAGCTCGGCCGTCACAAGCAGGGTCTCGCCGCGCTCGGTCAGACGACCCGCCACGATCGCTCGCACGTTGAGCTCGCGNCCGATGTCGAGCGGGTCCATGTCTCGGTCCTTGTATCGAACGGTCCGGACGTGCGGCACGACCCGAAGCGCCGGCAACTGAGACAGCCCGTTGATGAGCGTCGCCGTCAGTCCGTCGCTGAGATACTCGGCGTCGGCGTCCGCGCTGACGTTGACGAACGGCAGGACGGCAAGAGACTCGATCGGCTCCCCCGTCCGCCGAGGCGTCGCTCGGGCGACGCTGGGTATCGGGAGCTGCCCTGAGTCCGAGTCCCGCTTGAGTCGCCGCAGGTCGGTGAGCAGGTCGGCGGCACCCTGATACCGCAAGTGCCGGTCCTTTTCGAGTGCCTTGTCGAGGATGTCGCGAAGGGCACGCGGCAGGTGCGGGTTTACGCGATCAGGCGGTGGGGGTTCCCGATTCAGGATGGCATCGACGACGACGCCCGACGTCGGTCCCGTGAATGCCTGTCGGCCGGTCGCCATTTCGTAGAGCACGACGCCGAACGAGAACAGATCGGTGCGAGCGTCGAGCGTCTCGCCGCGAATCTGCTCTGGAGACATGTACTCAATCGTGCCCGCGACCTGACCCGGGCTCGTCTGCGGTGCCTGCGTGTGAGTACGCGCGTCGACTGCCGCGATGCCCGGAACCGGCTCGACCGGTTTCGCAAGACCAAAGTCGAGAATCTTGGCCTGATTGCTCTGCGTGATGAAGATGTTGCCCGGTTTGATGTCGCGGTGGATGAGACCGCGCGTATGCGCGACGGTCAGCGCGTCGGTGATCTGAATGGCCCACTCCAGGAGCTGCTCGGTCGGCGTGGGTATGCGGCCGATCCGGAGGTTCAGCGGTTGCCCCTCCAGAAGCTCCATGGCGAAGAAGGGACGGTCCTCCGTTTCGCCGATCTCGTAGATCGTACAGATATTCGGATGGCTCAGCGACGCTGCGGCACGAGCCTCACGCAGAAAACGATCGCGGGCATCCGGACGCTGGAGCGCGTCATCGTGCAGGAATTTTAGGGCAACCCGCCGGCCCAGCGAGAGGTCTTCTGCGGCGTAGACGACACCCATGCCGCCTGCGCCGAGCCGTTCACCGATCCGGTAGTGCGTGAGGACTTGCCCGGGCTCAGCCATCGTTCGTGATCGGAATACGAGAAACAGCCGACCCTATAGTCCATGCAAGGCGGCGACCGGAATAACCGCCGAGACTCGTCGTCTGAGTGAGACGGTCATTCGGAATCGCTGGCGCGTGACCGCCGGCTGCGCCGCGAAATTCCTCGCGGCCGAGGAAATTTCTCGACTCACCGCTGATCAGATCAGAGGAGGGAGTGCCCCTTACGTCACCTTTTCACGACTACCGCGACAGAAGATACGTCATCTTGATAGCGAGCTGCCGGTTCTGAATCCAGGGCACCCGGCCCCGATTCCGCAGCGTCGGGTCGAACACCAGGACGTCGTCGGCACGCAGCTCGTCGTAGGCGATGTAGATGTCGCTGCCGGGGCTGTAGATCCAGTTGAACCGGACGCTCGTGCTGATCGAGTCCGTGGTGGAGTTGTACTGGGTCAGCGTGCGCAGCGTCATCTCGGGCGAGAGCGCGAGGTCGAACGTTGCCGAGGCGAGGTCCGCGATGAACGCGCCGCCCGGCAGCACGACATCACTGCGGCTGAAGCTGCCTTCGGCCGCGATCGAGTCCGTCAGCCGCACCCCGATCGTGCCGCTGACGTCGGTGCGATCGCCGCCGAAGAACGTCTGCGGGTTGTAGGCCGCCTGGCCGAAGACGCGCTTCGACGCGTCGCTGCGATAGCGGAACGTCCACTGCCCGAACCGATACGTGCCAGCGGGGATCATGACGTCGGAGGTGATAGGGAACGCGAAATCGAGCTGCTCGAAGATGTCGTTGTACCAGATGATGAGCGACGACCCATCTTCGAAATAGGTGCCGACCATGTTGTGGATCCGCCGCGTCAGCAGGCGATTGTCCTGGTCGGTGGTGTAGGTGACGTTCCACATCGGGTCGAACCGTCGGATACCCCACCGGCCAGGCCGCGGATCCCACTCGGTGTGCAGCCTCGATATCCGGATGCCAGTGCGCGGCACGAACCCCACTTCGGCGTTGAAGTTGTCCTGGAGGTCGGTGTACCCGGCTTCCAGCCGATACGACGGGCTCAACCACGCAGCGCTGACATAGCCCGCCATGTCTCCGGTCGACACATCCGGCGTCTCGGTCTTCGCGATGAACGAGTTGACGACGAAGTTGGGATGCGGCGCGAGCGTCGTGTCGAACGCGAACGTCCGGTTGTAGCTGTCGCCGCCGATCGCTTCCTTGTTGACGACGAGCCCGCCGACCCGGGATCGGGCCAGGATGTCTCGACTGTACCGGCCGACGAAGAAGTTCTCGCCGAGCTGACCCAGCGCCTCCTGGGTCTGGATGTTCATCACCGCGATGTTGTGCCGGTCGACCTTTCCGGTCAGGCGCCCGCCGCCGATGATCGGTACCGGCTGGCCAGAGGCCGACAGCCCGACCCGCCGGGTGAAGAACAGATCGGCCGTGCGCCGGAATCCCTGGGTGCCGACACCGAACATCCCGGCATTTTCGAGGAAGAAATCACGCTTTTCGGGAAAGAAGAGCGGGAACCGCGTCAGGTTCACCTGCTGCTCGTCCACCTCGACCTGGGCGAAGTCGGTGTTCAGCGTGACGTCGAGATTGAGCCCCGAGGCGACGCCGTACTTCAGGTCGAGCCCGACCTCGTTGAACCCCGAGTCGTCGAGCCCGGCCGTCACCACACGGTCCTGCCGCCCCCCCGCCAGCACATACGGGGTGACCCGCAGGTCCATGCCACGGTCCACTCCGCCGACGCCGGCCATCGTGCCGGCCAGACTGACCCGGGTCAGACTGTAGGCCTTCGGAATCGGCGCCCAGAACACCTGTTCGTTCTTGCGCCGGATGTTCCGCATGAAGTTGACGCCCCACACCTGCCGCTCGGCCTCGGGAAAGCGCAGCGTCACCATCGGGATGGCGATCTCGGCGAACCAGCCCTCCGCCGTGCGGCTCGTGGCCACGGCCCACACGCCGTCCCAGTTCACGTTGATGTTCGAGCTGTTGCCGCCAAAACCGCCCTCGCCCTCCGCGGCGACCTGTTGCTCGAGCTTCGCCCCGAGCGGGCTGGTCACGAACATGTAGCCTGACCGGCGGTCCTGAAACGTGTCGAGGATGATCTGGAAGTTGTCCTCGTCGAGCAGACGTCGCGAATCACGGCGCTTCTCGCTGGCGATCACGCCATCCGGATCCGCGTCATACGCCTCGACGCCGATATACAGGGCGCTGGCATCGTAGATCAACCGGACGACGGTGCGCTCGGTCGCCGGGTCTCCCTCGGCCGGCTCCTGCTGGATGAAGTCGTCGATGACCGCGGCCCTCAGCCAGACCTCGTCGCTCAGGTCGCCATCGAGTCGGGGCGGCGTCGCGACGCGCGCCGGCTCGACCCGATACCGCTCTCCCGGGGGAAGCGCGGCGCTTACGGGTGCACCGGCGGCCGCGGTGGCCGCCGGCATGCCGAGATCGAGTGTGCCGCCGGCCGCGAACAGTGACGACGGAGCATCGACACGCTCGGCGCCCTCCGAGCCTGTCCCGCTGCCGGCAGCCACCGGACTCGCCCCGTCACCGCTCGACACGACGAGGCCCGACCGGCGGCCGAGCACCGGCGTCACGCGTGCGACCGGGCTCGATCGCACGTCGGTCGTCAGCTCGATGGCGATCCGATCCTGCAGGTCGAAGATGTTGTCCAGCGCACCGTCCGCCTTCGCGGTCCTGGCGATGAGGCCACTCGCCGTGTCGACCAGCCGCGCCGTGATGCGCAGCTGGCGGCCGAGCCGCTGGTAGCCGCCCGTCACGACCCAGCGGGCACCGAGCTCACGCCCCAGCGCCGTCACCGCGATATCGTCGAGCCCGGCGTCGCCGCGACCGGCCACGACCGCGCGCACGCGCTGCCGGGCGATCACCGTCAGCTTGCCCAGCGACTCGAGATCCGCCATGACCGTCTCGGCGATCCCATCCCCGATCCAGGCGTCCGCCTCGTTGCCAGAAATGTTCGTGAACGGGACCACCGCGACAGCTCCGGAAGAGGCGACGTCATCCGATGCGGCCGTGGCGGGTCCTGGGGATTGCCTTTCCTGCACGCGCGGCGTACCCGTCCACGGGCGCGCCAGCTCCGGGACGGCGGCCGTCGCAACCGTCCCACACGTCGTGACGAGCAGGGCGCCCATGGCGGCGTGCCAGCGGTTAGGCATCGAACAAGATCTCAACGCTCCCGGGGGACGCGAACGGAGCCGTCGTCAACGTGACACGGCCCGTCTCAGTGGCCCGGCTAACCGCCTCCAACGCCCAGACTCTGGAGTGTTGCACCAACGCCCCCGGGCCCAGCCGGACCCCACACTTCGTCCTACCTGGCCAGCGGATCGGGCCGTACCTGGAACTTCACCAGGCTGGGGCTGACGCCGTCGTATCCCAATTCGGTGTGCCACGTCACCGATGCGCCGTAAGTGGCCCAGACCCCCCGCCCCTTCCACCCGGCATTCGGATCGTCGATGCGGCCGTCCAGGCCGCGGGTGAAGAAGCCCAGCGGATAGGGCACGCGGAGCACGAACCATTCGTTCGTCTCCGGCAGCAGCGCGAGCAGCGAGTCGGAGTTGGAGCCGGCGGCGATCGGGATGTCCGCACCGAGGCCCAGCGTGTCGAACTGGTCCACCCAGTTGTAGTAGTGATGGTCGGCCCGATAGGGCGTCCCCTTCAGATTGGGCCCTGGCGTCGGGTAGAAGGTCCAGCCCTCGTTGCAGTGTCGGCCCATCGCGGTCGTCGGGCCGTTCAGCACCCGGCACCGGCGCCGATCGAAGCTCGCGAAGTGGCTGCTGCCGGAGAGCGCGGTCCAGATGACGCCGTTGCGGTCGACGTCGATTCCCCGCGGTCCGAAGCCCGAGTCCGCGTAGTCGATCCCCGGTTGGACCTCGGACGGCACTTCGTAGAGCTCGCTCATGCACGTCGCCGGCGGGTTGTCGCCCGGCACGAACCGGACAATCCGGCCAGGGAACTGCGTCGAGGCGATCCACGCTGAGTCGTCCACCGGGTTCGTGACGATCCCGTAGCTGCCGACGTTCACGCGGGTGTCGAGCGTCGGATCGAAACTCTCGAGCCGGCCGCCGCCGGCTCCCTCGGCGATCGCGCGCCCGCCGCCGACCGGCTCGTTCCACGGCTTCGTGATCCTCCCGTCACCGTTCGTGTCGAGGACCGTCGGACACCAGCCCTCCGAGGCCTGCTCGTCGCCCGTCTCGTCGTACATCCTGGTGTTGATCCAACCGACCACCTGACCGCCGCCGCTGAAGTAGAGCGTATGGTCGTCGTCTTCGGTGAACTGCAGGTGGTGCGTGCCGTAGCAGGTGTCGATCAACACGAACTCTCTGGTCTCGGGATCGAAGAAGCCTGCCTGACGCCCGCTCCGCGCCAGCGGGAAGTTCTGCGTGAACCGGTTCTCGCTCTCGCGGCACCAGGTCGGGGTCTGCGGCGAGCGAATCCGCGTCGTGATCCAGACGCGGCCCTTGTGGTCCATCATCGGGTTGTGCGGATTCGCCGGATTGTCGTGCACGACTCGCGTGCCGGCAAACGGCGAGGGCTCGAAGCCCTCGCTGGGGAACATCGGCGCTACCGTCGATCGGTCCTCGCGCAACGGGATCTTCAACTGGTACGCGGTGTGCCGCACGGGGTCGGCAACAGCCAGATAGTCGTTGCCGATGTCGACACCATACACCGGCCCATTGGCATTGACGCGCGGGTCACGCTTGTCGGTCGCCACCTCGTCGTGCAGGTAGGCGGCTTCAGGCGTCCCCCAGTCCCACATCGTGAGGACGACGTTGCGCTCGACACCGCGCGGCCGAGGAGGCTGCGGTGGCACTTCACCTCCGGCGATCCGCTCACTCCAGTCGGCGAACATCTTGAGGCCGCGCTCCCGGCCGAAGCGATTCGCCATGCCGCTCATGCTCGAGCCGCGCTGGCCCACCTTCACGCGATGGTCCCAGGCCGCCGTCATCGAGTCGAATCGCTCCAGATCGGCGACCTCGCGGGTGGCCTTGTTCCCGAGCTGATGGCAGAGCATGCAGCCCTGTTTCTGGAGATCGACCCACGCGCCGATCGTCTGCATGCCGGGGTTGATCCCGTTGCCCGCCGGTCCGGTCCCCGGGAACTCACTGGCCTGTGGCGGCTCGATCAGCGAGTACCAATAGTTGGCAGGATAGACTTGCGCCGCCTCACGCGGCGTCGAGGCGACCCGGGCGGTCAGGTTCAGCGCCTCACCAACAGAGGCCGTCGCCGGCGCGGAATCGACCAGCCCATAGCCACGCACCCAAACCGTGTAGCGGGCTTCCGGGAGCTCGGGCAGCAGAAAGCGTCCCGCGTCGTCGGTCACCACGATCTTGCGGAACCGAGTCTCGAGATCGTCGGTCTCCGCAATGACCCAGACACCGGCCTCGGGGCCGTTGCTGCTGCTGACCACGCCGGTGATGGCATCGTCGAGCTGGGCCGCCGCCAGGGCGTTCTGGTGCACGCCGTCCAGCCAGGCGAGGCAGACGCACAGAACGAACGCCAGTACGAGAAGGCTCAGCTTCATTCTTCTCATATGTGACCTCCATTGCTAGGCGGCCATCGTAGCGCAGTGAGCGGAGGGTGGAGCATGACGATGATCATCGGCGTTGGCGCAGATCTGCTCCGTCTCGCCTGAGCGGGGTANTGTCAAGTTGACGAAGATCGGGGCGATCGGGTGTATAAACGTGCCATCCCGGGCAGGCAAGACTGAAATCCCGGGTTGAGGGCCCACACCCTCGAGCATCACCGGCCGGCGTTCGGCATCCTGAACGCCTACCAGTGGCTGCGCTACATCCCGCTGCATAACCAGCGGCAGATCGCGGAGATCAAGGCCGCACCCGACTATCCGAGCAACTAACGTCGTGCACAAGAAGGCAGGAGGCAGGAAGCAGGAGCCAGAAGCAGGCCGGAGGGCTTCGCCAGCTTCAGGTTCACGACAACGACCAGTCGCCCAGATGCGAGCGGCCGCGCAGTGTGCCCGGAGACTGTTGCTGGTCGGTCTCGCGACCTTGTCGCCGGTGTCGGTCTCGGCCCAGAATGAGGCTGCCGGCGCACCCGCCGACTGGTCCTATTTCGGCGGTACCACTGCCTTCACCCGATACGCCGCGATCGACGAGATCGACCGGCACAACGTCGCCAACCTGCGAATCCTGTGGCGCCGGCCGGCGGTCGACGCGGTGTTCACGCGGGCGTTCCCCGAGCTGCGGCCGTCCAACTATCTGCGGTCGACCCCGGTCCTGATCGACGGCGTCCTGTATGCGTCGAACGCGGTCGGGTTGGTCGAGGCATTCGACCCGGGCACCGGCGAAACAGTCTGGATGCAGCGACCGCAGACCCCGACGCTGGAGGGGGTGGCGGGCCGTGGCGCGTACGGCGTCGCCTACTGGACCGATGGGTCGGACCGGCGCATCCTCTCTTTGCGCAACACCCACCTTTACGCGCTCGACGCCGACACGGGCCGGCCGATTCAGGCCTTCGGCGACGGCGGGCGCGTTGATCTGACACCCGAGGGGGCGCGTCGCGCCAACGGCGGGTCCAGCCCAATCGTCGTGGGTGACGTGGTCGTGGTGGCAGGCACCGTCGACGGCGCCGGCGACAGTGGTGTGCGGTGGAAAGGCAGCGCCCCCGAGAACGTGCGTGGCTACGACGCGCGGACCGGCCGGTTGCGTTGGACGTTCCATGTCGTCCCGCAGTCAGGGGAATTCGGGGCCGAGACCTGGGGCGCCGGGTCCCTCACCGAGTCGGGTGATCTGGGAGCCTGGTGCTGTCTCAGCGCCGACCCGGAGCTCGGTTACGTCTATGTCCCGCTCACCGCGCCCACCGCCGCCTACTACGGCGGGCACCGGCCGGGGGACAACCTGTTCTCGAACAGTCTCGTCGCGCTGAACGCCGAGACCGGCGAGCGTGTTTGGCACTTTCAGATGGTGCATCACGACCTTTGGGAGTACGACACGATCGGGCCGCCGACGCTAGGGGAGATCACGGTCGACGGCCGCCGGATCCGGGCGGTCATGCAGCCGAGCAAGACCGGCTTCCTGTATGTCTTCGACCGGGAGACCGGCCAACCGGTCTGGCCGATCGAGGAACGGCCGGTGCCGCCGTCCACCGTGCCGGGCGAGCAGGCGTCGCCCACCCAGCCGTTTCCAACCAAACCGCCGCCGTTCGCCCACCATGGCGTGACCCAGGACGACCTCATTGACTTCACGCCCGAGCTGGCGGCGCGGGCGCGCGAGGTCGTCGACGCCTTCGTCATCGGTCCAATCTTCACCCCGCCGTCGGTCGTCAGCGAAGAGCCGGGTGGAACGCACGGCACGCTCGCGTTGCCGGGCTCCTGGGGCTCCGGCAACTGGAACACCGGCGCCTTCGACCCGGAGACCGGTCTCTACTATGCGTTCTCGCATGTCGTCCCGCGGGTGTATCGGCTCGCCGACGCGTCCGGGCAGCCTGACACCGAGATGGCGTACTACAGCCCCAACCGGGACGCGCCATATCCAGATGGCATCCCGCTGATCAAACCGCCGTGGGGCCGGATCACCGCGATCGATCTCACCCGCGGCGAGCACGCGTGGCAGGTGGCCAACGGGGGTGGCATCCGCGATCACGAGGCGCTACGCGGGCTCGACCTGCCGCCGCTCGGGGTCGCCAGTCGTCCGGTGGCCCTGGTGACCGCGACGCTGCTCTTCATCGGCGAGGGCGGCAACGTGTTCGGCGGCATCCAGTCCAACATGTGGGGCTCGGCGTTCCGCGCGTACGACAAAGCGACCGGCCACGTCCTGTGGGAGACAAACCTGCCGGCGGGCACGACCGGCGGTCCGATGACCTATCTGCACGAGGGCGCGCAATACATCGTCGTTCCGATCGGCGGAGAAGACTATCCGGCCGAATGGGTCGCGCTGGGGCTGCCATAGGGACGAGGCGTTGGTGCAGGTCTCCGCGGCGTCGGCCTGGGAGGCGACTGTGGATCCGCTGGTCTCGTCGGCGCAAGCTGGCGCACAGATTCTGTCAACTTAGCGGAAGCGAGCTGGGTTCTCGGTCGGGTCGGACCTGGGTTACGGGGTCACGAAGCACACGTCACCGCGTTCCA
>PBRZ01000056.1 GCA_002726085.1 Acidobacteriota bacterium
GGCGCGCAGACCGGCGCATTGGCCGAGTCGGCGCTTGTCCTCGACGTTGCCCACCGTCTCGAAACACGTCTCCAGCAGGAGACCGGCATCGAGGTCATCCTGACCCGTCGAGGCGACGACTATATTCCACTGCGCGGCCGCACTGAGCTCGCCAACCGAGTAGGAGCCGACCTCTTTCTCTCGATTCACGCGAACGCTGCGGCGGACCGGAGTGCCGGTGGCGTCGAGACCTACTATCTCGACCTCGCCACCGAACCCGCCGGGCGCACGGTGGCAGCACGCGAGAACGCCGCGGCCCTCGAGGGAATGCACGACCTGCCCCGATTGGTGCAGTCCATCACCATGCGCAACAAGCTGGATGAATCCCGCGACTTCGCGGAAATAGTTCAACGGAATCTTCTGCTCGGAGTGCGCCAGTTGAATCCCAGCGCGCTGGATCTCGGGGTAAAGCAAGCGCCCTTCGTCGTGCTGATCGGCGCAAACATGCCCAGCGTGCTAGCGGAGATCGCCTTCCTGACGAACGACGAGGACGCCGCCTTTCTCGCTACCGACTCCTACCGTGACCGGATCGCGGACTCGCTCCTGCAATCGATTCTGGAGTACCAGCAGACGCTCAAACCATCTGCTAGCTTCGCGGCGGACGACAACGACTAGCAGCCCGTGGTGAAAGCCCCGCGTCGCACCAAGAGCCTGGCGTGGCAATGTCGCGCACGGCCCGCACAAGGCGCGACGAGGGAGCATACCGGCAGTATTCGACCCCGCTGAGCCAGAAGCCCAACGCCGTGAGCCGAAATGTAGCGCCGGTCGACTGCAGCGACGACTCTCACCACGGGCTGCTGGCTTCCAAGGACGCGTCCAGCCGACCGGCACGCACATCCGGACCATCGAGGTGTTTCTGAAGCGCAACGGTCGCTGGCAGCTGCGCGAGCGCCAGGCGTCGAACATGAGGTAGGGGAAACCGCACGACTCAATGTGGAGCGGGGTCGTGGGGCCGCACGACCCAGGCGGCGGCCATCGGCTCGTCGTCCTTCGACGACTCCTGCTCGAGGCTGCGGTGCTCCTCGAAAGCGAGCCACTGCCGGTCGTTCCACTGCCGACGGTGGCCACGGGGTTGCTGCGCGAGCTCGGCACCGTCGGTGCCGGAATAGACGGGCACCGGCTTGCGTGCCGCGGCGGGGCGCTTGACGATTCGCGCGTCAACTGCCACGGCGGCGGTCACCTCGTGTGTCGGCAGCGGCACCGGGTCGTACTCCACGCCGCGCCGATCGCGATATACCACCTGACCATTCTACGCGCCTCCGGGTCGGTCAGCCTGAACGAACTGGAGGCGCGCTGGGCTGGGCACCGCGGCCCCCCGCATGGCGCTCCACGCGCAGGACACGCCAGGTTCTGGCCCGCCGCGCCGTGACGCTGCGGGGCGGGACACGCTTCAGGCAGACGAAGTTGAGTGGACATCGCCAGCTGACCGACATCCATCTGCTCGGTCTGGCGCGCGCGCAGAGCGGTCGTCTGACGACGTTCGACCGCCGCATCCCGCTGAAGGCGGTCGTCGGAGCTACCGCCAGAGCGTTGACAGCGATCGCGCCAGCGAATTGATCGAGCGCGACGCCACAATCATCGCTGTTGTGCCGACACCGGTGCGACGGCGATTGACATCAGGCGTCGCATGGCCAAGGATTGACGTGATGCTCCGCGCTCGACGCGGCGGTCTCGGAGAGGCAGTGGGCGGCCCCGAGACCGGGCGGGTTGGGACCTGCCTTCCCGATACACGCCCAGCGAAGGAGGTGATCCTGTGGACGACTTAACCAGTGGCTCTGCGGAGGTGGCGTCCTCGTAGGGACCTCCAGCGTGCTGGTGGCGCGGGGGGACCCTAACGCAGGGTAACCCAACGCCGCCGACGCAGACCATCTTGGACCCCGGTCCTTTCGGATCGGGGTCCTTTTTTTTGACGGGGCTTCGCCCCGAACCCCACGCAGCTGCGGAGCGTCTTCTGAACTCAGAGCTGCGTTGGGTTGGCTCTGTGGCGCAGGCCTTCAGGCCTGCGAGGCAAGGCGCTAGCCTTGCCCCGAACCGCAACCGCGGGGCGCGCCCGTGCGCGCCTGGCGTCCAGCCGTCGCGGACGGATCTCAGTATCCTTCCAGTTCGGGGAATCCTTCGTCGTCCGGCAGCGGCTGGACGCCCAACGCGTTTAGCGTCATCGACACCTTCCGATACCGTGCCACGATGGCGGCGATGCTCATCAGCTGATGAGTGTCGTAGTCTTCTGACAGCGCGGCCCAGGTCTCGTCCGAGATCATGGTGTCGCGATACATCTCGTCCGCCGCATCGATCAGTGCCCGCTCGGTCGCGTTCCAGCCAGAGGCGTCGTTGCCCTGCGCGATCCAGAGCGGCTCGAGTCCCCGATCCCGGGCGCGTCCGACACTGCCGACGTGCTTCGCCCATTCATACACTGACTGCGCATTCCACCCGGTGCGCAGAATGAGCAGCTCGCGGTCGTGCGGCGTCATCCGCGAGCGTTCCGGGCTCTGCACGTAGCTGGGGTTGGCATACCACTGCGCCTCCATCTGCGGATGCTGGCGTAGCGTCCGACCGACTCGGATTCCGTCCCCTTCGATCGGTTCGATACGAGGCGTCGTCAGCGCCGGCTCGGGTGCCGGTACGTCGATGCGATACGCGACATCAGCACTCGGAATCAACTCTGCGGCGCCGACATCGGGCTGAATGCCAAGCGTATTGAACACAATCGAGGACGCCGTGGTCTCGCTGACCGTCACCACCGCATCGGCCAGGTTTGGCAGGTCGTACATGCGCGACAACTCGGCCCAGGTTCGGTCGGTGACCGACGAGTTCCGGAACATCTCGTCCGCCAGCCCGATCAGCACCCGTTCGAACGTCGTCCACCCCTCGCCCGGCCCTTCGGCGAGCTGTCGTACTTCCTCGGCGGTCAGTCCGTGATCGCTGCGCCCGGCGTGCGCCGCCCACAGATAGCCGTTCTGTGTCAGCCAGGCGGTGCGCAGGATCAGAATCGCGCGATGACGCGGCGACAAGGTCGAGTCGTTGCTGACATAGGTCAGCAGCGGCATGAACCGGTCGGCCAGCGCCGGCACCCGGATGAGCGTGCGCAGCGCGTTGCCCGCTGCACCGCCGCGCGCATACTTCTCGACGAGCTCCCGCTGCTCGTCGGTCCAGTCGGACTCGGGCAGCGGCGGGACGCGGGTTTCAGTCAGGCGGTCGATGAAGATGGTGCTGCCCGGGGCGTCGACAATCGCGTGCGCCGGCTCGATGCGCAGCAACACCGCGTCGTCCTCCTCGGTCAGCACGTAGAGATAGCCGTCGAGACCCTGCCGGATGTCCCGGATCCGCTGTTTGAGCTCGGTGAGGAGCCACTCGCGGCGAATCTCTTCGCCGCGCCCGTTGAAGACAATCCGCTCGACATGCCCCGTGCGAATCATCCGGCCGACCATCATCGACCCGACGAAGAGATTGCCCTGCCACGCGGGGAACTGCTCGCCGGTGTAGAAGGCCAACCCGGACGGTGCAATCGACGGCCACCAGAGCACCTCCGGCTGCTCGAACTCTGCCAGCCACGGCGTGTCGGTTACCCGGACACCGGAGTACTCCCGGCTGTAGGACGCGCGCGGCCACCCGTAGTTCTCGCCACGCTTGATGATGTTGGCCTCGTCGCCACCCTGCGGCCCGTTCTCGGTCGCCCACAGGTCACCCGTCTCGGGGTGAAACGCGAGGCCGAGCTGGTTCCGGTGCCCCATCGAGTAGATCTCGGGCAGGTAGTCGGCGTTGCCAACGAACGGGTTGTCGTCGGCTGCCGTCCCGTCGTCGTTCAGCCGCATCAGCTTGCCAAAGTGGGTGCTCGGGTCCTGTGCATAGCTGCCGGTGTCTGCGAACACGTAGGAGCCGCCCACTGTCATGAAGAGTTTCCCGTCCGCGGCCCAGATGAGTCGCGACGCGGCGATGCCGCGGTCCAGCCCGTCCGCCACGAAGATGTCGCGAACCTCGGTCAGCGCCCCACTGTCGAGCCGACCCCGGGCCAGCGCCACCGTCACACCTTCTTGCCCGTTCCGCATAATCGCCTTGGAATAGGTCAGGTAGACGATGCGGTCGTCGTCCGGGTGCACGGCCACATCCATGAGCCCGGCGCGGTCAGAATCGGCGAACACCTCCGGCACTCCCGGGATGTCCCGGTCGAGAAGCTGACCGTTGCGGACCACTCGCAACGTGCCCCTGTCGCGCTCGGTCACCAGGATGTCGCCGTTTTGCCTGAAGGCCATGCCCCACGGATGGGACAGCCCACCGGCGACCGGCACCACGCGGATCCGCGGCACCTCGGCCGTGTTGAGCACAACCGGTGCGTCCGGCGGCGGGAGCGCCGGAACACCGTCTCGTCTCTGGGCTGACGCCGACACGCCGACGAGGGCGAGGGCGAGGGCGAGGGCGAGCGTGAACGCAAACAACGGGTGTCGAATCGGGAACAATTCGCTCATGGGTCCTCCAAGTCTGGAACGCCCATCAATCTACCGCATACGGCGACCGAAGCCCACTCCGTGGTGACGGCCAACGGGCGCGACGAACGACTTTTCCCGTAGAGACCGTGCTGGGTCTGAGACGCAGCCTATCTCGTCCTCAGTCTTCCGTCGCGGCTCGGGGGCGACGCGCGTCTTGATTCCCCAGCGCCTCGATGACCGTGATCAGCGCCGACAGGTCGTCCCGTCCTCGTCCACGTCCGACCAGCGCATTGATGAACTGCATCGTCAGCGCGGCCGCCGGCAGGGCTGTGCCGCGATCGTGGGCCAGACCGAGGACGATGTCCAGATCCTTGTGGTAGAGCCGCGATTCGATTCCGGCGCTGAAGTCGCGCGACGCCATCCGTGTGCCGAACAGGTCCAGCACACGGCTCGAGGCGACACCGCCCATCATCACCTGCCGCACGCGCTCGACATCCAGTCCGCACCGCCGTGCCAGTGTCAGCGCCTCGGCCACTCCCTGGGCGGTCACGAGCAGCGCAAGCTGATGACACGCCTTGGTGGTCTGCCCGGCGCCGGCCTCTCCTACATGGATGAGGGTCGGGCCAAGCAGCGCGAACAGCGGTTTGGCACGCTCCAACGCCGGGGACGGACCACCCACCATGATCGTCAGCGTCGCATCGCGGGCACCGTGGGGACCGCCCGACACCGGAGCGTCGAGCATGTCGATGCCCCGCTTTGCCAGTGTCTCTGCGATTGACTGGGTCGCGGTCGGGTCGATCGTGCTCATGTCGATGACGAGCGCACCCCGACGAGCCCCCTGCATCACGCCGTCGTCGCCTAGCACTACCTGCTCGACATCGCTCGTGCCGGTCAGCATCGTGAAGACGACGTCGCTCCGTTCGGCAACCGCCGCCGCGGAAGGACAAGCCGTCGCACCCTGGTCGACCAGCGGACGAGCCGCCTCCGTGCGTCTGGCGTACACCGCCAGGCCATGGCCGCCGTTCAACAAGTTGAGCGCCATCGAGCGCCCCATCGTGCCGAGACCGATGAAGCCGATGCGCATGCGGAATCTCCGGAAGTCAGGAGTCAGAAGGCAGTAGTCAGCAGGCAACAGGATACCCGGGCGCCGCCTTGATCTCCTCGATCTGCTGGATATGCCGCTGGGTGTGGAGCGGGATGTAGAGCAGCCACTGGTGGGCGTTGAGGGTGCCGTACACCGGTCGATGGTGGTCGAGCGTGTGCTGCTTCAGCGTGTCGGCGGTCGTCTCGGCGAAGGCGAGTGACCGGGCTCGGCGCTCCTGGAAGATCCGGAGCGACTCGTCGCAGCCCACGGTGCCGGTCGGCACCACCAGCTCGGGCGCGTCACGCGATGTGCCGCGATCTCGCAGCATCGAGTCGATCAAGACGTCCTTACCGGCTGTGGCGGCCTCCCAGCCGGGATTCACCTCTTGCTGGAGCGCCAGCTCGACCTGGCCGAACAGCCGGCGCTCGACCAGCCCCAGGTGCTCGGCGATCAGCCCGATCGACCACCGGTCCGTCGCGGGACGATAGTTCCACTGCGCGTCAGTGACCGATTCGACCGCCGCGAGAAGGTCGTCGCGAGTCTGGCGCAAGAGCCGCACCACCCGCGCGCGCTCGTCGTCGGTCAAGCGCGTGTTCGGCATACCCGATCCTCGAAGGAGGCAGGAGACAGGAGGCAGGAGACAGGAGGAAACAGATGGGCCACGGCCTGCATTGATTCGGAGCCCAGCACCGAAACGATGGGGGCAACGGAGCCAAAGCGGCGCAGCCTTCCGACTTCTCCTGTCTCCTGCCTCCTGCCTCCTGTCTCCTTGGTGTTCACGCCGCCCCGACTCCCCGCTTCTTCCAGTACCGCGCCAGCCCGAGCCAGCACTGGGACAGCGGGGCCGCCTGGTCGTAGACCGCGGCGGCGGCGTTCGGCATGTGCCGCTGCAGATACAGACGAGCCTCGGCGGTAAACATGCCGACACGTTCCTCGTCCGTCGCCTCCCGCTCGACGATTGCTCTGGCCAACGCCGCGAACCCGTCGAGATGTTCGACCAGGGCAGCCAGATGGGCCGACGGGTCCTCGTAGGCACCGAAGTGGGTGACGAACAACGTCTCCGCCTTCCACCGGTCGATCAGCGCCACGCTCGCCTTCCAGGCGTCGATGTCGATGTCTGGTGGCGGCGTGGGCGGCATGGCGAACAGATCGGCGCCGGTCCGGATGCCAGCGGTGTCACCAACGAACGCCACTCCGCTGGACCGGTCGAGGAAGCTGACATGATGTGAGGCGTGACCGGGCGTGTAGGCCACCTCCAGCTCCCGATCGGCAGCGGTAATCCGCTCGCCGCCGCCGAGGACGTGCAGGTTGTCCTGAGGTACCGGCAGAAACTCGCCCCACAACCGGTCCATGTCGTTGCCATACAGCCGGCCCGCGCTGCTCAGCAGCTTGGCCGGGTCTACCATGTGGGGCGCACCCCGTTCGTGCACATAGACCTGGATGTCTGGATTGTCCCGGACCAGTGTGCCGGTGGCTCCGGCATGGTCGAGATGAATATGCGTCAACAGCAGCGTCCGCACATCGCCGAGCGAAATGCCCTGTTCGGTGAGCGCCGCGCGTAGCGTGTCGAGACACGTTGAGGGTCCCGGGTCGACCAGCGCCACGCCGGCCGGGCTCTGCAGCACGGCGGTCGCGATGACCCGCGGGAGCCCCAGAAACTGGAGATCGGTGTAGGTGATGCCACGCGCAATTGTCTGCATATAGGAGAAATCTTACTATGCGGATCGGACCGCTAGACATCTTCCACGGGTATCGTCGGAACGCGCCGGCGGCAGGGTCCTCCCCGCGTAGCGGGGCTGCAAGAGAAGTCGGACGGACGATGGTGAGCGTTATTTGTCGCACCATCGCTTGACCTGGTCGCAGCCTCCATAGTCTGATCGAGGGGTATGGCAGGTGACCCGCAGAACGACCACGGCATCCTCGAGGAGACTCGGCCGAAGACCCAGAAGCCGACGCTCTACAGGGTCATCCTGCTCAACGACGACTACACCACGATGGAGTTCGTCGTACAGATTCTGGAGACGGTCTTCCACAAGACACCGTCGGCCGCCCACCAGATCATGATGCAGGTGCACACCCTGGGCCACGGCGTGTGTGGCGCCTACAGCTACGAGGTAGCCGAGACCAAGGTCGCCACGGTCCAGGACCTGGCCCGGCGCGACGGCTTTCCGCTGCAGGCGACGCTCGAAGAGGAGTAACAGCAGACCGATGTTCAGCGCCGCACTCGAGCTGATACTGAACGTCGCCTTTCGCGAGGCGGCGGCACGACGGCACACGCATCTGACCCTCGAACACCTGCTCTACGCCCTGGCGCACGACCCCGAGGGGGAGAAGATCCTCGGCGCCTGCGGCGGCGACCTGGCTGCGCTTCGGCACGCGCTCGACGAATATCTCGGCACCCTCGAACAGTTTCCCCGCGGGGCGCGTAGCCGGGAGCCGGACCAGACCCTCGCGTTTCAGCGGGTGCTGCAGACGGCGGTACTGCATGTGCAAAGCGCCGGCAAGGACGAGGTCCGCTTCGGGGATGTACTGGCAGCCATCCTGCAGCAGCCGAATTCCTACGCAGCGGAGCTGCTGCAATCGCAGCACATCACACGGCTCGACGTCCTGAATTACATCTCGCACGGCATCGCCAAGGTGCCGACCGCAACGGCCGACGGCCAGACGACCGAACCGGCCGACACCGGTGTCGGCGCTGATAGCCCCGCCCCATCTCGCGACCCGCTCGCGGCGTTCGCCGTCAACCTGACCGATCGGGCCACACGGGGCCAGCTCGACCCGTTGATCGGCCGCACCGAGGAGCTGCAGCGCACGATCGAGATACTGTGCCGGCGTCGCAAGAACAACCCGGTGTTCATCGGCGATGCCGGTGTCGGCAAGACGGCGCTCGCCGAGGGTCTGGCCCGCCGGTTGCTCGAAGACGACATCCCCGCCCAGCTGACCGGCGCCGAGGTCTTCTCCCTGGACACCGCGGCCCTGCTCGCCGGCACCCGATTCCGCGGCGATTTCGAAGAGCGGTTCAAGGCGGTGATCGAGGCGCTCTCGGGTCGCCCGATGCCGATCCTCTTCATCGATGAGGTGCACGCCACAGTTGGTGCCGGCGCGACGACCGGCGGCACGATGGACCTGGCGACGCTGATCAAACCGGTGCTCGCGGCGGGCGAGCTGCGGGTCATCGGCTCGACGACCTTCGACGAATTCAAGCACATTGAACGCGACCGCGGGCTGGCGCGCCGGCTCCAGAAAGTGGTGATCGAAGAGGCGAGCGTCGATGAAACGGTCGAAATCCTCAGGGGGCTGCGGTCGCGCTACGAAGAGCATCACCACGTGACCTACACCGAGGGTGCGCTGAAGGTGGCGGCGAAGCTCGCCAGCCGGCATTTGCGGGACTCGCGACTACCAGACAGTGCCATCGACGTGCTCGACGAAGCGGGCGCGAAGATAGTCGCCGCCAGACCCGCGACCGAGCCGCGCGTGCCGGCGAGTGTGACCGCCGGACCGGACACTGGCAGCGCCGTGGTGGACGTCGTGCCTCAGACCCCGGGGATCGAAGCCGACTCCACCAGTACCGACCGTCTTCGGGTTGCGGCGAGCGACATCGAGCGCGTGGTCGCGCGTATGGCCCGCATCCCGGAAAAACAGGCCTCCGTCTCGGACAAGGAACGGCTGCGCACACTGGACGACGCATTGCGTCGTGTGGTGTTTGGGCAGAATGACGCCGTCGCCGCGGTGGTGACCGCGATCAAGCGGGCTCGGGCCGGACTCGGACAGCCCGACCGGCCGGCCGGCTGCTTCCTGTTCACCGGACCGACCGGGGTCGGCAAGACCGAGCTGGCCAAGCAGCTGGCCATCCACCTGGGGAACGAGTTCATCCGCTACGACATGAGCGAGTACATGGAGAAGCATGCCGTGGCGCGACTGATTGGCGCCCCACCCGGTTATGTCGGTTTCGAGCAGGGCGGACTGCTCGTCGACGCCGTTCGGGCGCATCCGTATGCCGTGCTCTTGCTCGACGAGATCGAAAAGGCCCACCCGGATGTCTACAACATCCTGCTCCAGGTGATGGATCACGCGACCCTGACGGACAACAACGGCCGGAAGGCCGACTTCAGGCAGGTGGTGGTGATCATGACCTCGAATGCCGGGTCACGCGAGATGAGCTCCGCGTCGATCGGGTTCAGCGAGGATCGGGCAGCCGGCGACAAAGGTCGCACGAAGGCGGCTATCGAGCGCGTCTTCAGCCCCGAGTTCCGCAACCGACTCGACACGACCGTCACGTTCGACAGTCTGGCGCCAGATGTCGTGGAGACGATCGTCGAGAAGTTCATCCTGCAGCTGGAAACACAGCTCGCCGAGCGCCACGTCGCGATCACACTGGAGCCGGACGCGCGCGCCTGGCTGGCCACAAAGGGATACGACCCCAAGTATGGCGCCCGACCACTGGCGCGGCTGATCCAGACCGAGGTGCGCAACCCGCTCACCGACGAGATTCTCTTCGGCCGCCTGGAACATGGCGGCACCGTCCGCATTGGGCTCACCGACGACGCGCTTCAGTTCGATGTCGAGCCACGCTCGAAGCCCCCCGACTCTGACGGAGATGACGAACCTGACAATGACGACGACCAGTGACAGTGACGAGGCGTCACCGCCGNCAGACCCGTCAATCGGCCCGCGGACGCCGAACACCCAGCACGAGGGAGACACCGAGGCGGAGGAGCTGCGCGTCGTCGACCGGCGCTGGTGGAAGACCAAAGACGATACGGCTGCCGACGGGGTAGAGGCCGCCGGCCGGAAACCAGCGTATGTCGAAGAGCTCGAACAGCGGGTCGCATCGCTGAACGATACCGTCCGGGAGTACGCCGGAAAATACAAGTCTGCGAGTCAGGAGTTCGAGGACGCTCGAGCGCGAATGCGGCGCGAGCTCGGCAAAGAGGCGGAACGCGACCGGCGGACGTTTTTGGCCGAGCTGCTCGACGTCGTGGACAACCTCGACCGCGCCATTGCCGCGGGCCAGACCGGCACCGACGCCGCGTCGCTTCTGACCGGCGTCGAGCTGGTCCGCACCCAATTCCTCGCCCAGCTCGGTCGACTCGGCGTGATCCGTCTCGAAGCGGAGGGTCGGCCGTTCGACCCCGACTTGCACGACGCCATCACCACGTCCCCAGCCGACGCCGCCAAGGACAACCACGTGGTCTCGGTGATCAAGGAAGGCTATCGGATTGGCGACGAGGTGTTGCGCCCCGCCAGTGTGGTTGTCGGCCAGGCAGCCGACACCCCGACAGAGTCCGAAGACGGAACGAGGGAGACCGGCCCTTCGGCCGGGTCCACGGCGCACGCCGAAGAGGCCTGAAGGCACGTCAGCCGGTGTCGCCTGGATCGAGCGCCAGCACCAGATCCTGCAGGCGCTCGATCTCGGTCTGCGCGGTATGCAGGATNGCCCGGCGTTCCTGGAGCGTCGGCGTTGACCAGTCTTCGTCGTCCAGCCTCACCCGCCCGTCAGGCTCGTAGTCTACGAGCACCGCGTCCATCGTCTCGATGTAGAGGCGCATGTGGAACGAACTCCCCTCAGAAGTCAGGAGGAAGGTCGAGGGCTTTGCCGATCCGACTGCCCGATTGTCAGCCTTCGGCGGAGGTTGCGGCGAGACAGGCCGCTTGTTCCCCCGGCCTACATTCCAGCAGCTGTCGACGCGCGCTGTGCATCGTCGACGGCTACGACGAGCGCGGTCATCTGATGCTCGTTGATTGCCGTGGCATAGGCGTAATCGATGTTGACATCTGCTTCGCCCAGCATCCGAGTCGCCGACCCGATCGCGCCGGGTCCGTTCGGTAGCTGGACATAGAGCACCTCCCGCTCTACCAACGCATAGTCACGGGCGCGTAGCAGGCCCGTGGCGTGCACCGGGTTGTCGGGCACCAGGTGCAGGACCCCGGATCCCTCGAGATTCATCGCTATGACGTTGACTTTCTCGTCGGCCAGTGCCTGACAGAGACGCGCAAGCGCACCCGGGGAGTTCTCCAATCGCAGCGTCAGCTCCGTGCGGATTGCCATGACGGGAGCATAACGCAGGGTCGCCCAGTGGGAGAAACCGTGACACACGACTGCAGGTCGTTACGTAAGTGCAAGATCATCATTGCTACGCTGATATGATTGCGTCGGTGCCATCATTTTTTGGCCTGAAGTGATTGGGTTTGAGCACCGGTTTCACTTTCGGTCGTCCCCGGAGGTCTCTACCGTGCCCGCCCACGAGTACGAACAACCGTACGGCGATCTCGCCACTCTCAACACAGAGAGACTCATCCTCGACTCGGTTGGCCCCGAGCTGTTGACAGACGTCGCCAGAGACACGCTCGATGTACTCGAGACGTCGATGGCGGTTTACGAGCGCCGTGGCGACTATGCGTCTGGCATCTTTGCGTCGGGTTGGTGCCGACTCATGGACCAGAGCTCGCGCCGCCTGTGCGAGACGAACAACAACAGCGACGCAATCGGCTGTGGCAAATGGCTCTGCCACGAGCACTGTTGGGGGAGCGCAGAGGCCAGCATGGACGCGGGCGAATCCATCGAACGTTCATGTCCTGGCGGTATCCAACTTTTCGCCGTCCCCATTGTCGCCGCCGACGAGGTCGTCGGGGCGATCTCGATGGGTCACGGGAATCCTGCTCTCGAGCCACACGCACACGAACAGCTCGCCACCCGCTTCCAGGTGGATGTGGACGATATCCGGAAGCAGGCCCACGCCTATGAGCCCCGTCCGTCTCGGGTCGTCGAGCTCGCGAAGATTCGTGCGGTCACGGCAGCCAGCTTGATTGGAACCATCGTCGAGCAGACGCGACTGGCACGAGGAGGAACGCTCGAGCTCGAACGTGCCCAGGAACGGCTGCGCACCGTCATTGCCGACCGGACCCGCGCCGAAGCTCGCAGACACCGGGACATCACGAAACGCAGGGCGGCCGAGCAAGAGCTGCGCAAGACGGAGGTGCAGTTGCAGCGGGCACAGAAGATGGACGCGATCGGACGCCTGGCCGGCGGCATCGCCCACGACTTCAACAATCTCCTCACCGTCATTCAGGGCCGCGTGTCGCTTCAACTGAAACGGCTCGATGTTGACGACCCATTACGTGCCGGTTCCGAGGCCATCAGTCGGGCGGCGGAACAGGGCGCGAAGGTTGCGAAGCAGCTCTTGACGATCAGCCGTAAGCGGGTCGTGCAACCGCAACTGCTCGACCTCAATCAGGTCGTGCGCGACATGACCGAGGTCGTGGGCCGGCTGTTGGGGACGCACATTGCAGTCTCGGTCGACCTTGGCCCGGATCTCGGCGTCGTGATGGTTGACCGCGGTCAGATCGAGCAAGTCCTGTTGAATCTTTCGGTCAATTCCCGCGATGCGATGCCAGAAGGTGGGGAGTTGAGTATCACCACCAGGAATCGGGCCGGACTGGACGAGACGGGGGTCGGTGTGGGTCCACAGGTCCGATTGAGTGTGAGCGACACCGGAACCGGGATGAATGAGAAANCCCTGTCCCATATGTTCGAGCCGTTCTTCACGACCAAGGAGGAGGGGCAGGGGACGGGCCTCGGCCTCGCGATGGCATATGCGATTATCACCGACAGTGGCGGGGGCATCGAAGTAGACAGTCAAGTGGGTCGAGGCACGACCTTTCACATCGACCTGCCGCAGCAACGGAGGCACAGCCTCGAGAAACCGGCGCTACGAGCGGCACCGTCTCCTCCGCGGGCGTCCGGTGCGACGACGATCTTGTTGGTCGAAGACCATGACGATTTGCGTGCGTTGATGCGTGACGCCTTGAACGCCAAAGGTCACACCGTTCTCGACGCGAGCACAGGTGCCGCAGCGCTGGACGTGGTGGAGCGGCACTCCGGCACCATCGATCTGCTGGTGACAGACGTCGTGCTGCCGGGCATGAGCGGACCCGGGCTCGCTCGTCAGGTCAGTCTGTCCAGACCGGAGATGAGAACACTCTACGTGTCGGGCTACGCACTCGATGCGATCGTCCGTCGCGGAGTGACTGCCGGTCCGGAGGACCTGCTCTACAAGCCGTTCACTCCTCGTGACCTGTTGCACAAAGTACGTGACGCACTCCAGCGTCCCGCCCGGAGTGAGACCGATCAGGGGCCGGGACGCAGCCTCCACATCGACGCGGACAAGAAGTTGGTCGTGCTACGCGTCCGTGGCACCGTTCACGCAAGTGACATTGCTCAAATCGGCGAGGAGTACGGCAGGCACCCGCTGTATGACCCGAGCTACGACAGCATCATCGACGCGCGGGAATTGGACAGTCAGTTCGGCCTCGACGAATTGAGATCGTTGTNGGATGCCGTTCGAAGCAAGGGCATCACGCCGACGGGTCGAAGAGCGTTTGTCGTCGATTCGCCACGGGAAACGGCCCTCGCGATGCTGTATGGCCAGTTGGTGAGCAGCCGTCAGAGTCGGGTCTTCTCGACCGAAGAGGCTGCCTACGAGTGGCTTGGCCGAGCCAGGTGAGCCGCCACGGGGCCCGCGCGGTCACCGTGGGTGGGATAAACTGGGCGCATGGCTACCAGTGCCCTCGCGCCGATCGCCGTCGGCAGCCGTCTGGAGGGATTCGCCTACGCCATCCGCGATGTNGTCGCCGAGGCCAAGAAGGTCGAAGACAGTGGGCGACCGGTCACCTATCTCAACATCGGGGATCCGGTGGCCTTTGGCTTCCGGACGCCACCGCATCTGGTCGAGGCCGTGGAACGAGCGATGCGGGAGGGCGCAAACGGGTACACACCGGCCGCCGGCATCTGGCAGGTCCGTGAGGCCGTCGCCGCCTCTTACGCGGCGTCGGGACTGTCGATCGGGCCGGACCGCGTCATCCTGACTTCGGGCACGTCGGAGGGCATCGAGTTGGTGCTGTCCGTGCTGGTCGACACCGGCGACGAGGTCCTTGTGCCGGTTCCGACCTACCCGTTCTACACGGCGACCTTGACCAAGCTGGGCGCTCGGAGCATCTACTACCATACCGACCCGAGCAACGGGTGGATGCCTGACCTGGACCACATCGAGAGCCTGATTGGGCCGGCGACCCGTGCGCTGGTGGTCATCGACCCCAACAATCCGACAGGTGCCGTCTACACCGAGGAGACCCGGCGCGCGTTGCTGGAGCTGGCCGACACGCACGGTATCGTGGTGCTGGCCGACGAGGTCTACACGGACCTCGCCTACGATGCGCCGGTGCCACCGATCGGATCGCTGAACCCCGACGCACCGGTTATCTCCTTCTCGTCGATCTCGAAGACCTATCAGGCGCCCGGCTGGCGCGCCGGCTGGCTCGGCGTGAGCGGCGGCGAGCGGCTCGACGCGGNGCTCGGCGCGATCAAAGAGCTGGCCGATGGTCGGCTCTGCAGCGCCGGGCCGATGCAGTTCGCCATCATGGCGGCGCTGACCTCCAGCGACGACCACAAGGCATCGTTCCTCGACGCGCTGCGTGAGCGCGCGGCAGTCAGCACCAGACGACTCAATGGCATCGAAGGGATTTCGTGCGTCCCACCGAAGGCAGCCTTCTACGCGATGCCGAAGGTCGAGCTTCCGCCAGGCCTCACCGACGAGGATTACGTCTTCGGGCTGCTTCGAGAGACCGGTTTGTTGTGTGTCCATGGTTCGGGGTTTGGCACCGCACCAGGCGACGGCTACCTGCGCATCGTGTTCCTGTCGCCGCCACCGGACCTCGAAGCGATCTACGACAAGATTGCGGCATTCACGGCGCAGTTTCGTGCGGCAGCCTGATGCCCTAGAACGAGTCTCATGAACATGACGCGACGCCTTCTCGCCGTGCTGGTTTCGGTGTCGGCCTTTGCCGGCCCTGTCGCGGCCCAGACGACCGAGACGCCCACCTACCCGGCGCTGGTCGCGGGCCTGGAACAGGCGGTCCTGGCAGGCGAGCCCGAGGCCTATCTGTCCTTGCTCTCACCGGCCGCCGACCGAGCGGCAGCGATGACGTTTGCGCGCGAACAGCTGTACCCCAATGTCGAACGCGCTACCATCAGCCCCCGTTTCCGCATACCGATCGACGACCTGCCTCAGGGCACCGGCTACGAGTTGACCGTCGAGGTCTTTTCCGAAGCGGGTATGCGGGGACGGCTCGAGACCTGGCAGCTCGAGATCGTGCGCGAGGAGGACGACACCGCCTGGCGTATCCGCGACCAGACCCACATCGACTCGCTCGACGACCTGCGCCACCTGACACTGACTCCCACCACGCAATACACCGCCGACAACATGGTGGTACTGGGTGAAGATCTGTCGCTGACCCTGACCGAGGGTTCGGTGTTCGTGGCCGAGACAGAAGACGGGGTGACCGGACTCGTGCTGCTCGGTGAGGGGATCATGAGCTTCACCCCGCAGCCGGAGGCGGAGCGGGGTCAGGTCCGCATCTTCAGCGGTGACGAGACGCTCGAAGCGGAGTTCGAGGCGGCGTTTGTGCGGGTGCATCCGGAGGTCTTCAACTCGCGGGTCTCGACAAGCGGCCTCGTTGAGCAAGCGGTTGACCCCGATATGCTCAGGAAGGCCACGGCGGTGTTCGAGGAGTTCATCGGGCTGTCGTTCACGCTCGACCTCTCCACTGTCAGCGATCGGTTGTGGTCACTCAGCCCCGGCGTCGGCGACTTCCTGGCTGAAGTGCGCACCAAGCGCCACGGCACACTGACCTACGCCCAGTCGGCACAGCAGGCTGAGGACATCTCGCTCCATGAACGCGCGACGAGTCGAATCATTTCGCTGTACTCATCGGCCCGGAAACGAGCAACGCAAGGACGCTACTTCGGCGACGACGATGTCGAGCCCCTCGACGTGCTCGATTACGACATTACGGCCTCGTTCGAGCCGCTCGGTGTGACGCAGCGGTCCTACCGGGAGGCGCCCCAGCTCATCGGCTGTCGCATCGTCGGCACGACCCGGCTCGCGGTGCGCGTCAAAGGGCTGCCGATTGCAGCGTTCGGCCTGCGGCTGGCCGACGAGCTGGAAGTCCTGTCGATCACGTCCAACGAGCTCGGACCGCTGCTGTTCTTCCGGCTCATCGGGCAAAACAACGTGGTCGTCAACCTGCCGGCGGAGGTCCCCGGCGGCACCGAGTTCACGATCACCGTGAACTATGCGGGCGATCTGCGAGCGCAGCAGCTCGAGGAAAGCTGGATCGCCACCCGCGTCTTCGTGCTCGAAGCCGAGGGACTGTTCGGCGTAGGCGAGCCCCGCTACGTCTACAGCAACCGGAGCTACTGGTACCCGCAGGCGCGCGTCACCGACTACGCGACGGCGACCATGGAGCTGACCGCGCCCCCCGGATGGGGCATCGTAGCCAGCGGCAACCCTCTCGACACGAACCCGCCGGTCACTCGTTCTCTGCAGGACGGACCGGGCCAGTTTTCGTTCGTGGCGCTCCAGCCGGCGCGCTACCTGTCGGCGCTCATCTCCCGGTTCAAGGAACACGCATCGCCGGTGCGCCAGGTGCAGCTGACCGAGGAGGTCGTACGTCCGGCGGTGACGCGGGCAGATGGTGCGGTGTTCTACGACACGCTGGCAATCGACGTGCAGGGCAGCCCGCGGAGCATCGAGGAGATCGAGGCGATCGCCGACCAGACGGCGGACATCGCGTCGTTTTATGCGTCGCTGCTGGGCGACATCCCCTATCCGACCATGACCGTGGCCCTGACCGACAGCCGATTGCCGGGCGGTCACAGCCCCGCCTACTTCGCTGTGATGAACCACGAGCTGCCCAGACAACCTGGCATCCTGATCTCGTGGCAGACCGATCCGGTGAGCTTCAGCAGCTACCCCCCCTTCTTTCTGGCGCACGAGATTGCCCACCAGTGGTGGGGACAGGCGGTCGGCTGGAAGAACTACCACGAGCAGTGGCTGAGCGAGGGAATGGCCCACTATTTCGCGGCGCTGTATGCCGAGCAGGACGGCGGGCCCGAGGTCTTCAGTGACATCCTCCGTCAGATGCGGCGCTGGGCGATGCGGCACTCCGACGAAGGCCCAATCTATCTGGGCTACCGGCTCGGTCATCTTGATGGCGAGACGCGCGTCTTTCGGGCGCTGGTCTACAACAAGGGCGCCATGGTCTTGCACATGCTGCGCGGGTTGACCGGCGACGATGCGTTCTTCGCCGGGCTACGACGCTTCTACCATCAGTGGCGTTTCCAGAAGGCAGGGACCGACGCGCTGCAGCTGGCGTTCGAGATCGAGGCAGGGCGGTCGCTTGACAGGTTCTTCGACCGCTGGATACACGAAGCCGAGCTGCCGGAGCTGAGATTCTCGTCACACACGGAGGCGACCCCGAGCGGCGAGGTGGTGGTACTGCGGTTCGAACAGCTGACCGAACGGTTGTTCGACCTGCCGGTCACCGTGGATCTGACCTACCGGTCGGGAGAAGAGGAAGCGGTTGTCGTACCGGTGACCGAACAGGTCACGGAGGTCCGGGTGCCGGCGCGGGGCCGCGTGCGGCGCGTGCGTGTCAACCGAGACGACGTGGCGCTGGCAGAGATCGACCGATAACACGCCTCATTCTTCGAGGTAGATGGCGGTGACCGTCGGGTCGGTGTGCGATTCAGCCAGCGTGAAGACCAGCACGAAGAGCCGACCGCGGTAGTCGTAGAACCGAGTCAGCCGTTCGCCGTCCGCGGCCGCATCGACCTCGTGACGTCCAACCTCGGCGGTGCGGCCGAGGAGCGCGGCGATGTGTGTCGCAGAGTCCCCCACCCGTATCCCCTTCCCGTCGTCGAAGAGCAGAACCGGCAGACTGATGGCCCCGGCGGGAACACTCGCGGGCAACTGGCCGCTGTCGGCTGCCTGTGCCAAGCCAGCATTGTCGCCGGTGGCGAGACGCAGCTCCCGAACAACGCTGGCGCCGACCACGACGGCTGCGGCCAGGAACCCAACCGCCAGGGCCCACTGAAGAACCGGAACGGCGCGACCCAGGAGATGTACCATTGGACTTCACCAGAGTGGCACTTCCAGAGGCCCGCCTGCAAGGCCGGTTGTCCACGAACGGCCCCCCACCTTGATATGATCGGGGGCGCAGGAGTCACGAACACCCCCTTCTGCAACCGACGGGGCTCGGGAATGAAGCCCCTCGGGCGGCGGCAGCGTCTAACGTTTTGACGAGCTTGGGTATCGCAGCGGACCCGCGGCCCCAGAATCGTGAGTGGAGGCGACAGTGAGATCGACCAGGTTTTTCGGTGGCTGTCTGCGGTCTGGGGCCGCGCTCGCCCTGCTGGCCGGGTTGGCGACTCCGGTGGCGGCACAGCCGCCCGACGTGGCGATCAGCGAGGTCGCCGAGACCGATGCGGCTCATCTCGGCACCACCACACGTGTGGCGCTCGAGGTGAAGCTCGACCCCGGCTATCACGTCAACTCGAACACGCCCCTGGACGACCTCCTGATCCCGACGGTGCTGACGCTGGACCCGCCGGACGGCATCTCCGTGGAGGGAGTGGCATTTCCGGAGGCAGTGCTGCTCGAGCAGGTCGGCGTCGAGGACCCGCTAGCGGTGTTCGAGGAGGAGTTCTTGATCGGTGCGACCTTGACCGTCGACGCGTTGCTGGCACCGGGGTCCTACGCGGTCCCCGGCACATTTCGCTATCAGGCCTGCAACGACCGGATGTGTTTCGCCCCGAAGAACGCCCAAATACTGTTCGACCTGACGGTGGTCCCGGACACGCAGGCGCTCAACACCGTGCACCTGGACCTGTTCGCCGGGCTGACGCTGGCCGACGCAGCTGCCGCCGACCCGACGCCGGCCCCTGTCGTCAGGGCACCCATCCTGGACGACCTCTCCGTGATGGCGACGCTCGACGAGTTCGAGATCCTGGCCAGCACGGGCGGGTATCTCGACACCGAGGCGTTCCTCGGATTCATGGAGGCGGCTGAATCGGGCGAAGGTGAGCAGGGATGGTTCGAGGGACGCGGTCCGATCGCGATCCTGGCGCTGATTCTGGTGGGCGGACTTGCTCTGAACCTGACCCCGTGCGTCCTCCCGATGATTCCGATCAACCTGGCTATCATCGGCGCCGGCACGAAGGCCGGCTCCCGCATGCGCGGCTTCGCCCTCGGCGGGACCTACGGGCTCGCGATGGCGCTGGTCTACGGCATTCTGGGACTGGTGGTCATTTTGACCGCCGGCGCCTTTGGTACGATCAATTCCTCCCCCTGGTTCAATGTTGGCATCGCGGCGCTGTTCGTCGTGCTCGGATTGGCGATGTTCGACGTCCTGGCCATCGACTTCTCGCGGTTGCAGTCGAAGCTGACGATGGGCGACAACGAAGGTGGCTCGTATGTGGTCGCCTTCGGGATGGGGGCGGTCGCCGCGCTGCTGGCCGGCGCCTGTGTCGCACCGGTGGTAATCCAGGTCATCGTCTTCTCGAGCAACCTCTACGGCACCGGCACGACCGTTGCCCTCGCCCTGCCATTTTTCTTGGGCATCGGGATGGCGCTGCCGTGGCCCATCGCGGGCGCCGGGCTGTCGTTCATGCCCAAGCCGGGCGCCTGGATGATCCGGGTCAAGTACGCCTTCGGCGTTTTTATCCTCGGGACGGCGGTCTACTACGGCTACCTGAGCTACGGGCTATTCGCGCAGCGCTGGGTCGACCCCACCGAGGTGGCCGACAGCGTGCAGGAATTGCTGGAGGAGGGCTGGCACGCCTCTCTCGGCCAGGGGCTCGAAGAAGCGCTCGCCGAGGACAAGTTCGTGCTGGTCGACATGTGGGCTACCTGGTGCAAGAACTGTCTGACGATGGACAAGACCACGTTGAAGGCCCCGGCCGTCGAAGCCGGTCTCGAAGACTACGTGAAAGTGAAGTTCCAGGCCGAGGACCTCGACACGTCTCCGGCCAAGGAAGTCCTGAAACATCTCGGAGGGGTGGGTCTTCCAGCCTACGCGATCCTCCGGCCTCGCTCAGACACTCGCGCTGCCAACGCGGGACTCTAATCCCGAAGTATTCGAAGCGTACGTATAATTGGCCTGCGTCTCTCACGGAGGTCGAACCATGATCAGACGAGTGTGGGCCCTGACCCTCGGCGGTCTGCTGGCTGTGGCAGCATGCGCACCAGTAGAACCCGATGAGATGAATCTGCGAGATTCTTTCGTGTCACAGATCACCGCGGTCGATGGGGTCGTTGATGTCGCGCGAAACGGCGACGAGCTGATCTTCTCGGGGCCGGACGAGACGGGCGGGACCGCGAGCTGGCGCGTGCGTATCGAGTCAGCCCTGCTCCAACCGGGACCAGGCGAGGAAACACAGGGTCACATCGTTTCTTCCTGGTTTCGAGACGGCGAAGAAGTCGTGTTCCTCGGGACGATGTCTGCAATTCCCCGTGTGTATCTCGACACCGGGGTCGCGCATGAGTGCTATGCGGTCTGGGACCCGGTCACGAGCACCTGGGGCTGGACCTGATCCAGCTACGCAAGGCACCGCATGGTCGGTTCAAGCCCGGGCTGTTGAACCTCCACCTCGGCCCACGTTCCTGTGTCGTCGCTCCGGTCTTCCGGTTACGTTCCAGGCACCCTCACGCGCAGGGCACCCGCGTGCACCGCGGCCGACAGCGACCGAGAACCCTGCGCGAGCTCTCCGTCGACGTGAAATCGGATCGGCCGCGCGGCAGAAATCGTAACGCGACTCGCGGGCCGCGTGCTCACACCCGGCTCCCGATCGATCGTGCCGTTGAACAGGCGCCACGCGCCAATGAGCACGCGTAGCGGGCCGAGCGGTTCCACCACCACCAGATCGAGCAGACCGTCGTCGAGCCTGGCGTGCGGGGCGATCACGGCGCCGTTCCCATACTGTCGACCGTTCGCCAGTTCCACGATGAGCGCCTGGTGCTCGCGCGACCGTCCCTCGACCGTGATGGTGTAGGTCTCGGCTTCATGGCTGAAAACCGTTGACAGCGTCGCCTGGACATACCGGCGCAACCCGCGTCCGGCAAGGCGATTGAACGAGCTGACCACGGAAGCGCCCAGGCCAACCCCTGCAAGGTTGACGAAGAGACGACCGCCGAGCTCCCCGACATCGATCGAGCGGTCGATACCCCGCGCGGCGGTGTCGATCGCGCGCTCGGGGCGCAGACTGATGCCAAGCTCGCGGGCCAACCCGTTTCCGGACCCGGTGGGCACGATGCCCATTACCGAACTCTGAAACGCGAGCGCCGAGGCCACCTCGTTCACCGTGCCGTCGCCACCCCAGGCGATGATCGGCGAGAACCCACGGCGCGCGAAGTCTGCCGCGAGCTCGCATGCATGCCCGGCGCGTTCCGAGAACACGATCTCTGCCTGGACGTTCACCTGGGCAAATGTGCGGCGGGCGAGCTCTGTGAGACGTCGCCAGTCCTTGCGACGGGTGGACACACCGGAGACCGGGTTGATGATGGCTGCGGCCTTTGGAAGTGACGCTGTCATCGCGTGTGGCGTTTTTCGGCAACCTGTAGACGGCAATGCTATAGTAGCTGTTCAGGATGCGACGTCGCTGGATTCGGATCGTGGTCGTGGTCGTGGCCTTGGCGACGCTGGGATTCACCGGCAATCACATCCGACTCTCCGAACTGACGCTGGACGACGAACAGAACGTCGAGCGTGTCTTCACCGACCTCAGCTGGGCCCTGACGCTCTCGCTCGCCGATCTGCGCGCCGCCCAGCAAGCCTACGTGGCGGTGGGACAGGATCGGGTCTACTGGACTACCAAGGTCAACAGTCACCTGGACACGGTGCGGAGCAGCCTCGAAAATCTGCGGCGCCTCGCGACCGATCCCACTTCAATCGAGGCACTCGACTCGGCCGATGCCGCGGTGGCGAATCTGGAACGAATCGACGTGCGCGCCCGCGACCACGCCGACCTGGAACAACCGCTCCTGGCGTCCGATCTGATCTTCACCGATGGTCTCGAGCTTGCCGCACGGGCCGCTACGCATGTCGAGCTGGCACGCGCCACCGAACGCACTCTGCGGAATGAGGCCATTCGAGCCGCCCGTTCGTCGCAGGCGACCATGGTCATTACGGCCTCCGGTGTCAGCGTGCTGGCGGTCCTGCTGCTCGTCCCGATGACACGCGTAAAGGACCCGACCCCCGTCGTGTCGATCGCCTCGGAGGAGGAGACTGCGACCGGTTTGGTGGCACCGTCGACAGAAGACCGGTTGATGCTCGACGATCTGGGTCTGGATGCCGACAGCCGCAGGCCCTCGACCGAAGCCGAGAGTACGGCGGTGGCGGCACTCGAGACGACCGACATCGGAGACACCGCCAACGTGGCTTTGCCGCCGGCAGCCAACGGTCCGGAGCCGGTCCCGGACCTCCGAGTGGCCGCCGATCTCTGCACCGACCTCTGTCGGTTGACGGATACGAACGAGCTCCCGGAGCTGCTGGCCCGAGCGGCCGTGCTCATGAACGCCGGGGGTCTCATCATCTGGCTGCGGGACTCGAGCGGTCACGCGCTGCGACCTGCTATCGGGCACGGATACCCCAAGCGGACCCTAGCGCGCCTGGGTTCGATTCCCGAGAACGGTCAGAACGCGACCGCTGCCGCCTATCGCAACGCTCGCATGCAGGTCGTCGAGCACGACGACACCACGAGCGGCGCCTTGGCGGCGCCGTTGATGGCGGCCGACAGCTGTGTTGGTGTGCTATCGGCTGAGCTGCGAGAAGGGTGGGAGTCGAGCGAAGCGGTGCAGGCCACCGCCGCGATCATGGCGGCCCAGCTCGCGACCCTGCTTTCAGCCGACCCGCTCGCAGACGCTACGGCTCCGCCTGCCGAAGCCCGCGGATAGCACGACACTCGTCAGCGTGGCTGGGTGTATTCGCATGGGCGCCTGCCCAGTCCCCGCGAGGCGGGGACATTGATGAACGCGACCTAGCGAAGCGCAGCCCGCCGCCGACCCGGCTCACTCGTCGGTTTGAGGCGGAGCTTCGCTAGATCGCGGGGCCATTGTTCCCGAACAGCTCAAGACTACGGCGCCGTCGGGCGGGTTCTTCGCGGGTCGTCGCCGCCAGCTCCATTTCACGCCCGGCCCGGGTCAGACCAATCGACACTTCCTCGCCGGGGTCGACCGCCGAGAGACGGCGCCTGAGCGTGGCAATGTCTTCGACGACACGGCCGTCCACGGAGGTGATGACATCTCCCGCCTGCAACCCGGCCTGCTCCCCCACCGATTCCTCCTCAACACTGCTGACCAGCACGCCATCGTCAACCCCGAAGTAGTCGGCCAGCTGTGGTGAGAGTTCCTGCACGTTGACACCGAGCCGCGCTGGCTCCCGGCCGCTCCGGAAACCGTACACGAAGGGCCGGGCCGCGTCGGGCTCGAATCCGCCAACGTAGTCCCTGAGGATCTCCACGTCCCCCAGGCCTTCGCGGTGGTCCAACGACTGGACCGTCGCCATGACGCCGCCGCCCTGTTCCGGCGTCACCTCCAGCTCGACCTGAGTTCCGTCCCGCACCACGGTGGAACTAACGGTGCGACCGACCGGTGTTTCTCTCACGAGCCGTGTCAGCTGCGACGCGCTCCGCACCCGCTCGCCATCGAACTCGACGAGAACGTCTCCCACGAGGAACCCCGCTGAGGCCGCCGGGCTCTCGGGACGAACGTCGACGATGACCGCACCTTCGTCTGCCGCGTCATTGTCAGCCACGTCTTCGATCGAGAGCCCGACATGACTGCGGCCGGCAAGGTCTTGTGGCGCGAATATTCTGGCGCGCTCCCCGGAGCGCCACTGAGCGGTCGCGCCGAGGGGCAACCCCAGGAGCACCGCGCACATGATGCCCGCCACGACACTGACTCGCACGAATCCATACCGCATCTGCATGACCAGAGCCTCCTGTCTGTTTCCGCGTCCTTCTGAATCAGACGCGACGCCTTCGGAGAAAGTCGGCTTGACATCTTCCGAGGGTGACATCGGCTAGACCCCTTGAGGGGTGCGAATGCGAAGCCTCGCTAGTACTCAGGAGGAGACCCGCGCGTCACCTGGACAGGACGACAGACACGGGGACGCCGTCAAACCACCAATGTATTCAGCGGGATCGTGGGCGGCACGGCTCTTGTAATCAAAGGGGGCAGGTCGCGCGGAGTCAACGGGGTGCGTTAACTCAGGCAGGCGCTGGCATCGCCGCATCCCGTCTCGTGGGGCACTAGCGATTCCGCGCGGCCCCTTTCCTGCTTGATTCACCCGCGGGAAGACCCGGTCGACGGCTCAAGACGGTTCGGGCGTTCGGACTATACTGGTCGGATGGAACCGTTGAGTCTGCCGCTCGACTACACCGCCATCGAGCGCATCATCCCACACCGCTATCCGTTCCTCCTGGTTGACCGGATCACAGAGTTTGAGATCGACAAGCGGATCGTCGGCGTGAAGAACGTGTCGCTCAACGAGCGATATCTGGCTCGCAGACCGGGCGAGCAGCCAGTGCTGCCGCCGACGATCCTGACCGAGGCGGTCGCCCAGGTCGGCGCGATTCTGATTCTCGCGAAACCGGAAAACCGCGAGAAGCTCATCTATCTCGTGGGCATCGAGCGGGTTCGTTATCGGCGTCCGGCGCACCCCGGCGACATCATCAACATCGAGGTCAACGTGAAACGGCTGCGCGGCCGCATGGGCCAGCTGCACGGGGTGGCAACCACCGACGACAATGTCGTATTGGAAGGTCGGATGACGTTCGCGCTCGGTCCCGCGAAGTGAACGGGCTCCGAAGCCGGCGTAGCGCTGCGGCTTCTCCTGACTTCTCAGAACATAGGCCCTACACCGCGTGTGGCGCGGGGGTCGACGGCGTGCTGGGTAGTACGGTCTCGCAGACCTGATTCCGCCCGTTGTTCTTGGCGCGATAGAGGGCCGCGTCAGCGCGTCCGATCAACGCGGTCGGGTCTACTTCATTCGGCAGGCCCATCGCGAGCCCGACGCTGGCCGTCGTCGACACCTGTTCCCCGTTCCACATCACCTTGGTTTCCGCAAGCTGCAGCCTGAGCGATTCGGCCACGTGCATCGCCCCGGCTCGTGGGGTGTCTGGCAGCAGCACCATGAACTCCTCGCCGCCATAACGGCATTTCGTGTCGCTGTTGCGGAGGATGTCCCGGATACGTTGTCCCGCGGCGACCAGAAACGCATCGCCGCACAAGTGGCCGTACGTATCGTTGACCGCCTTGAAGTGATCGAGGTCGAGCATGATCAGCCCACTCGGCGCCTGTTGCCGACGAGCACGCTGCAGCTCTGTTTGGAGCACCCGCATCGAGTGGGCACGGTTGAAGCACCCGGTCAGACTGTCGTACACCCCATTCTCTTCCACCTCGCGAGCGAGCTGGACATTCCGAACTGCAATGCCAACGAGCGTCGCTGCCGTCCCCATCGTTTGCCGCCAGTCGAACCCTTCATCTGGCGCACCCGCACCAGACACCTCCACGGTCAGGACACCACCCGTCGTCTCTCCAACGACGAGCGGAAAGTAGACTCGGCTCTCCCATTCGAGCGCCTCCGACGTACCTGCGCTCTCCTCGAATCGCTTCAGCGCCTGATCGGCCATCCGCTCGACCCCCTCGACCAGATCCATGTCAGACGACTCCTCCAGGCCACCAGAGATTGACACCCACTTCCCTTTGGTGCGCACGCCGGCCCAGAACGGTCGGCCGCCGCTGAACTGCCGCAGCGACCGCTGAACCACCTCACGAACGGTCGCCATGTCGCTCGCACGGGCCAGCGCGACACCGAACCGTGTAAGCGCTTCAGACACCGAGTCCCGTTGCCGCAGTTCATGGCTCTTGGCGTCGCGCACCGCGTGTCGAATCTGTTGCTCGTGGTGTCGCGCCTGGAGGTACAGCAGGAGCACAACTCCCAGGATCACGGCACTTGGCACCACCGCCAGGCCCAGCTGCATGTCAAACGCATGCGCGGCATCCAGCGCGAGCCGCAACTGCCGCTGGAAGAGCGCCAGCACAGCCATCACCAGGCCGACCGCAAACAGTCGGGTCCGACGTGTGTCGCCAATCATCGATGTCTCAGAGGTATGGCTGGGCGCCGACGCGTTTTGCCCCCACGAGAAGTATTCTCCCCGAACTCGTGAGAAAGCACACGAGTTCTCGTCAGCGTGGGGTCGACGACGCCCGCAGTTTCGATGATACAATCGGCTGATGGGCTCAAAGAAAAATCGCAGGCACGCTCGTCCGGCGCCTCCGGTCCAGGAACCGTCGAAGAGCACTCCCTGGCCGATCATTGCCATCGCGGTCGTTGCCGTCGCGGCCGGGGGCATTTTCGTGGCGTCGAGGTCATCGGACCCGGCCCCGTCGCCGGACGCCACCGGCTCGATGAGCCAGGCATCCACATCGACGCCGGCCAGCGCGCCCGGGGCAGCGAGTCTCGCCGCGTCGGCTGTCAGCGACACGCCGTTCACCCCAGAAGGGCCGAACGACTTGCCCATGCCGCCGCTACCCTACGTGTCGCAGATGACTGGTTCGCCCGAGCTCGTGAAGGAGGCCTACGTGTTCGCCGCTCAGAACCCTGGCGTTCTGGAGTATGTGCCGTGCTACTGCGGATGTGAGAACGACGGACACCGCTCGAACGTAGACTGTTTCGTCGGTTCGCGCGCATCGAATGGCGCCGTGGAGTCGTGGGACACCCACGGCATGACTTGAACGGTCTGTCTCAATGTCGCGCGTGACGCGATGCAGATGCATGCTCTGGGCGCCTCGGTCTCCGATATCCAGGGTGGCGTCATCACCAAATACGCGGCGATGTACCCCAGCTCAACACCGACTCCGGCAGTTCCGCGCTAGAAGGGCGCGCACTTTCGCCCCAGGGGATAGGTTCGGCGCGACCCGCCTGCGGACACCCAGCGTCGTCTTGCTATAATCCCGCATGTCTCCCGGGCGGTCGCGCCGGTCCAGCCGGCCGCGAGCCGAGCTCCTCGGCAGCCTCTACGATTCGATCCGGGAGGGCGTGTACATCGGGACGCTCGACGCCGACGGCGGCACGACTTTCGGGGTGAATCCCCACCTCAAACTGATGTTCGGCTTCGCACCAGAACAGCCGGACGACGCAGTGCGGCCGTTCGCGGTGGACCGCTTCGTCGATCCGCGGGCCCGTAGCGCTTTGCTCGCCCAGCTCCGACGCGATGGCGCCGTCAGCGACTATCTGCTGCGCCTCCGCCGGGCCGACGACAGCTCGATGTGGGTCGAGGTCACAGCCACGTTGCATCTGGCTGAGGACGGAAACGACTCGCGCATTGAAGCACTCGTGCGTGACGTCAGCGAACGGCGGAAGCTAGAAGATCAGGGCCGCGATCTCAGCCAACAGCTCTTGCAGGCGGAAAAGATGGCGGCGCTGGGTCAGACCGTGTCCGGCGTGGCGCACGAGTTGAACAACCCGCTCGCGACGATCCTGACGTGGGCTGAACGTCTGGCGGCGCGTCCGGTCGATGCTGGCACGAAGCGGGGATTGGAGACGATCCTCAGCGAGTCGGAGCGCGCCGCGAAGATCGTGCGGAACCTCCTCACGTTCGCGCGCAAACGTAACACGACGCGAGCGCTGGTCGATCTCAACGGGTCCGTGCGAGACACGCTGGCACTGCGCGCCTACGAGCAGCGCGTGTCAAACGTGACGACGCTCGAGGCGCTGGCCAGCGGTCTGCCACAGGTGTTTGCCGATCCTCACCAGGTGCAACAGGTGCTACTCAACCTGGTCATCAACGCCGAGCAGGCGATGCTGACGGCCAACGGCCGGGGCACACTGATCGTCCGCACCTGGTACGACGACGCCAACGAAATGGTGGCGCTAGAGATCAAGGACGACGGCCCGGGCGTTCCCGTGGACGTCCAATCGAAGGTTTTCGATCCGTTCTTCACGACCAAGGCGGTTGGAACGGGAACCGGGCTAGGCCTGACGGTCGCATACGCGATTGTCGAAGAGCACGGCGGGAAGATCCGACTGGCGTCCACTCCCGGAGCGGGCGCTTCGTTCTGCGTCTCGTTGCCGGCGGCAACCGGCGGCCGACGCGTCGCGCCAGCAGGACCGACGCCGCCCCCCCCACCGCGGACCGCTGCCGGATCCGCCGTGCTGGTCGTCGAGGACGAGCCGGCGCTCGCTACCGCGGTCGCCGAGGCGCTGACCGATGCTGGATACCGAGTGGAACGCGCGGTCGATGGGGAAGAGGCTCTGGAGCGGGTAGCCGCCGCGGTCTTCGACCTGGTGATCTGCGACCTGAAGATGCCGCGGCTCGACGGCCCGTCGTTCTATCGGCTGCTCTCCGAGCGCAAGCCGACGCTGGCGCGGCACGTGATTTTCGTTACCGGAGACGTTGCCGGCACGGACGCCGAACGGTTCCTCACCGACAGTGGGTGCCGCTGGCTGCCGAAGCCGTTCCGATTGAACGATCTCTTGCGGGTCGCTCAGGAAGTCATCGGCTAGGCGGTGCGTCTCCGCGTGGTGGCGGCAGGCGCCGCCAACCGAGCGTTCAGACCCACCTTTGCCATCTTCAGCGCCGGTCGCTTCCGCTTGGGCATGGTCGCTGGCTTCTTCATCGCCGATGCCACCAGGTCCGGAGTCAGGTCCGAGCCCAGTGACTTGCGCAGCCGCTGTACGGCACGCGCATGCAGCTGCGATACGCGGGATTCGTTCACCCCGATCTCGCAGCCGATCTGCTTCATCGTCACGTCGCCGTAGTAGTAGAGCCCGATCACCTTCCGCTCTCGCCATGGCAGCGCTTTGATCGCCTCTCGGATGCGCGAAGCTACCTCGCCACGCTCGCACTCGGTGTCGGGCCTCGGCAGCTCGGCCGGCACCATCACTGGGGGCAGGTTGGCACCGTCGACGGTGTCTACCGTCGCCAGCGGGGACGTCGACTCGATGGTGTTGATCCGGACGATGGTCCGTCCCAGCCTGGTCTCGTCTGACCCCATGTGCGCGGCCAAGTCTGCCAGCGACGGTTCGGAGCCGAGCTCGTGCCGCAGCTTCGCGCGTGCCGCTTCGAGCTCGCGCCGGACGCGCCGGATTCCGCGGGGCCAGGCATCGCGACGGAGCGCGTCGATCATCGCGCCTCGCACGCGACGTTCAGCAAAGGTTTCGAACTTGATACCGCGTTTTTCGTCGAATCTGTGCGCGGCGTCGATCAGCCCGATCATGCCGTCCTGGACGAGGTCCCCGAGGTCGATCGAGTGCGGCATGGACGCCGCCATGCGTCGTGCCAGGGCCTCGACGAACGGCAAGCCAGCCGTGACACGGTCGTGATCCTTGCTGTCGAGTACGTGAGCTTTCATGATTGCGGTCGCCTCCGGTATCTGTTATCTAGGCGGCGCGTCTTCCCGAACTGACGTGCCGTCGCGCAGGCACCGGATATCGCAATCGAAGTACCGAGGAGAAAACGAACAAAAGACGAACTCTAGTCGAAGCGCATCAATCCATCTAAAATGTTGATATATATATGTTTATTTAATTTCTGGCATGACACTGACAAGAATTGAGACCGAGGGAAGGACCCTTGCGCCGCCAACGCCTTGACGGCAAACGCTGGCGATCGCCAAAAAATTGACTGTGGACTGGAGGGGGAGAGGCCGCGGTGAGAGCTGGGAGGTCTCCGGCTACTTGATTTGCCAGCGTTCCCGGATGTGCCGCACCGCGCTGATCGCTTCGACTGTGCTCGTCACGATCTGAGACGCCCGCGACGTGTTGGCCTCCTCGCTCAGCTTTGCCTCGAGGAGCTCGGCGTTCGCCAGGATAATCCCGAGTTGGTTGTTCAACCGATGGAAGAGAGCGCCGAGGTCGGTCGGCTGGTCCATCTGGAGTGGATCCGTTCGCAGGTGCGGAAATGGGACTTGGCTACGCATCGCCTCGGCAGGTGTTGCGATCTCCCCTGAGGAGACTACGCGTCGGTGTGCGCCGACGTCACGTGGGCGGCTCCGGTCTCGGGCTCTCGCCACAGGGTGTCGACGAAGATTCGGACCGAGCCTCCGGCGGTCCGGACGTATTCAACCTTGCCGCTCGCGATCCAGTTGTAGATCGTTCGCCGGCTCACGCCGACGAGCTCACAGGCTTTCATGATCGAAATCGTTTTCCTATCAACTATCATCGCTGGCGCTCGCATCTGGCCCACCATTTTCCTTGGTCCACTCGGTCCGCTTCGTATGATGTCCCGTCACATCTGGTTCGAAGAGTGGTATCGGCACCGTGTGGCCAAGCCATTAGATCCGGTGAAGGAATTGTGCACAGCCTGGTCGACACGACGGCTTGACCAGCTCGCCGAGCGGGTGTCAAGATGTTGGCGCTATCGACTAAATGATTGAAAAAGAAACACATCTGCTGCTCGTTGAAGACGAGGCGCCGCTGCGGGAGGCGACCGCAGAGCGATTGGCCGGGTACGGTTATCAGGTAGTGCAGGCCGAGAGCGGCGAGGCGGCCGTCGAGCAACTGACCGACTTCGCGTTCGACGTCGTGCTGACCGACCTGCGTCTGCCGGGAATCGATGGCGCCGAGGTGCTCGCGGCGGCGCTCGAGCGCTACCCCGAGATCGTCTGCATTGTCGTGACTGGATTCGGCACGGTGAAGGATGCCGTCGACGCAATCAAGCGGGGCGCCGCGGAGTTCATCACCAAGCCGTTCCAGTTCGATCAGCTGCTGCATGTCATCGCGGCGGCGCTCGAGCAACGTCGGCTGCGCTCAGAGAACGCGTATTTGCGGTCGCAGCTGGAAGAACGCCACCGGTTCGAGGGACTGGTCGGACGCAGTCCTCGTATGCGAGAGCTGTTCGAGCTGCTCGAGACCGTGGCCGCGAGCACCAGCACGGTGTTGGTGACCGGTGAGACAGGCACCGGGAAGGAACTGGCGGCGAAGGCGATTCATCACAACAGCTCACGCCGGACGCACCGTTTTGTCGCTCTGAACTGCAGCGCGGTGCCGGAGACGCTGCTCGAGGCGGAGCTCTTCGGGCATGTGCGCGGCGCGTTCACCGGCGCCGTCGCCACACGGCAGGGGCGACTGGAAACCGCCCACCAGGGCACCCTCTTTCTCGACGAGGTCGGCGCGATGAGCTCCAGTCTGCAGGCCAAATTGCTGCGGGTGCTGCAGGAACGTGAGCTGGAGCGCGTGGGGGACAACCGGACGATTAAGATCGATGTCCGGATCATCGCGGCAACCAATGCGGATCTGTCGCAACTGGTCTGCGACGGACTGTTCCGTGAGGATCTGTATTATCGGCTGAACGTTATCCCGATCTTTCTGCCGCCGCTACGCGAACGGCGCGAAGACATTCCCGTGCTGGTCCAGCACTTCATCGAGCGGCTGACCTCTCGCGAGGTGCCACCGCGAAAGATCACGGTCACACAGGAGGCGCTACGCCGCATGATGGCCTACGCCTGGCCCGGCAACATCCGACAACTCGAGAACGCGGTCGAGCGCGCGCTCGCGCTCGGAGGCGACCGCACCCAGTTCGATGTCCGTGATCTGCCTCCCGAGCTGCAGCACGCACCTGCCGGTGAGCAGCCCGTGTTGGTGTCGCTCCCGGAGGGCCGACTCGATATGCCGGCCTACATCGCCGACATCGAGCGGCAGCTTATCCAGCGGGCACTGGAGGAGACCGACGGCAACAAGCAACAGGCGGCCCGGCTGCTCGGTCTGAAGCGGACGACGCTCGTGGAGAAGGCGCGGAGATTGCTCTAGCAGCCTGTAGCCCGTAGCCGTCGCGCAGGCGCGTGTTCTTCGGAACTTGCTACGCAAACAGCCCCATCGTCTCGAACGACCCCTTGAGAATCGACTCGCTGTCGCTGTACCCGAGCCACTCCTCGATCATCGACGCATAGACACGCCGGAAGTCGGTCGTCATCTTCAGGTTGCCATCGTCCAGATCGGTGAGGCTGGGGTGTCGCCCGTGAAGGCCTCCGTTCACGTCGCTACCGATGACGAACATCGGGGTCGCGGTCCCGTGGTCCGTGCCGAGGCTGGCGTTCTCCTCCACCCGACGACCGAACTCGGTGAACATCATGATGGCGACGTCGTTGGACCGGCCGAGTCGCTTCAGGTCCTCGACGAACCCGCGGACGGCATCTGCGGTATAGGCGAGCAGCCGGGCATGTGGATCTGCTTGGTAAACATGGGTGTCGAACGAGTTCCCCTGATAGCTGACGTAGTAGAGCCGGGTCGGCATCTCGGCGTCGATGAGCGCCGCCACCCGGCGCAGCTGCGGGGACAGCCCGCCGATACCGTAGTCGATCGGCGTGCGATAGCCGGCCGAAGCTTCCCGAACAAACTCCGAACTCGCGATAGCGTTGTCGGCCGTTGCCGCAAGGAACTCGAGTGTCGGGTTGGCGGGCGTGCCGGGCCGCATCGCCTCGATGGCCCTCTGCTCGTTCGCGGCGCCGTCACGACGGAAGCTGCGCGGGTCGTTGAAGACAAGCGGCTGATGGTGCCGCGCGCGCACTGCCGGTGACTGGCGGGTGCCGATATTGACGATGATGTTGCCCTGCGCATCGTGATCGTAAACGCCATCTGCAAGACGCCCCAGCCAACCGAGTGGCTCCCCACCGTTGGGTACGCCGGTGTGCCAGAAGCCCATCGAGGAAAAGTGCGACAGACTCGGGTTGTCGTATCCGCAGCCGTGCACGACACTCATCAACCCGTCCTTGTACAACCGTTCGAACCCAACCAGCGACGGGTGGAACCCGTATCCGTCGGCGATCGGGATGACGTTGGCGGCAGAAATGCCGAGATTGGGCCGCACCCGGTAGTATTCATCGTCCCCGAACGGCACGACGGTGTTCAGGCCATCGTTGCCTCCAGAGAGCTCGACGACCACCAGGATCCGCTCCGGGTGCGCCTCCATGCTCGTGCCGCGAAGCGCCTGCGCCGTGAGCGCCGCGGATGTCCGGCTGAGCAGCACCGGAAGACCGGCCGTGACCCCGATCCCGTACAGCCCCTTCCGCAGAAAGTCCCGCCGCGAACAACCGCACCCGGAAAGATGGCTGCTTGTCATGACACCTGTCTCCTCATCGCGTTACGCGAGCTGATACTCCGGAGCGCTCAGGACCAGGTAGAGCAGCGAACGCAACGCTCGTTCTACCTGCGGCGTGGGTGACGCAATTCGGTCGTCGCCCAGCTCGTCGCGGAGGTGCGCCACCAACACGTCCCGCGCGGCGGCGTCGACAGGAACACGGAGAAAGCGCCGTACTAGATGGTCGACAATCGCCTCGACGGTCGTCGCGCCGGCTTCCTCCAGCAGACGAGCCAGGTCCAGTTCCGCCGTCTGTCTGGGCACGAGCGTGAGCCGGTCGTAGGCCATGACGTACCCCATGTACCCACCATACCGGGTGTTGTAGTCCTCGTCTCGGTCCGCAAGCAGGCTCGACTCGGCATCCCCCTCCTGGGTAGCAGCCGTGATGTTCATCCCCGCCTCGATTCGCCGTCCGACTTGCGCATACAGACCCGGCAGCGACCGGTCGGGTGCCCAGAACCCGTCGGTGTCCGGAAGCAGCACGCCGCGGAACAAATTGCCCCGCTCGAGCAGTAGCGCCGGCGTGATCCAGGTTCGGCCACCGGCCCAGCCGGCGACGTTTGGTGGGTTGAACAGCGTCTGACCGAGTCCAGCGGTCAGACGATTGAAATCGGGAATTGTCGGCAGCGTCGTCAGACCCAGCTTCCGGTAGGTCGACACCACGAGCTGCACCGGGCTCTTGATCTGGCTGGCATAGGATGCCTGGCTGTAGAAGTCGCGCGAGAGGAAGATTCGGCGGAGCAGCGGCCGCAGCTCGTATCCTCCGTCGCGGAACGTCGCGCCAAGCGCCGTGCGTGTGACGTCGTCGATCTCCTCGCGCACGAAGAACCGATACAGCTTGGCACCGATGTACTCGGCGGTGACCGGGGTGTCGAGAATGATGTCGATGATGTCCTCGCCGTTGAACGCGCCGGTTCTCGCGAGGAATGTCTTCTCGCCATCGTCGTGAGTCTCGGCGTCGAACCGGAACTCGAGGACATCGTTGGTCCAGCCGGTGAACGCACGCGACGCTTCGCGGATGTCCTGCTCGGAATAGTTGCCCACGCCAATCGTGAACAGCTCGAGCAGCTCGCGACCGAAGTTCTCGTTCGGGTGTCCCTTGCGGTTCTCGCCGTTGTCCAGATAGACCAGCATCGCCGGGTCCGTCAGAATCCCAACCAGCAGGTCGCGGAAGCTCCCGGCGGCGTTGGCGCGCAGCATCTCGTTCTGGCGAAACATCATCCGGGTGTCGCGAACCTTGCCGTTGCCGGTGGCGAAGTGCCCGTGCCAGAACAGGGTGAGCTTCTCCTCGAGCGGACGCCGGGTGGTCAACATCCGCTCGCCGAACCATGTCGCGAGCCGCTGGGTCTCGATGGCGTTGGACCGCAGCCCATAGAAGAACTTGTTGACGACCGGCTGGAGACGGCGTGATTCGCCTTCCGGCAACATCGCCACACCCATCGACGACCCGGTCTCACGCGCGATGCGCACCGCATCGGCCCGGCTCTTCGGGAACGGATCCATCCCCGGATCCCAGATAGGCGACGGGTCGAACGCCCGGGTTGCAGCGTTGTCGATGGCGGTGAAGTCGACGAGCTCGTTGACCGCCGCTTCCGGGGTCATCGCCGCCAGCCGCTCGATCTCCTCAGGCGTGGCGCCAAAGCCTGCGCGCTCAATAAGATGCGCCGCCTTGTCGTAGTCCCAGTCGGCCGCCGTGATGGGCGTCAGATCGTCGACCCATCCGGCTGGACCTGGCCCGGCCGCCACCGCCGCGACGGCAACCACCGCCAGCAGCAGGACGCCTCCAAGCAGAAACGACACAGGTCGGGTCGCGGGCCGCCACCAGCAAGGTGAGCCGGTACGACCAGGGTCATAGACGCTTCGCGCGGTGTTCATCTCCGACCTCCCCACGAGAATCCAGTGATCGAATCATACGCCAACCACCCGTACGAGCCAATGGCTCACCGTGATCCCGGCGGCGCCCGTCGGCTGGCGGTTGTCTCGATATTCGTGCGACAAGGCTTCAGCCTTGCCACGCAGATGGGATGAGAGGGCCAGCCTCCAACGGAGTATCTTGCGATCTCCAATGGATTAACGGGCTCGAAGCCCAAAAGGAGGCTGGCATGGCCGACGGTATCACGACGAGCGGGATCACGATCGGACTGGATCTGGGCGACCGGCAGACGGCGGGGTGTGTCCTCGATGCGACGGGGCAAGTCCTGACGCGGTGGCAGGTGCGCACGACGCGGAGCGGGCTGCAGGCGGCGGTGGCCCCCTGGCCCGGCGCCCGGGTCATCCTGGAAGTGGGTCCGCAGTCCCCGTGGGTCAGTCGGGGCCTCACGGCGGCGGGGTATGCGGTGGTGGTCGCCAATGCCCGACGGGTGCGGCTGATTGCCGAGAGCGATGCCAAGAGCGACCGCCTGGATGCGGAGGGACTCGCACGGTTGGGCCGGGTTGACCCCGTTTTGTTGGCGCCGATTCAGCACCGGCGTGAACAGACCCAACGGGCCCTGGGGGTGGCCAAGGCGCTGGGGCACCGCCTGCCCGCCTGTGCGGCCGAGGCGTTCCCGACCCGCGTCCGCGCGCACGCGGCCGGCCCCGCCCTGCCCGGGATCGAGGAATTGCTGGCCGTGCTGGAGCAGCTGACGGTCTCGATCCGGGCCTCTGCCCGCACGTTGGCGACGCTGGCGCGGACGCGCTATCCGGTCACCGAGCTGCTGCAGCAGGTGCCGGGGGTGGGGCCGTTGACGGCCCTGACCGACGTGCTGACGCTCGAGGACCCGACCCGGTTCCCGCGCAGCCGCACGGTGGGGGCCTCTCTCGGCTTGCGGCCGCGCCGCCGCGAGTCGGGCGCGCAACGTCCGGAGCTGTCGATCACCAAAGCCGGCGACGCACTCCTGCGCCGCTCCCTCGTCACGGCAGCGCAGTACATCCTGGGACCGTTCGGGCCGGACACCGACCTGCGTCGGCGCGGCCTGCTCCTGGCCGGGCGGGGGGGGAAGGGCGCCAAGAAACGGGCGGTCGTGGCGGTCGCCCGCAAACTGGCCGTGCTGCTGCATCGGCTGTGGCTAACCGGCGAGGTCTACGACCCCGTGGGCTATCAGACGCAGGTGGCCCGCGCCGCCTAACCGGCGGCGCGGGCGCGGCGCGACTGGACGACGGACGGACGGCCGATTCAGGAGACCGTGTCCGGGTGACTGCGATTCAGGCCTTGGTCGTGAGAGACCGCCTCGCAGATAGCAGCACCCGGCCACGTTCGGACCTCAACGTGCACCGGGCTCGACAGAGCCCACCGAGAGTGCGGATGGAAGCCAGGGTCCCTGATCGACCACACGGGCTTGACACCGGCTGGTCCTCTCATGGAAGGCCTGAAAGGCCAGCGCCACAGAATCCCCGCTGCCCTAGACCCACGGCCGGCTCGGCTCCCGCCCGGAGCCTGAACCTGGTGCTGGTCAGGAATAAGCTGGCGCTCCAGCGTGTTCTACCCAGCAGTCGTGTGCCGGTTCAGTTTGCTGGCCCCCGCCGGCGAGGATGGCGCACATGTCGTGACCGTGCTCCAGGAGACGCGGTCACCAGGAGAAGAGTTCATGAAACTGGGAACATCGGTTGTGTTGGCCCTCATGGTCGCGTTCGGTCTCGGTGGGACGACGCTCGGCGCCGAGGAGATGACGCTGACGGGCGCCGTTGGCGATGCGAACTGTGGTCTCACCCACCAGATGCCTGGCACCTCTGCCAGCTGCACCCTCATGTGCATCAAGGAAGGGTCTGACTTCTCGCTCACCGTCGACGACACGTCCTACACGCTGAAGACCGCCAGTGATGAGGCACACGCGCAACTCCTGGAGTTGGCTGGTAAGAACGCCACAATTACCGGCGACGTCACAGGCACCACCATCGCCGTCGCGTCGGTCAAGGCGGCAGGATAGCCTCGTCGGCAGTTTGGCTGTGATGCCGTCCAGCAGGTAGGGGCGACCTCTTCGGAGGTCGCCTCTCTTTTTGGTCCAGCATCGCCGTGGTCACGGCGCGCTCGACTGGCGTGAAGTCGTCGGCTCTGGCCACTCGACCGTCCGGCAGGTCATCAATCACCGGGAGCAGGTCGATATCGGAGTCGTGGCGCGGCGTGCCGCGCCCGACCGAGCCGAAGACGGCGACGGCTCGGAGGCGCGAACCGTAGTGTTTCTTGCAGGCGCTGGTGAGGTCTGCGAGCAGTCGGCCCAGAACGGCACTCATACTTTGGATCGTACGGCCTGCTCTTGGCGGGACGGTTGGGCAGAGTCTCCGGGATGTGCCAGCAATTTGGCCCTGCGCGCTGGCGCCACGAAGGGAGTAGTATTGGAGCCGCTGAGAGGAGCAAGCCGATGACCGAGTCCCTGTCTCGTCGTCACTTTCTGTCCGCGGCCGGCGCGGGTGCCGCATCCGTCTGGATTCCCAGGTCCACCGAGGTGAAGGGCTTCACCGCCGCCGAGATGCGTGAGCAGGCCTCGGGCGGCAGGCTCGCGGCCGGTGTCTCGATGTGGGAACTCGACACGCCGTGTCTGTGTGTCGATCTCGACGCGCTCGAGGGCAACCTCGACCGGATGCAGACGACGGTGGCGCGAAACGGCATCGCCAGTCGCCCGCATGCCAAGACCCACAAGTGTCCCGCCATCGCGCGGATGCAGCTTGCGACCGGCTCGGTCGGCATCTGCACGGCGAAGATCAGCGAGGCGGAGGTGATGTTCGAGCATGGCATCGAGCAGATCCTGATGACGACGGTCAACGTGACGCCGCCGAAGATTCGACGGGCGATGCAGCTCCGGAAGCGGTGCGCCGGGTTCATCCAGGCGGTGGACACCGCGGCCAACGCGCGCGAGCTGTCCGAGGCGGCCAAGGAGGCCGGCGTCGTGGCCGACATCGTCGTCGACATCGACCCGGGCGGGCACCGCACCGGCATCACCGCCGGCGCACCGGCGCTCGAGCTGGCGAAGCTCGTCGACACATTGCCCGGTCTCGAGCTCAAGGGGATGCTGTGCTACGACGGCGGAGCGCAGCACGTCAGCGGGTTTGCCGCGCGGAAAGAGCGGGCGCTGGGCAGTCTTGAGGCGGCAGTCGGTACCAAGGTGCAGATGGAGCGGTCCGGCCTCGACACTGGCATCTTCAGTGGTGGCGGCACCGGTACCTACAACATCGACCACGAAACTCCTGGGTTGACGGACGTGCAGGTCGGGAGCTACGTCTTCATGGACGCCCAGTATCTGGGTATCGGCGGCGAGGAGAACCCGGAGGTCTACACAGACTTCCAGCCCGCGCTGACCGTGATGACCACGGTGCTGAACGCCCAGTACGAGGGGCGAGCGACGACCGACGCGGGCGCCAAGGCGAACACCATCAACCGTCCCTGGCCGATCGTGAAGGGCGAGACCGGGATGAGCTACACTTCCGGCTCGGACGAGTTCGGCTCAATTCGGTACGAGGACAACGCCAGTCGAACCTACAATGTGGGCGACAAGCTCGAGGTCATCGTGTCGCACTGCGACCCGGTGGTGAACCTCTACGACCAGCTCTACGGCATCAGAGGCGATACGGTCGAGGTCGTGTGGCCAGTGGCCGGGCGCGGAAAGTCGATATAGGAGCGCCTGAAGCCGGCAGCCTGAAGGCCGCAGCCGTCGACGCTCAGAGCGGCGGCTCGGTTACGTCATCCGGGGGAAGCGGCGGCGACCGGGCTCCACGAGCCACATGAGACCTGACGCCACCAACAGGCGGAGGGCGAGTGCCGACAGCTCCAGTAGCCCCCCCTGCCCAGCGGGCATCTGGTCCAATGCGGCGGCCACCGCACCGGGCACACCGACCACCATGGCGGCGAAGAACACGAGCGACGTGGCCCACCCGATGCCGCGCTTGGTGATTTGTTCACTGAGCCAGATGAGGCACGCCGTGGTAGCCGTCAGGGTGAGCACCATCGTCAGCCGGAAGGTCCATCCCGGCTCGTTCACCAGCGGCAGCCCGCCCGCCACGTTGGTCTGCCGCTCCAACCACACCGCGATCGCCGACGCCTGGACGATGCACAATACGATGGCTCCGTAGCGCGCCCACGACAGGTCCCGGCGACGGCCTCGGCCCTCATCCTGGGACCGGCGGTTGAGAGACGGCCAGATGAAGAGCATGATCCAGCGGATGGTGAGCGCCGACATATACGGCATGATCCCCAGCGCGAAGAACGTGGCCCGACCAAGGTTGCCACCGGTGAGCAGGTCGTCGAGCGCTAAATCACCGCCGGTCTGTCCCCTCGTCAGCAGGATTGCGAGGTTGTCGCCTGGCGCCGGGATGTTGTTGCCAAGCCAGAACGCACCCGCAACGGCGAGCGCCAGCAGCCCCAGCGTCTTGTGGGCCCAGATTCGATCGAGCATGTCCCTGAAGATTGCAGCCATCACCTGCCTCCAGTACCAGTGGGCGGTGCGTCCGGCCCGAAATTCCTCCAGCAGATCGCCGGCGAGAGGGACGTTGTCCGAGGCCAGATGCTGGAGGAGCCACGTGGCTACGCATGGGGGGCGTTTGGTCCTCATGCCGTTTCTCCCTCCAGCGATGGCAGCTCGGGCCACAGCGTGCTCAGTGCTTGCTGGGTCGACCGAGCCTCGCGCACGCCACGCGCCGTTGCGCGGAAATAACGCTTGGCTCGGCCGCCTCGTTCGGGCGTGGGATCGCCCAGCGTCGAGCGGACGTACCCCTTGTCCTCCAGTCGGTCCAGTGCGGCGTAGACGCTCCGCAACGCGACGTCGCGCCGCGTGCTCTCCTCGAGCGCCCGCGAGATCGTCACGCCGTAGGCGGTCTCATCGAGGCGGAGGACCGCCAGCAGCACCATCAATTCGAAACTCCCCAGATATCCTCGTCCAGTCATTTCATGCCTTATAGACATGAAATAATCTGGATTGCAACCCGTAGCGCGCCTGAAGCCCGTAGCCCGAAGCCTGAAGCCGGCTGGGCAGTGGGCTAACACGCTTGCCCACTGCCGCCAAGGAGAAGCTCCAGAGGCGCAGCACGGCGGCTGAGGTATAATCCTCTTTCTATGTGGACGAAGCTCCAGAACACGCCTCGCAAGCGCGCGCCGCGCAAGGTCGCGGTCATCGAACCCGGTCGATGTTTCGGGGCCTTCGCCTGTTCAATTTGTCAGGCCGCCTGCCCGGTTGCAGACTGCATCGTCGAGGAAAAGGACGCCGATGACCGCTGGGTGTGCGCCGTGCGCATTGACAAGTGCATCGGGTGCGGCCTCTGCGTGACCATCGGCAATCCGACGGCGCCCGGCAAACGAGATTTCGGCTGCCCGGGCGACTACGACGCGATCGACATGGTGGCCTACCCCGATGTGGTCGAGGCGGTGGAGGCCGAGCTGGGCGCCGGCGAGTCGGCGGCGGAGGCCGAGCCGGTCACCGCTTAGTCTTCCAGTTCGACGAGCGGCACACCCGGGTCCACCTGGTCGCCCTCCGCACACCGCACACCCGTCACGCGCCCGTCACGCGGCGCCCTCAGCGGAATCTCCATCTTCATTGCCTCGAGAACCACCAGCGTGTCGCCCCGCGCGACCGTCTGACCGGCGGCCACTTTGACTGAGCTCACCGTCGCGGGTGTCGTGGCGGCAATCGGCGTGTCGTCCGGGTCCAGCGGGGAGTCGTTGTCCCGCGACCCACGTGGCCACCGATAGGTGCGGCCATCGACCCAGCCCCAATCGGTGTCCGCGTCGCGAGCAACAACCACGTTGAACCGGTGTCCCTCGATCGCTACCCGGTAGGCTCCGTCGCCGAGAGATCGCACCTCGACCGCCTCGTCGAGGTCATCCACCAGGACGCGCCCGCTGGCGCCATCGGTGTCGCGTGTGACGGTGTCCAGGTTCAACCGCCGCCGTAGATGGCTCATGACAACCGCCATCCCCCGAGCGATGTCCATGGGTCGTCCGCGTGGCCGGTCGTGGTCGAACCCGTCGCCGACATCGGCTC